>DASWHF010000159.1:0-22001 GCA_036393295.1 Acidiferrobacterales bacterium
GCAGCAGGACGTGAAGGTGATCTTTCTCGAGGATCTGCGCGGCGCCATCACCGCCTGGGACAAGCTCGCCGGACTGGTCAATGGATTCTTCGCGCGCGCCGCCTACCGCCGCCTCGGCCGCGGCGCGCGGCCCGACGACCCGGCCGTGGTGCTGTTCACCTCGGGCTCGGAGGGCGCGCCCAAGGGCGTGGTGCTCTCGCACGCCAACATCCTGTCCAATTGCGAGCAGATCGCCGCGCGCGTGCCGTTCAGCGCCCAGGACGTGATCCTGAACGCGCTGCCGTTGTTCCATTCCTTCGGCCTCATGGCCGGCAGCGTGCTGCCGCTGGTGTCGGGCATGCGCGTGTTCTTCTATCCGTCGCCGCTGCACTACCGCATCGTCCCGGAGGTCGCCTACGACATCAACGCCACGGTTCTGTTCGGCACCAACACCTTCCTGGCCGGCTACGCGCGCTACGCGCATCCCTACGATTTCTACAGCGTGCGCTACGTGTTCGCCGGCGCCGAAAAGCTGCACGAGGACACCCGCCGCGTCTGGGCCGAGCGCTTCGGGCTGCGCATCTTCGAGGGCTACGGCGCGACCGAGACCAGCCCGGCGCTGTCGACCAACACGCCGATGGACTACCGCGCCGGCACGGTCGGGCGGCTGTTTCCCGGCATCGAGCACAAACTGCTGCCGGTGCCGGGCATCGACCGCGGCGGGCGCCTGGTGGTGCGCGGCCCGAACGTGATGAAGGGCTACCTGCTGGCCGACCGTCCCGGGGAGCTGGTGCCGCCGAGCCACGACCTCGGTGACGGCTGGTACGACACCGGCGACATCGTCGACATCAGCGCCGAGGGTTTCGTGACGATACTCGGCCGCGCCAAGCGCTTCGCCAAGGTCGGCGGCGAAATGGTCTCGCTGACCGCCGCCGAGGAGCTGGCGACGCGCATGTGGCCGGGCGCGCTGCACGCGGTCGTCACCCTGCCCGACGCCCAGAAGGGCGAGCAGCTGGTGCTGGTCACGACCCAGAGCGACGCCAGCCGCGCCGAGCTGCTGGGCCATGCGCGCGGCGAGGGCGTCGGCGAGATCGCCGTGCCGAAAAAGATTGTCGTGACCAAGAGCATGCCGCTGCTCGGCAGCGGCAAGATCGACTACCCCGGGGTGCAGGCGCTGGTCGCCGCCGGAGTCCAAGCGTGAACCGCGGCGTCTACGCGCTGCTCGGCGCACAGTTCCTGTCGGCCTTCGCCGACAACGCGATCCTGTTCACCGCCATCGCCATGGTGCTGCAGCAGGGCCGGGCGGACGATTGGTACGTGCCGGCGTTGCAGAGCGCCTTCCTGGTGGCGTTCGTGCTGCTCGCACCCTGGGTCGGTCCGTTCGCCGACAGGCGGCCGAAGCGCAGCGTGCTGATCATCGGCAACGGCCTCAAGGCCAGCGGTGCCTTGTTGATGCTCGCCGGCATCGAGCCGATCGCGGCCTATGCCCTGGTCGGCGTCGGCGCGGCGGTCTACGGCCCGGCCAAGTACGGCATCCTGCCGGAGATGGTCGGGCACCATCAACTGGTTCGCGCCAATGGCCTGATCGAGGGCTCGACCATCGTCGCCATCGTCGCCGGTACGGTGGTGGGTGCGACAGTCGCGGATCAGTCGCTGTCGGTCGCCCTGATGATGGTCAGCCTGTGCTTCGTGCTGTCCATCGCCGTGACCTTGCTGATTCCCTACACCGACCCGCGCTGCACCGGCGAGCGCCCGGGCATCCGGCATTTCCTCGACATGATGCGCCGCCTGTTCGCCGGCCACCGCGCGCGCTTCGCCATGCTCGGGTCCAGCCTGTTCTGGGCCTCGGCCGCGGTGCTGCGCCTGCTGCTGGTCGCCTGGGCGCCGCTGGTGCTGATGACGCGCAGCGCCGCCGATATCGCCGAGCTCACCCTGGCGCTGGCCGCCGGCATCGTGGTCGGCGCCGTGCTCGTGCCACGGCTCATTCCCATCGAACGTCTGCGCCGTGCGCGCCTCGCGGCCTACGCCATGGGTTGGTGCATCCTGCTCTTCAGCCTGACCGAGAGCCTGTGGCCGGCGCGCATGGCGTTGGTCGCAATCGGATTATGCGGCGGGCTGTTCATGGTCCCGGTCAACGCCGCGCTGCAGGAGATCGGCCACAAGACCATCGGCAGCGGCGGCGCCGTCGCCCTGCAAAACTTCTTCGAAAACCTCGCCATGCTCGCCGCCGTCGGCGCCTACACCCTGGCCGCCGCGCGCGGTGTCTCGCCGGTGACCGCGCTGGTCGTGGTCGGCGTGCTGGTGCTGATCGCGACCACGGCGGTGTCGTGGCAGCTGCCGCCGGATCCGAGCAAGTCCCCCGGCCCGGCTCCGCCGCAATCGTAGAGCCTGGTTCAGTTCTTGTGCCGATAGAGGACATCAACGGAAATCTTGAGCGCCTTGGCCAATAAAGCCGCTTCCTGATCCGTTACCCGTCTGACCCGGGATTCAATCTTGGCAAGCGTGCTGCGGCTGATGTTGAGCCCGACGAGATTGCACCGCGCCGTGAGTTCTTCTTGGGTCATGTTCTGGGCTTCCCGCAAATGTCGCACTTGTGGACCCACCAGGTTCATCGTGGATTGCTCCGATAACGGAGCTTGATTCTGACCGTGGCCGGCCTACATCACCCCCACCCTACGCCGCCCGAATCACTGCCTGTTGAGCATCGGCCGGCAGTTCGACGTCGATAAAGTAGTCGCACGGATAGAGATAATCCTCGCCGGACTCGTCGATGACGCGCATCTGCCCGTGTTGTTCAGCGAGGTCGTCGCGCAGACGCTGGTAGAGCTTGCGCGGCTCGAGTGCCGCCGGGTAGCCGTCGTTCCGGACGCAGATAACGAACTGGTAGGTAGCGCTGGTCGTATGCATGGTTGGGTCAATCAAGCAGATGTTTAACCTTCAGTTCCTTTCTGACCGATCCCGCTGGCCTCGTACCAGTGTAGCTCAGCGGTAAAGACGCTTCCATCCGCGAACTCAACCCGCGCGATGCCCTTGCGTTTACGCCAACGTCCGTGGCCATACACCCGGTTCAGCCGACGACGCTCGCGTATGCCCGATCCCTCGGCGAACGTGACCACCCTTGTAATTGGGCCAATGACCCTGAAGCGCATCGGATCCCTTCGTTCCCTGAAAAGGATCCGTCACACACATTAAGATCGCGCGAGGCACGCGTGATATCGGATTATGCGGCTGCTATGAACGGGCAATCTACACAGGATCCGCGTTGACGGCGCGTACACTGGCAGCCAGAGCTGAAGGTGAAAAAATGCACCTTTTGGCGCAAAATCAGCCTTTGCCTGAAATAGCCCGAGGTACCCATGACAAGCGGGCGCCGTTGAGGAAAACCGGAAAGTCCTGAAATGAATTGACACAGCTGAACGTACAGTATGGCAATGAGACCGTATAACTCCACCCTGAGAAAAGCGCTGCGCGACCCTCGCGATGCGGCGGCCTATCTTGAAGCAGCTCTCGTCGAGAAAGACGAGGAGGGATTTCTGCTCGCGCTTCGCACCGTGGCCGAGGTGCATGGGATGGCGGCGCTCGCCCGCAAGACGGGCGTCGGGCGCGAAAGCCTTTACAAGACATTGAGCGAGGATGGCAACCCGAAGCTGCGGACGCTGATGGCGCTGCTGCACAATCTCGGGTTGCGGCTATCCGTGGCGCCGGAGGAAAGCAGGCGCAAGGTGGCACGCTGACGGGCCCGTCAGGGACGCGGCGCGTCGAAGCCCCACTCGTCTTCGAGGAAGCGCGCCAGGCCGTGGTATTGCGCGTTGCTGGCGGTGACGAGCTGCTGGCGCATGCCGTAGTGCCGGCGGATGGCGCCGAGCGCGGCGTCCGCCTCGGGCGCGGTGAGCGCGCGCGCCAGGCGCTCGCGCTCGGCGGCGGTCAGGCGCGGGCCGGCCGAGAACGCCTGGTTCGGGTAGGACGGCGAGCGGTACAGCGCGCGCACTACCAGGCCCTGCGGATCGCGCTGGGCGAGTTCGTCGATCGGAATAATGCCGGACTCGCAGCGGCCGCTGGTCACGCCCTGGAATATGTTCGCCCAGCCCTCGGTGAGGATGATCGCCGGCTGGCGCACGGGATTGTCGAACAACGCGAGCGCGACCGCCGCCGAGAAGTTCGGCGGCGCGTGCGCGCACAGCGTGCGCCCATTGAGCGCGGCGATGTCGGTCGCGCGCGCGTTGTCGCGACGCACGATCAGCGCGAACTCGAAGCCGCCGGCGAAGCGCGCCAGCACGTGGTAGTCGAGGTGCTGTACCCGCCAGCCGGTGAGGTGCGGGCCGTCGAACACGATGTCGTAGGCGCCGCGCAGCATCTGCGTGCGGTACACGCCCCAGTCGCCGGGGTGACGATACTCGACGCGCCGGCCGAGTACGGCGCTGAGATACTCGGCCAGCGGCGCGAAGCGTTCGACGCCCTCGTCGCCCGTCTCGCGCGGCGCGGCGCTCAGCACCAGCGGCGGCGGCTCACGCCTTGCACCGGGCGGCGGTGACGGCTGGTAAGACGCCTTGGTGGGCACCGCCGGCGGCGGCTTGTCCGCGGCCGTTGCACTGATAGGGAGAAATACCAGAAAGAGAAACGCACCCAATACGCCACGCGTCATTGCTGTCAGTATGTTCATCGCACCCCGTCCTTAGGTGCGGAGGATCCGACCCCCGTCTTCGCCCGCGCACCGCTGTTTCCGTCTCCATCAGCGTAGACTAATATACGGACGCTGCCGGGCCGCACGCGATACGTCCCGACGAAAGGCGCGATCCGATCCGTCATTGGTCGGTGATCGCATGCAGTGTTGATCTGCGTCAACCGGTAGGTGAGCATAACGCTCGGGTAATCGACATCTCGCGCCATAGCTTTACGTGGCGTGACGTCAGGCCGGCTCGTCTTCCGCGGCAATGCCGTAACGAACCAGCTTGTAGTGCAGCGTGTTCGGCCGCAGACCCAGCAGGCGGGCCGCTTCCGACTTGTTGCCGTGACAGTGCCTCAGCGTCTCCTCGATCACGCGCGCCTCGATCAGTGAAAGGTACCGAGCCAGCGTCAGCCCCTGGGTGGGGCCCGTCGACTCGGCGGCATCCGACGCGATTGCGCCTTTCGGGAAAGTGCGGGCCGGATCGCGCGCCGCGCCCGCGAGGCGCGGCGCGTGTTCGCGCTGCAGCATCACGTTCTCCTTGCGCAGCCGGGCAATCTCTCCTTCGAGCTCGTGCAGTCTGCGCCGCAGCGCGATGTTGTCGGCCGGCACGTCGCCCAGTTGGCGGCGCAGCGCGGCGAAGTCGTCCTTCAGGCGCTCGGCAAGCGACTCGAACAGCGTCTCGACGAGTTTGAAATCGCGCGCCGTGTGGACATGGCGGCTGAACGGATCGCCCAGCAACAGCCATCCGGACGGCCGCGGACCGCAGGTGCGAAACGGCACGATCGCCGCGAGCTTGTGGGCGCGCATCGCCCGGTAGGTCCGGGGCGAGGAATCGGCGATCTCGTCGGCCACCAGCATCCGGTCGACCTTGTGCAACTCCTCCCCGGGATAGGCCGCGAGCTTGCGCACACCGAACGACACGGCGAGACCGTCGCTGTCCGTCACCAGCGCGACGGGGCATTGCAGCGCCCGGGCCAGCCGGCGCACCACCTGTTGCAGCGACTTCAAGGTCGCGATCTCGACGATGGCGTCGCGGATCTGCGCGTAGAATGCGTTCTTGCGCTTGCGTACTTCCGACCCCGGCACGAAAAATTCCGGATCGAACAGCCGCGGTACCAGCATCCCCTGCCGCACCGCCGGCAGCAGCGCCTGAACGCGGTGGCTATGGATGGCGAAGGTCGTGACGATCAGAAAGAAGGTTATGGCGAGGGGCGTGTAGAACGTCGTGGTGAATTTCGGCCAGCCAATATGGTCGGCCACGATCAGATACATGATCATAACAGCCAACGGCAGGAGCCCCAGTAACCACAGGCGATTGCGCGTACGTGCCGCCGCGTTGGCGCGTGAGCTCCTTGCGCCGTAGATGAGGCAGGCGATCGCGCCGGCCAGACACGCCAGCGCAAACGCCTCCAGCAAGAAATAGAGAGGTCCGGGCACACGCATCATCGAGTACCTGAACGCCTCAAAGCCGACGATGATCTCGTCGGTAAACAGCAGCAACCACGCCAACGGGAGGGCAGGTAAATAAAGGATTGCGTAGTACGGCCGCCAATGTGGGTCACGCACCGAATCGGTGTTCAGTCGCAAGGCTACATGTAAGATTGCCGGCAGTGTGATCAGTATGATCGCGAAATAGGCGAAGCCAAACTGTTCAGTTATCGGCATCAACCCGAATCGCGCATGGACATTTATCCCTGCAAGCTCGACCAGGTTCAGCAGGGAAAACAAGACCAGCAGGAACAGGAACAGCCGCGCCAGCGGACTGCGTATGCGCGAACGAACGGCATAGCCGATCAGCACGAACTTGGCAATTAGCGCGAAAAGCGAAGGCAGTTCGTGTAGATAGGAAGTCACAGCGATAGCTCCCTGCGAATGCTTGGTACAACAACGGACTCGCGGACCGACAGCTTGAAATGCAAAAGGAAAGGGGCACAACAGAACGATGACGCACCCGATTCCCTGGCGCGCTCACACTCTATCAGGCGTCGGGGTCTACGACAATGCCGTAACGGGCCATCTTGTAGTGGAGGGTATTTGGACGGAGCCCGAGCAGCCGCGCCGCCTCGGACTTGTTGCCGCGACACTGCCGCAAGGTGTCCTCGATAAGCCGCGCCTCGACACGCGACAGGTAGCCATCCAGCGTCAGGTTCGAAGGCATGGCGTCGTCGCTCGCGGTTATATTCCGCTGCGCATGTCGTTCCACGCCCGCGCCGACGTCGCGGGTCTTGGCGTCCAGCCACCGCGACCGCTCGTTGTGCAGCGCGGCGTTGTCCTTGCGGAGCTTCGCCATTTCGCTTTCGAGCTCCTGCACTCGCCGCCCCAGGGTACGATTGTCGTGCAGCGCGTCGCTGAGCTGACGACGCAACAATGCGAGATCGTCCAGCATGAACTCGCCGAGCTTGTCGAACAGCTTTTCGACCAGCTGAAAGTCGCGCGCCGTATACACCCGCTCGCTGAAGGGCTCGCCCAGCAGCAGCCAGCCGGCGGCGCTCTCGCTCGCGGCATGGAAGGGCACGATGGCCGCGACCTTGTGCTGCCGCATCGCGGCATAGGTGTCAGGCAGCCGGTCGGCAATCTCGTGGGCGACGAGGATGCGGTCGATGTTGCGCAGCGCCGCGTCCGGAAAGGTCACGAGCTGACCGGATGTCGACGCGGCGATCACGCCCTTGCGTGCCCCGATCACCGCCGCCGGACATTGCAGGGTCTCCGCCAGGCGCGCTATCGCCTCCCGCACCGAGCGCAGCTCCGCGAATTCGCCGATCAGCGCCTGGATTCGGCCGTAGAACGCCGTCTTGCGCTTGCGCAGCTTCGTCCCGGGGATGAAGAACTCGATGTCGAAGAGGCGGTGATTGTGAATCGCGTAGGTGGTCACGACCAGGAAAAAGGTGATCGCGTTCGGAATGTGAAAAGTCGTCGTGAACTTGGGCCATCCGAAATGGCCGGCAATGAACAGGTAGACAAACATCAACACGAACGGCGAGAGACCGACCAGCCAAAAACGGTTGCGCGTCCGGCCGATGCGATTGGGGCGGGACGCACGCGCCCCGTAGCACAGGTTCACAAATGTCGCCAACAGGTAGACGACCGCATAGGTTTCAAAAAGAAAATACAACGACCCCGGCACGCGGATGATCGAATACTTGAAGGGCTCGAACCCCGCAATAAGCTGGTCGGTGTACAACAGAAGGTACTCGAGCGGCAGCGCGGGCAGATACAACAAGACAAAGTAACGCGTCCAGCGAGCGTCGTTGGCCGCGTCGAAACTCAGTCGTAACGAGATATGCAGGAAGGCCGGGATGACCAGGATCAGCAGCGCGATATAGGCGAATGCAAAAAATTCGATCGCAGGCACGAATCCGTGTCGGGCGTGATAATTGATGCCGGTGAGCTCGACAACGTTGAGCACGGACAGCAACGCCAGGAGGACCAGAAACACCCTGGTGAGCGAGTTCTTTACCGGGGACCGTGCGGCGTAACCAAGCAGGATGAGCTTGAATATCAGCGCGACAAGCGAGGGTATTTCATGGATATAGAAAGTCACGATCGCCGTTCCCTGTGCGTCAAATCACCGTTCTATTAGCATAGTATGAGCTGCCAGAAGCCCCGGGCCAAGTCATTCTACCAAGCAAACCGACCGGACGGGCATCTCGCCCCGCGCAACAATGGCAAATCTTTGATTTATAATGTGTTCTTTATTATCCGCTGGCCGGCCCAACGTTTGACTATACGACCATCGGCATCTTACACAGCCGCGCCTGCGCCGCCCAGTCGATTTCCCGTGGCCGACGCATGAGTCGCCGGTCGGGAAAATGCAGGCTGGGATGTTCGTCGACCAGCAGAAATCGATAGAAGTTGTCCTGGTCATGACCGCCGCTTTCGTACCGTTCGTAGAAGTCCTGGTGCGCCTGAAGCAGGTCGCCAGTGAGCAGTTGCAAGTGCACGTGCGAATTGATGTAGCTGTATTCACCGCTCGAACTGGCCGGCTCGAAGCCGCAGATCTTCTTGTAAAACTGCACATGCCTGACGGTCGGTATTGCCACGAACTGATCCACCGCGGCGTAGTAGAAGCTGTACTGATAAACATATTTGAACAGGAACAGTATGAGCGTGGACTGCTCCTCGCAAGTCTTGTCGACCGCCAATGCCGACACCTCCGCCAGCCGCCCGCTGCCGGCGCGCAGACGCCGCATGATCTCCGGCTGGAACTTGTCGGCGGGCAATCCCATCGCGGAATCCCTGACGATGCTGGCGGTGGCGACGATCCGGCCCGCGTTCTCCACAACGAAGACGGTACGCACAGGAGAGTGCATATGCGGGTTCTGCCTGAACGGCTCGTCACTGTCCCATAACCCCTGGTTGATGTAGTTGCGGCAGACGATGTGGTTCGCCTCCTCGATTTCCGCCTCGTCCCTGGCAAGGCGCACGCAAATGTCTGGATTGGTCAGCTTGGGGGCCAATAGGCGCGGCGACATGACGCGATCTCCGGGTTCGGGTTTTTGAACTAGGTCTTGAAACAGAAGACGGGGAATGACTATGGTCCCGATTCGAAAGTCCGGGGTCCGGGCTGAGGAATCCACCTTCGGAGGCGGTGCCCGCGGTGGACGACACTCTTGGGTAAGAAGGCCCGGCCTGAAAGCATGCAGCCCCTCCCTGGGTAACACCCGGACGTGCTGAACGGTTAGGGACGACTCCGCTAACTACAGCACGGAAATGTGGGGTTTTCAAAAATTTGAAAGCAGAAACTTCGGAGGAAAGATAATAAGATATTTTTGAACAGCGAGTTACAGGTTCTAGTTAATCTGATTTAATCGTTGATCTGATGGGGCTCCAAATGCAAAGGCGGGCCTTTGCCGACCGGAATGCGGTTTTGATGACGCCCTGGGGAACGGCCGGCGCTCAATCGATACAGACCGTCCCCTGCGTCTTGCCGGCATTGATCCGGTTCAGGCAGGCGCCGCGCGTCTCGGTCCACTCATAGCACTTGCCGGTGGCCGCCACATTCTTGGTCATGGTCTCGGCGACGCAGGCGACCTGACAGTGACTGGCGTCGGTGCACTCCTTGCCGGCATCCGGCGCGGCGATGCGGCAGATCTCGCCTTCGTAAACGCCGAACCGCCCCCAGGTGCCGCCCTGGGCCTCGCAACTTGCCTTGTCCCGGGGCGCCGCCGCGCCGGCCAGCCCTCCCAGACACAATGCCAAGACTCCCACCATCCATACCGCTGGCCGTATCGACATGCTTGTCACCCCCGCTGACGTGCACGGTTCCGTGGCTGCCGCGACGGTCGTCCGGCCCTGGCGCATGTCCCTATGCGAGGTCTTGGTTGTTGTCGTCTTGCTGGCGGCCCGCGACCCGTCCTGGGTCCCGAGGGCACGCCCGGTCAGGGCGGGAATACCGCTACTGCTCCGCGGCGTATCTACTTGATTTCTAGCCTACGCACGCGCCCGGCGCAATGCGGCACGCCAAACCGGCCGGTCGACGTCCCGGTCAGACCGCGGATATCCGCCGATCTTCAGGCCTTGGCGAGCGCCTTGCGCGCCACGCCGGCGGCGATCAATAGCGGGTCGTAGACCGGCGCGAACGGCGGCGCATAGGTCAGGTCGAGCGCCTCGACGTCGGCCAGAGTCATTCCAGCCTGGAGGGCGGCGGCCAGGACGTCGATGCGCTTGGCGACCACGTCGGCGCCGGCCATCTGCGCGCCCAGCAGCCGGCCGCTGCCGCGCTCGGCGAACAGCACGGTGGTCAGGCGCACGCCGCCGGGGTAGTGATGGCCGCGGCTGGCGTGGCGGGAGACGGCGCTGATCGCATCCAGACCGTAACGCTCGATCTCGGCACCGCCGAGGCCGGTGCGGCCGACCTCCAGATCGAAGACCTTGAAGCCGGCGCTGCCGACGATGCCGCCGAAGGCCTCGTCGGCACCGGCGGCGTTGGCGCCGGCCACCTTGCCCTGCTTGTTGGCGGTGGTGCCGAGCGGGATGTACACCGGACGTTTCAGCACGCGGTGCCAGGCCTCGGCGCAGTCGCCGGCGGCGTAGACATCGGCAACGTTCGTGCGCTGATGATCGTCGACCGCGATCGCGCCGGTCTCGCCGAGCGCGATGCCGGACTGCTTGGCCAGCGCGACGTTCGGACGCACGCCTACCGACACCAGGACCAGTTCGCATTCAACGCCGCCGGCGTCGGTCGCGACGCGCAGGCCTTTGCCGGCGGCCTCGATGCCCTGGACGCTCACACCGGTCCTGAGCTCGACACTCTGGCGCGCAAGCTCCTCGGCGACCAGCCCGGCGATCGCCGGCTCGAAGCCCGGCAGCGCCTGCGGCGCTTTCTCCAATACCGTGACTTGGAGGCCGCGCTCGGCGAGCGCCTCGGCCATCTCCATGCCGATGTAGCCGGCGCCGATGATGGCAGCGCGCTTCGGCCGGCCGTCCGCGATATGGCGCTTGACGGCGTCGCCGTCGGTCAGCTCGCGCAGCAGGAACACGCCCGGAAGGTCGAGGCCGGGGAACGGCGGGCGCACGGCCGTAGCGCCGGTGGCGACGACCAGTTTGTCGTAGTCGAGCGTGTACTCGCGCGCGCTGTCGCGCACGGTCACCCGCTTCGCCTGGGTGTCGATGGCGGTCGCGGCGTGGCGCACGCGCGCGTCGATGCCGCGCATCTTGCGGAACTGCTCGGGCGTGATGACCACGAGATCCTCGATGTCGCGCGCTGGGTCCTCGATGTTGTAGGGCATACCGCAGGCGCCGTAGGACACATAGGGACCGCGCTCGAGCGCGATCACCTCGGCCTCGGGCTTTCGGCGCTTCGCCTGGCTCGCGGCGCTCATTCCGGCGGCGACGCCGCCGATCACGACGATACGGGTCATTGTTCCGGCCTCGGCTGGATTCGGAGGAAGGTCGATTCTAAACCACCGGTCCGCGCACATACATAAATGTGCGATGCTTCACAGACAGCGCCGCGGGTACGGCCTAGGGTGGCATGGAACGGCGCGCCCGGCACCGCGGCCGCCGTTCGCGGATGCCCCCCCGGAACGGAGCGACGACGAAATGGAACCGAAGATCGCCAGCAGGCGACTCCCTGCGCCGCGCCCGGCGCGCAGCCGGACCCGCGCGGCCCGCATGGCGGCGCTGCTGCTCGCCGCGGCGCTGGCCGCCTGCGCCCAGCATGTGCCCTATCGCGCCGAGCTCACCGCCTGCGACAACGGCCAGGACCCGCGCGCCTGCGCGGCACATTTCATCGAGTCACATCCGGAGTACCTGCTGGGCTTCGTCGAGTTCGACGACCAGGGATGGTTCTGGGACCGCCGACAGATGTGGAAACTGCTCGATGTCCTGAGCGCGGAGGTCCACCGCCAGGACCTGCTGATCGTGGTGTTCGCCCACGGCTGGAAGCACAACGCCAATGTCTGCGACGGCAACGTCTGCTGTTTCCGCGAAACGCTGAAACAGATCAGCCGGCTCGAACGCAGCGCGAGCGGCGCGGCGAAGCGCGAGCCGCGCAAGGTGGTCGGCATTTATCTCGGCTGGCGCGGGCTGTCGCTCGAGGGCGAGTGGCTCGCCAACCTGTCGTTCTGGGAACGCAAGAACACGGCCGCCGAGGTCGGTCACGGCGCCGTCACCGAGCTGCTGGCGCGGCTCAACAGCCTGCGCTACATCCACCGCCACGTGACCGGCGAGCCGACGCCGACCGGCACCCAGCTGGTGATCGTCGGCCACAGCTTCGGCGGCGCGGTGGTCTATTCGGCGGTGTCGCAGCTGCTGGTCGACCGTTTCATCGACTACCGCGGCGAAGGCAAGCCGCCCGAGGCCTTCGGCGATCTGGTGGTGCTGGTCAATCCGGCCTTCGAGGCGACGCGCTACGAAACCCTGCACGCCATGGCCCTCGAACGCAGCTATCTGCCCGGCCAGCTGCCGATCCTCGCGGTGATGACTTCCTACGACGATCAGGCGACCCGCAAGGCCTTTCCGCTCGGCCGCTGGTTCTCGACCTGGTTCGAACAGTACCGCAGCAAGGACCAGGACCTGGCCGATCATCGCACGGTCGGGCACTTCCCGCGCCACCGCACCCACACGCTCACCGCGACTGCACCG
The DNA here is from genome assembly GCA_036393295.1 of Acidiferrobacterales bacterium. GTDB lineage: Bacteria > Pseudomonadota > Gammaproteobacteria > Acidiferrobacterales > UBA6901 > DASWHF01. Next base: position 12,731 of record DASWHF010000159.1, read on the forward strand.
CCGGCGCGTCCGCCGCGACCGGCGCCGGACGCGGCGGAGCGCTGCGCCTGTCCCTATTTCAATGCCGACGCGCTGCGCGACAAGGCCGACACCGACCTGCGCCAGCTCATCGACTACCGCAGCGCCTGGCGCGACGGCCGGCTCGCGCCCGGCTGGCAGCAGGAGTTCCCGGGCACACTGCTTACGCATCGGCCGAGCGCGCCCGGATCGCATCCGCTGAATCCGTTCCTGGTCATCGGCGTCGACGACCAGGTCATCCACGGGCACAACGACATTTACCGGCCGGCGTTCATCGACTTCCTGCGCCAGATGATCCTGCTGTCGGCGCCAGGCAAATGACGTCCGCGACGCGCGTCCAGGAGGTGGACCATGCCTAAACCCAAGACGAAACCCGGCACCGCCGCCCGGCCGCCGATGCTGTTCTGCATCGGCCTGAGCGCCGGCGCCTGCGCGGCGCTGTTCCCACGGCTGATGCCGGCGCTGCTCGGCCCGGACGCGCGCGTCAACATCGAGCTGTTCTCGTTCGGCTACCTGCTGGTGGTGGTCGTGTTCAGCGTGCTGGTCGGCCTGGTGATGATGTGGACCCACTGGGGCAGCCGGCACACGCCGCAGACTTTGTTCATGGCGGCGCTCGGCGTGCCGTCGCTGCTGTCCGGCAGCCTGAACATGAGCAGCAGCATGAATCAGAGCACCGAGGCGTTGGCGGCGCTCACCCAGGAATACGACGCGCTGATCCGCGAGGTCAGGAACCTGTCGAGCATCCCGGTCGAGACCATCACGCTGCCGCGCTCCTCGCGCGCGCCGGGCGGCGAGCGGGTCGGTGCCTGGCTGGGCATCGCCGCGGCCGAGGCCGCCGAGCCGCCGGCGACGGCGCAACCGGCCGCCCAGCTCAACTACGATCCACGCGTGCAGTACCAGGTCCCGGAGCAACGGCGCAATTATCTGGTGGTGCTGTCGAGCTCACCCGACCGCGCGCGCATCGAGCGCGAGCTCGACCGCTATCGCGAGCGCGGCATCGCCGACGCCGGCGTTCTGAGCTTCGGCGAGGAGCATTACCTTACAGCGGGCGAGCGCGCCACCAAGGCCCAGGCGCTGCGCCGCGCAATCGCGATCAAGAAGCAGCTCGGGGTGGACGGCATACGATTGCTGGAAGTGCGGTAACAAAGGATGTAGGCGGGGCTTCCAGCGCCGCCTTGCACGGCCCGTCGACCGACCGGCGGGGCAGGATGCCCCGCCTACATCCCACACGCTCAGCAGCATCCCGGCGCATCGCCACAGCACGCATGCGCCGCACCCTTGGTCTCGGCCGCCGGGCGGCGGGTGCCGGCCGGCGCGCACCACGGCACCGGCGCGCGCGCCACGGCCGGCGCGATGCCGATGAAGTCTGCGCGCAGCGGGCCTTCAGTGAGAAACTTAAAGGTACGTTCGCACACCGCCAGGCGCTCGCCACGCGGGAACACATGGCCCTCGTCGTCGCGCACCTCGGCATAGGGGCCGCGATAGATCACCGCCTGGCCGACGTCGAGACATTCCGTCCCCGCGCCCTTGGTCGCGGTCAGGGTCACGGAACGGAATTCGATGCCCTCCACCACCTGCCAGGCCTGCGCGTCCCACTTGTCGTAACCGACCGCGAGGAAACCGGCGTCGACGAAGCGCTGCAGGAACTCCCGTTCCTCGAAGGCGCCAGAGACGCAACCGCTCCACAGGACCGGATCGGCCTTGAGATGCGCCGGCACCGGCTCGTCGCTGACGATATCGGAGATCGCGACTCGCCCGCCGGGCTTGAGCACGCGAAAGATCTCGCGGACGAGCTTCAGCTTGTCGGCCTCGTCGACCAGGTTGAGCACGCAGTTGGAGATCACCAGATCGACGCTGGCGTCGGCGATCAGCGGCGCGCTCGCGCGTTGTTCGGCCCGCCACAATTCGAGCGCGGCGAGATCGGCGCTCGCGCTCACCGGATGCGCGGCGAGATACCGGTCGAGCGCCTCCAGGTCGAGCGCCAGGTCCTGAATATGCCCCTTGACGAAGCGCACGCGCTCGCCGCCGAGCTTGGCGGCCATCTGGGGCTGGTACTTGCGCGCCAGGGCCAGCATGTCGTCGTTCATGTCGATCCCGATGACCCGGCCCGACTCGCCGACCCGCTGCGCGGCCATGTAACAGATCTTGCCGCCGCCCGAGCCGAGATCGAGCACCATGTCGCCGTCGCGCACATAGCGCGAAGGATCGCCGCAGCCGTAGTCCTTGTCGACAATCTCGCGCGGCAGCAGCGCGAGCAGCCCGGCGTCATAGTCCACCGGGCAGCACAGTTTCCGTTCAAGCTGCTTGGCGCCCGCCGAATAGCGTTCCAGCACACTTTGTCGCACGTTCATCGCTCGCTCTCCATTCACTCGCTCACCGCCAGGCGTTACCGGCCAGGCACACGCCGGCCGCGATCATCGCCGCCACCGGCAGGGTGATGACCCAGCCGAACAGGATCAGTTTCAGTGCATCGGCGCGCTCCGGGGGCGCGCGATCGCCGAAGCGTATACCCATGAGCGCCCCGGTGCTGACATGGGTGGTCGATACCGGCAGCCCCAGCGGCGCAGCCGCCAGCACCAGCGCCGAGGTCCCGACGTTGGCGATGAGGCCAGTGCGGGCATCCATGCGCGTGACGCGCTGCGCCAGAACCGGCAGCAGCCGGAATCCGCCCCACAGGCTGCCGAGCCCCATCGCCAGGGCCACCGCCACGATCGGCCATACCGGCGCGCTCCCCGGCGCGAGCGCGAACAGCGGCAGCAGGAGCGCGGCGATCTTCGGCACGTCGCTCAAACCGCGCGCGAAGCTGGTCGCGCCGCTGCTCAACCAGTGCAGGATATTCCACAGGCGCAGCACGCGCGGCGAGATTGCGGGCGCGACGGCGCGCCGCCCCGGATCGGGATCGCAGACGTAAGGGTTCCGCTCCCAGTCCTCGCGCGCGCAGCAGCCCGGACTCCAGGCGGGGAAACGCCGCTCCATGCGGCGCACGACGATCAACAGCAACCAGCACAGCACGATGGCGACCAGGGGACTGATCAGCAGCGGCGCCAGGGCCATGTGGGTCACCGCCGAGAGCGCGAGGCCTTCGGAACCGCTCGAGGCGAGCGCCGCGCCGACGATGCCGCCGAGCAGCGCGTGGGTGGTCGAGACCGGCAGCCGCAGGCGCGTCGCGACCAGCACCCAGGCCGCGGCACCGGCCACGGCGCCGGCGACGAAAACGCGCGTGGCATCGAAATTGTCATTGAGATAGCCGCCGGCGAAGGCCGTGAGCAGTGCCGCGCCCCACAGTACCGCCATCAGCCCGCCGAGCACGGTGCACAACGTGCCCCAGATGATCGCCGGCCGCGCGCCGGCGACGCCGCTGCCGGCCAACGTGGCCACGCCCTTGGCGACGTCGTTGGCGCCGTTGACCCAGGCCAGCGACAGCACCAGCAGAACGACTAGCGCGAGTCCGGTTTCCATTCGTCCCCAGATCTGGTTAGTTCTTATGGTCCACGTGAATTCGGTATTGGACGGCGAATCCACGGCGACCTTACGCCTTGCAGGGATTATGCACCGTTGCGCCGTCGATCCGCCGTCAACCCGTCGACGCATCGGCGGGGCAAGATGCCCCGCCTACATCAAATTATTTTGTAGGCGGGGCATCTTGCTCCGCCGGTTGCGGCTTCGTTCTAGCGTTGCTGCGGGGCTGGAAGCCCCGCCTACACCATCTCATTTGTAGGCGGGGCTTCCAGCCCCGCCCGGCACGGCCCGTTCGGCGACCGGCGCCGACCGTCATGCCAGCGCGCCGCCGCAACTGCTGCCCTGCCCCGCCGTGCAGCCGTAGCAGTGGTCGCGCGTCACGATCGGTCGGCCTTCGAGGTCGACGCCGACGAGCTCGGAGACATGCACCCGCGGCTTGCCCGCCAGCGGCAACGGCAACTCGAGCATCTGGTTGAAATCACAATCGTAGACATAACCCTGCCAGTCGATGCTGATCAGGCTGCGACACATGACCTGGTCGAGGTTGGCGTCCTGATGCGTGTCGCGCAGCAGGTTCATATAGTCGTGGAACCCGCCCTTCGAGATCAAGGTGCTGCCGAAGCGCTGGATCGGCATGTTGGCCAGCGTGTACAACCGGTTGAACACGATGCCGTACTGCCCGCCGAGGTGGCGCTTGTAGTCCTGTTCGAGCTTTTCCTGCGGCGGCGGCAGCACCGGCCCCTGCGGGTTGTACACCAGATTGAGCGCGAGCCCGCTGCCGTCGGCGCCGTAGCCCAGCGCGTTGAGCCGCTGGAGCGCGCGGATGCTGGCGGCGAACACGCCCTTGCCGCGCTGGCGGTTGACGTTCTCCTCGAGATAACACGGCAGCGAAGCGGTGACCTCGACGCGGTGCGCGGCCAGGAACTCGGCCAGATCCTCCTGGCCCGGCTCCTCGAGGACGGTGAGGTTGCAGCGGTCGATCACCGTCACGCCGAGCGCGCACGCGGCGCTCACCAGGTCGCGGAAATGCGGATTGAGCTCGGGCGCGCCGCCGGTGAGATCGAGCGCCTGCGCGCCCGAGGCGCGCAGATACACCAGCACCTGATCGATGATGTCGCGCGTCATGACTTCCTTGCGCTTGGGGCTGGCGTTGACGTGGCAGTGCAGGCACTGCTGGTTGCAGCGATAACCGAGGTTGACCTGCACGGTTTCGAGGCGGCCGCGCGTGAGCGCGGGAAACGCGCGTGAATTCAGCAAAGGCAGGGTCGCGTACATGGCGTCAAGTCATATCATTCCGTCGGTGCGCTGACAAGCCCGGCGCGATGGCGCCGCTGGGCGGCAATGCAATCTTGGTCGCGCAAGTGCGCGAATCCTGACAAATCCCTTTCTCTTAGAGTGCCTAACAAAATGACCTCGCATTCAACGCCGAACCGTAGGGTGCGCCCTGCGCACCGAAATATTAAGCGGTGCGTGGGACGCACCCTACACCTGACAAATCCCTATCTCTCACAGCTTGCGCGGGAATAGCCGCCGCTTCAGCCGGCGATACGGGCGCTTGAAGGCGCGCGCCAGGCGCTCAATCCAGGTGCGCCGGTAATAATGACGGTCGGCGGCGGAAATTTCTTCCATGCGATTGTTGTACTTGAGCTTGATCCAGGCATTGAAGTCGAAGCGCTCCGCGATGCCGTAGGCGAAGCGGTTGATCGGGGCGAAGCCCGGCCGGCGCGTGATCGCCGTGCCGAAATCGATCAGGCAGGGCCGGCCGTCGGCGGTGACCAGCAGATTGTCCTTGCGCTTGAGATCGCCGTGGGCGATGCCGCGCGCGTGCAGCTCGTTGAGGTATTCGAACAGCAGCGCGAAGTAGCGCGCGCGGTCGGGGATCGCCGCGCGCCGCAGCGGCTCGCCGGCGACGTGCTCGAGCAGCAGGAAGCGGCCGTCGAGCAGGCCGTAGCAGCGCGGCGCGCCGGCAAAGCCGGCGAGGCGCCGGTACACCGCGTGCTCCTTGCGCAGCATGTGGGCGCGCAGCCAGCGCAGCGGGCCGCGGCCCGAGGCGACCTTGATCACCAGCGGGTGGCGCGGATGCGGGTAGCGATAGACATGGCCCTGGTAGCCCTGGGCGAGGATGTTGCGGCCGTGCGCGACGCTGTCCTCGATCCAGGCGATAAGCCGCTCGCGGCCGATATCGTCCAGGGCCGGATCCATGCTGCGTCAGGCCATGGGCAGGCGGGTGTACAGCCAGTACAGCAGGCCGAAGATGATCGCCAGGATGACCGGCTCGCCGTTCACCTTGAGGCTCTGCATGAACGACCATTCGCCCCTGTCGCCCTTGCGGTACGGCGTGAGGCGCGGAATCAGCGCGCGGGTGCGCGAGCGCCACTCCTCCCACTGCGTGCCGAACAGCTTGTGCAGCACCTGGTCCTCGTGACGGATGGTGGTCGGGTAATAGATCAGGCCCAACACGATCCACACCGGCAGGCTCCACCACAATCCCGACGCCAGGCAGAAGCCGAGCGCGATGGTGTGGTTGCCGACGTACAGCGGGTGGCGCACGTAGGCGTAGGGCCCGTTGGTCGCCAGCGCCTTGTCCTTCTTGACGTGGCCCGAGGCCCACAGCCGCACCGCGCTTCCGATCACCACCAGCACGGTCGCCACCCAGAAGGCCTCGGGCGGAAAGCGCCACGGCTGGCCGACGATGGCGAGAAACACCAGGTAGGCGATGGTGACGAACTGGCGATGCCGGTAACGGCGATGCACGACGTCCGACAGCAGCTTCTTGAGCCCGAAGGTGGATGTGGTGGGGGCCTTGAGTCGCCGGACCATGCGGGGTTGCCTCGTTGACTGATCGGAGTGGCGCTCGCCGTCCGCGGCGACGCGCGCCGCGCATGATAAAGGCAATCGCCGGGGGAAACAACCGAAATGCCGGTGGATTCAGGCGTGCGGAGCACCCGCCGGCCCGTGCCGCACGAGCCAGTCGGTCAGGGCCGCCGGCGGCATGGGCCGCGCGACGTGGAAACCCTGGACCTCGTCGGCGCCGAGCCGCGTGAGCAGCGCCAGGGCCGGCGCGCCCTCCACGCCCTCGGCCACCACCCGGCAGCCGAGATTGTGCGCGAGATCGATGGTGGAGCGCACGATCACGAGCTTGCTCGGCTCGCGCGCCATCCGGGTCACGAACGACTTGTCGATCTTGAGATTGCGCACTGGCAGCTCGCTGAGGTAGGCAAGCGACGAGTAACCGGTGCCGTAGTCGTCGATCGCGATCACCACGCCGGCTTCGCGCAGCGCGCGCAGCCGTTGCGCGCCGAAATCGATGTCGGTCATGATCACGTTCTCGGTGATCTCGAGTTCCAGCATGCCCTCCGGCACCGATCGCGCGACCAGCAGCGCGCGCAGTTTCTGCACCAGGTCGGGCTGATGGAAGCTGCGTCCCGAGAGGTTCACGGCCACGCTCATCCGATGCCCGGCATCGCACCAGGCGCGGCACTGGTCGAGGGCCGCGGCCAGGGCCCAGTCGGTGACCGGGTTGATCATGCCGCTGCGCTCCAGCAGGCCGATGAAGCGCTCCGGCAGGATCAGCCCCTGCTGCGGATGCTGCCAGCGGAGCAAGGCCTCGACACCGGTCACGCGGCCGGTCTTGAGATCGACCTTCGGTTGACAATGCAGCACGAACTCGTCGCGCTCCAGCGCGCGGCGCAGCTCGCCGGCGAGCTGCAGGCGCTGCGGCGTGTGCGGATCGGCGTTACTGTCGTAGAACAGGAAGCCGACGTCGCGGTGCTTGGCCGCGTACATCGCCACGTCGGCACGGCGCATCAGGGCGTCGATGTCCTGGCCGTGCCGCGGATAGACCGTGATGCCGATGCCGGCGCCGAGGTAAAGCTCGTCCTCGCCGTGATGGAAGGGGCGGTCGAAGCAGGCGAGAATCTTGCGCGCGACCTTGCGCGCCGCCGCCTCGGGGTGGTGGACGCCCGGCAGCAGGACGGCGAACTCGTCGCCCCCCAGGCGCGCCAGCGTGTCGACGCCGCGCAGCGCGCCGCGCAGCCGCTCGGCGACCGAGCGCAGGATCGCGTCGCCCACCGGATGGCCGAGGGTGTCGTTGATCTCCTTGAAGTGATCGAGGTCCATGAGCATCAGCACCACGTGCCGGCTCGGGTCGCGGCGCGCCGCCTGCAACGCCTGATCGACGCGGTCGCGGAACAGCGCGCGGTTGTGCAGGCCGGTCAGGTTGTCGGTGGTGGCGAGGTGGTGCAGGCGCTCGACGGTCAGCTTGGCCTCGGTCGCGTCCTCCATCAGGCCGTCGACACGCACCACGCGGCCCTGCACGTCGCGGAACGGGTGGAACACGCGCCGGAACCAACGGTCCTCGCCGTCCGGCGTACGCACCCGGCTCTCGACCTCGACGCGCTCGCCGGCGAGCGCGCGCCGCCAGGCGTGCACCACGGTCTCGCGATCGTCGGGGACGGTCCAGCCGAGGCAGGGAATGGGCATTTCGATGTCGACGTCGCAGATCTGGCGGGTCGCCGGGCTCACGTACAACGGCTTGTTGTGCACCACGTCCACCGACCACAGCGTCTGCGGCAGATTCGCCAGCAGGCTCGTCACCTGGTCCTGCAGCTCGGCGACCGCGCGGCGCTCGTCGTTGAGCGCATGCAGCGCGGCGTTCCAATAACCCTCCAGCATCAGCCCCATGTCGCGGAACAAGAGCTTGCCGACCAGCCGGCGGAGCTTTTCACGGTCGCGCGACGCCACGGCCTCACCGGCGATCACTTGCTCGAGATGTTCCAGATAGAGCCGGTAGGCGCCCATCATCCAGACCGGCTCGATGCCGTGCCGGTAATGGATCGCGCCGATCTCCGCCAGGCGCTGCGCGCTGGTCTCGCCGACGTCGCCGTCGAGCAGCGCCCGGAAGTGCTGATACTGGCGCTCGACCAGGTCGGCGATCCGGCCGCCCCCCGCCTGATAGCGGTCCAGCACCTCGGCGATGGCCGGATGGTCCTGCAGGTAGTCGTAGAAGGATTCGACGAAGGCACTGGCGCCGGTCAGCAGGTGGTCGCGGTGACGGGCCAGCAGCGCCAGCTCCGTGGCTGCCAGCCCCAGGAATTGATTGAACGCCTGATTGATCGAGCGCTCGTCGTAGCGCCGCTCGCGGCCCCGCCGGCTGCCTTCAGTCTTGATTTCGGTCACACGAGCCTGTCTTGCCTACTCGCCGCGTTTGGCACTGCCCAACCGGTACCCGCCTGGCGGCGCCAGTCTATTCACTTATGTAAGACGCGGAAATAGGCATGATTAATCCGCGTCCGACCCCGGAATCCGAGAATATCAGAAAACGATAATATTCAGCCGCGCAGCCACACTGCCCTCAGCCGGCCGCCACCTTCCTCGTGCCGTCGCGACTGAAGCTGAATCCGTCGGCCGTCGCATCGACCTGGATCACATCGCCCGGGCCGAACTTGCCGGCCAGGATCTCCTGGGCGAGCGGGTTCTCGATCGACTGCTGGATAGCGCGCCTTAAGGGACGCGCGCCGTAGACCGGGTCAAAACCGGCCTCGGCCAGCTTGTCGAGCGCCTGGGGGCTGAGTTTCAACGCCATGTCGCGGCTCGCCAGGCGCTGGTGCAGGTACTGGATCTGGATCGCGGCGATGCGTTGCAGCTGCGCGCGCGCCAGCGGATGGAACACCACAATGTCGTCGATGCGGTTGATGAACTCCGGCCGGAAGTGCCGGCCGACGATCTGCATCACCGCCTCCTTCATGCGCGCGTAGTTCTCTTCCCCCGCCAGCTCCTGGATGCGGTTCGAGCC
>DASWHF010000160.1:0-4812 GCA_036393295.1 Acidiferrobacterales bacterium
CTCGTTGCAGCAAGCAGTCACGGCCACCGCACGGAGCGGGCCGCGGCGCTAAATAGAAATAGAAGCGGCACTTCCCGTGCTGCACCGTGCGATCCGGCATGTGGGAAAAAAAACCGCCGGACGCCGCCACCAGGAGAAGACCATGGTTCCTGCTACACGACCGCGCCGGCACGCGCGGCGAGGGTTGTATTTGACCGCCTGGCTGACCGGCTGCGTGCTGGCATGCGCCTTCGGAGCCGCCCAGGCCGAGAGCTTCGTGACCTTCGAAAGCGGCCAGGTGCGGCCGCTGGCGCTGTCACCCGACGGCAGCCGGCTGTACGCGGTCAATACCCCCGACGGGCGCCTGGAGGTCTTCGACGTGCTGGCCGACGGCCTGCGCCACACCGCCTCGGTCCCGGTCGGCATGGAGCCGGTGGCGGTGGCGGTCCGACCGGATTCGCAATCCGGCGAAGTCTGGGTGGTCAATCACCTGTCCGATTCGATCAGCATCGTCGACACTGCCGCGAACCCGCCGCGCTTGGTGCGCACGCTGCTCACCGGCGACGAGCCGCGTGACATCGTGTTCGCCGGCAACCCGTCACGCGCCTTCGTCACCGCCGCGCGTCGCGGGCAGAACACGCCCTATAACAGCGCGACCAACCCCGGCGATCTGACCACCCCCGGCATCGGCCGCGCCGACGTGTGGGTGTTCGACGCCCAGAACCCCGGCGCCGGCCCGGGCGGCGCTCCGCTGACGATCCTGACGCTGTTCACCGACACGCCGCGCGCGCTGGCGGTCGACGCGGCCGGCGGCATTGTTTACGCCGCCGGCTTCCACACCGGCAACCGCACCACCGCCATTCCCGAGGGCGCGGTCTGCAACGGCGGCGCGACCGCGCCGTCCTGCAGCCCGGGCGGCGGACCGAGCGCGCCCGGCGGGCTGCCGGCGCCGAATCGCAACGTCGAGAACATCAATCAGCCCGAGACCGGGTTGATCCTCCGCTTCGACGGCACCAACTGGATCGACGAGTTGAGCCGCATCTGGAACAACCAGGTGCGCTTCAATCTGCCCGACCGCGACGTGTTCGCCATCGACGCCAACGCCAACCCGCCGGCGGTCCTGCAGTCGTTCTCGGGCGTCGGCACGATTCTCTACAACATGGCGGTCAATCCGGCCAACGGCAAGGTTTACGTCAGCAACACCGAGGCGCGCAACGAGGTGCGCTTCGAGGGCACGCGCCCGCCCGGCAGCACGACCAGCAGCGTGATCGGGCACCTGCACGAGGCGCGCATCACGGTGATCGCCGGTGCCAACGTGCAGCCGCGGCACCTGAACAAGCACATCGACTACAGCGTGGTGCCCGCGCCGCCCGCGGTACGCGACGCCAGCCTGGCGCTGCCCATGGGCATGGCGATCGGCGGGCCGAACCTGTACGTCGCGGCCTTCGGCTCCGGCAAGATCGGGGTCTTCGATATCGAACAGCTCGAGACCGACAGCTTCATCCCGAGCCCGGCCAGCCACATCCCGGTCAGCGGCGGCGGTCCGAGCGGGCTGGTCTACGACAACGCCCGCAACCGACTCTACGTCCTGACCCGCTTCGACAACGGCGTGTCGGTGATCGACACCGCCACCCGCAGCGAGATCCGCCACCTGAGCCTGCACAATCCGGAGCCCCCGCATGTCGTGCAGGGCCGACCCTTCCTCTACGACGCGCGCCTCACTTCCAGCAACGGCGAGGCCGCCTGCGCGAGTTGTCACGTCTTCGGCGATTTCGACAGCTTGGCCTGGGATCTCGGCGATCCGGAGGGCGTGGTTTTGTCCAATCCGAATCCGAACGGTCCTGCCAGCGCCTTTAACGCTCCCTTCCATCCCATGAAGGGCCCGATGACCACCCAGTCGCTGCGTGGCCTGGCGAATCACGGCCCGATGCACTGGCGCGGCGACCGCACCGCCGGTCACTCCGGCGGCGACCCACTGGACGAGAACGGCGCGTTCCGCGAGTTCAACGTCGCCTTTGTCGGCCTGCTCGGGCGCGATGCCCAGCTCGACCCGGCGCAGATGCAGGCGTTCGCCGATTTCGCGCTCGAAATCACCTACCCGCCCAACCCGATCCGCAGCCTCGACAACTCGCTCACGCCCATGCAGCAGGCCGGACGCAGTGTGTACCTGACTACCCCCACGGTCGGTTCGCTGACGTGCAACGCCTGCCACGTACTGAGTCCGCAGAACGGATTCTTCGGCAGCAGCGGGCTGATGAGCAACGAGGCCGAACCGCAGTTCCTCAAGATTCCGCACCTGCGCAACCTGTACCAGAAGGTCGGCATGTTCGGTATGGCGCGGAACAGCGCTCTGGTGCCTTCCGACGGCGAGTTCATGGGCGAGCAGGTACGCGGCTTCGGTTTCCTGCACGACGGCAGCGTCGACACCCTGCAGCGCTTCCACTCCGCGCCGCTGTTCGTCTTCCCGCTCGGCGACAGCCAGCGCCAACAGGTCGTGCAGTTCATGTTCGCCTTCGACTCCAACCTGGCGCCGGTCGTGGGTCAGCAGATCACCCTGGACGACACCAACGCGCCGACCGCGACGCCGCGCATCGACCTGCTCGTCGCGCGCGCGGCCGCCAGCGAGTGCGACCTCGTCGTCAAGGGACTCGTGGCCGGACAGCCGCGCGGCTGGCTCCGCGAGTTCGGCAGCTACCGCAGCGACCGCCTGGACGAGCCGCTCCTCAATGAAACCCAGCTGCGCGCCCTCGCCCAGACCGCGGGCCAGGCCCTGACCTACACCTGCGTGCCGCCCGGCTCGGGCGTGCGCGCCGGCATCGACCGCGACGAGGACAGCGTGCTCGACGGCGACGACAACTGCCCGGCGCGCGCCAATGCCGACCAGGCCGACGGCGACGGCGACGCGCGCGGCAACGTTTGCGACAACTGCACCCTCGCCGCCAACACTGACCAGCGCGACACCAACGGCGATGGCTATGGGAATCGCTGTGATCCGGATCTCAACAACGACCATCTGGTGAATTTCGCCGATCTCGGAATACTCAAGACCCGATTCGGAAGCAACGACCCCGACGCGGATTTCAACGGCGACGGATTCGTGAACTTTGGAGATCTCGGAATCATGAAACAACAGTTCGGACAATCACCCGGACCCAGCGCTCTTTTGCCCTAGGATAGAGAATGTTGTCGACGCCGACGTGCTGAGAATTTCGGTCAATAAAGCGATTGGTATTGTTGCCACAAGATCTTATTCAGGAGGAAGCCATGACACAACTTACAAAGACGCTGCTCGCGGTTACACTGCTATCGGCGATAGCATCTTTCCCGACACAAGCAGCGACTATTTCGCTGATGCCGACCAGCCAGACTACAGTGGTCGGCGGTGCCTTTACGCTCGATGTACTAATGGATTTCAGCGATGATCCAACAGTCGGCGGAGGCATCGATATTTTCTACAATAGTAGTCTGCTTCAATTCGATACGTTCGTGTTCAATGGAGCGCTTGGTGACGATCCGGCGTTTCGCAGTACGCCGACAGTTCTAGCCAACGAGCTAAATGGGCTGGCTTTCGGCAGCTTCACCGGCCTGTCTGGCCCCGCCGTTGTTGGAACGCTATCCTTCACTGCACTCGCTGCCGGTACCGCTACGCTGACGACAGCCGACAACGACACGCCGTGGGGGGGCTTCATTTCGGCGACGACCGGCACCGCTCAAGCCGTAACCTACACTGGCGCAGACGTGACCATCACGCCGATTCCTCTGCCCGCCGCCGTCTGGCTCATGCTGTCCGGCGTGGCGTTAATTGGCACGCATTGGCGACGAACCCAGCAGCAATAAGCGATGGGCAATAACGACGACATCGAGCCCATCGCTATCTGGATACGCGGCATCCTGATCGGCTTGACCTGCGCGGCCGCCGCCGCCCTGGCCTATGCCGCGCCCCAGAGTGCGTCGCGCAGCCAGGCGGTCGAACGCCTGCTGGCGCCCACGCGCGATGCGAGGCCAAGCGCGGATCAGGCGGCGACCCTCGTTCTCGAGACCGGCTCGGAAGCGATAAACGATGCAGAACTGATCGCACTCGGCGGCACCCCCCGCTATCGCTTTCACAATCTCATTGAGGTCGCCGGCACGCCGGACGCGTTGCGAATGCTACTCGATCGGCTGCCGGCGTCGGTGCACGCGCGTCTGCCCTACCCGCACGCGCCCGCCGAAGTCGTCAGCCAGGGCGTGACGCTGACCGGCGCCGGCGACGTCCACCAGCTCGCGACCCCCGGCGCCGGCATCGCCATCGGTGTCATCGACCTGGGGTTCGGCGGCCTCAGCCAGTCGCAGGCCAGCGGGGATCTGCCGCTGACCCTGACCGTGACCGATTACACCGGCCTCGGCAGCGGCGGTACCAGCCACGGCACCAATGTCGCCGAGATCGTTCACGACATGGCGCCGGGCGCGATGCTCTACCTCGCCAAGATAGGGTCCGAAGTGCAGATGGCGCAGGCGGTGAACGACATGGCCGCTGCCGGCGTGCGCACCATCGTGCATTCGGCGGTATGGTTCGGCGCGGCGTTCTACGACGGCACGGGTCCGATCTGCGACATCGCCGCGAGCGCGGGCGCTGCCGGTATCCAGTGGGTGAACGGTGCGGGCAATCATCGACTAAAACACTACCTGGCGGGCTTCACCGACGGCGATGGGGACTTGCGGCATGAGTTCGGCGCCGGACAAAACTTCAACACCATTAGTCTCGCCGCGGGCTCGCTGGTTTCGCTTTACCTGAACTGGGATGCCTATCCACGCACCCAGATCGATTACGACTTGTTCCTCTACCAGGGCAAC
>DASWHF010000161.1:0-1862 GCA_036393295.1 Acidiferrobacterales bacterium
GAGGGCGGCGGTCATGGGACCGCGGAGCTTATGTGAAATGCGGGGAAATGGGAACCGTCAGGGCCGCACGAAACGCCAGAAGCCGGCGGTGGCAAGCGCGGCCAGCAGCGCCGAAACGAGAAAGGCGATTTTGACGCCATAAAAACTCCACAGCCCGCCGATCAGCAATCCCGCCGGAATCGCGGCCATGCCAACGAGCATGTGAAACCAGCCGAAGGCGGTGCCGCGCTCGGCCGGCGTGGCCAGGTCGCGCACCAGCGCGCGCTCGGCGCCCTCGGTGAGCCCGAAGTAGAAACCGAGCGCCAGGCTCCAGGCCCACAGCATCAGCGGCTGGGTCACGAAGGCGAGCGCGAACAGCGTCACCGCATAGACCATCCAGCCAGTGAGAATCAGCGGCCGGCGTCCGACGCGGTCGGTGCGGCTGCCCGCCTGCTCGGAGATGGCGGCCTTGACGATGTGCATCGCCGCCCACAGCAGCAGCAATTCGACCACTGACATGCCCAGTTCGTGGCCGCGCAGCAGCAGGAAGGTCTCGGGAATTTTCCCGAGCGTGAAGAACGCCAGCACCATGAGGTAACGCCGTGACAACGGGTTCAGCCGGGCCCAGCTCAACGGTGTCCGCTCGGCAGGCAGCATGACCGGGCGCGGGGTTTCGCGGATGCCGAAGGCGAAAAGACCCACCGCCATCAGGCCGGGAATGGCGGACAGCGCAATCACGACGTCGAGGCGCGCGGTGCCCCAGTAAACGATCGCCGCCGCGGCCAGCGCGCCGAGCACGGCGCCGGCATGATCGAGCGCGCGCGTGAATCCGTAGGCGCGGCCGGCGACGCCGTCGTCAATGGCATCCGAGATCAGCGCGTCGCGCGGCGCGGTGCGCACGCCCTTGCCGATGCGGTCGGTGACGCGGATCGAGAGCACGGTGAGCCAGCTTCCGGAAATCCCGATCAGGGGCCGCACCAGGTTCGACAGCAGATAGCCGAACACGACATAGGGTTTGCGGCGCCGCCCGTAGAGATCGGAATGGCGCCCGGCCCAGAGCTTGAGCAGGTTGGAGACGGTGTCGGCCACGCCCTCGATCAGTCCCAGCGCCACCGGGCCGGCGGCCAGCACCGTGGCCAGCAGCAGCGGAATCAGCGGCACCACCATTTCGCTGGCGAAGTCGTTGAGCAGGCTGACCAGCCCGACGATGACGACGGTGCGTGGCAGTTTGCTGCGTCCCGATCCGGGTGTCGCGGGAATCACAATGGGGGCCTGGGCATGATGGTGCGCCTACTTTATCGGACCTGTTGCCAGCGGGCAAAAAAATGCCCGGATCAGCGCTTCGGGATCAGTTCCCGGATTTTCCCGAGGAGCGCCGGATCGTCCCATTCGCGCCCGCCCACGGCGCGATAGACGATCCGCCCCTGCGGGTCAACGATAAAACTCGTCGGCAGGGCGATGACGGACCAGGCCTTGATGATCTGTGCGTCACGGTCCAGCAGGATCGGGAATGTCAGCTCCACGCCGGTCGAGAACGTAAAGCCGAAGATGGTGTCCTCGTCCTCACCAACGTTGACAGCGTACATCTCGAAATTTTCGCCCTTGAGATGTGTCCAGGCGCGCTGCATCGAGGGCATTTCGCGGCGGCATGGTGGACACCAGGTGGCCCAGAAATTCACCAGCACCACCTTGCCGCGATTCTCCGATAGCCGGCGCAGCTTGCCGTCGATATCCTTTAATGCGAAGTCCGGTGCCGCCGGCCGGTCCGCGACGGGCGTCATGGTCTGTGCCGGCGCGTCGGCATGCGTGGAATGCGCCAGCAGCATCAGTGTGAAAACCAGGACAGCACGTGCCGCCGTCATGGGCGCGCCTCCGTGGCGCAA
>DASWHF010000162.1:0-55203 GCA_036393295.1 Acidiferrobacterales bacterium
TCAAGCGCGCGTACAAGCGCGGAAGTTGTAGGGTGGGGCTGCGCCCCACCGACACAGCGCCTGGTGTGGGGCAGGGCCCCACCCGACATCTTCCCTAGCGCGTCAGGCGCGCGTACAAGAGCGGAAGTTGTAGGGTGGGGCTGCGCCCCACCGACACAGCGCCTGGTGTGGGGCAGGGCCCCACCCGACATCTTCCCTAGCGCGTCAGGCGCGCGTACAAGAGCGGCAGCCGGCGCGGCAGCTCGGACGGGTCGCGCAGCACCGTATAGGTATCGCTGCCGAACAGGTAAGGCAGATAGCTGCCGGCCTCGCGGTCGATGGTCACGCAAAACGGCTGCAGCCCGGCGCGGCGCGCCTCGTGCAGCGCCCGGCGCGTGTCCTCGATGCCGTAGCGTCCCTCGTAGAGGTCCAGGTCGTTGGGCTTGCCGTCGGTGAGCAGCAGCAGCAGGCGTTGCCCGGCGGTCTCGCGGCCAAGCAGTGTGGTGGCCTGGCGGATGGCGGCGCCCATGCGGGTGTAGAAACCCGGGCGGATCGCCTGGATGCGCCCGCGCACCCGCGCGCCGTAGTCCTCGCCGAATTCCTTGAGCGTGTGGAAGCGCACGTGCTCGCGGCGGCGCGACGAGAAGCCGTAAAGCGCGAAGCGGTCGCCGGTGGCGCCGAGCGCCTCGGAGAACAGGAACAGCGCGTCGCGCACCACGTCGATCACGCGCAGCCGGTCGTTCACCCAGGCGTCGGTCGACAGCGACAGATCGGCCAGCAGCAGGCAGGCGAGATCGCGGCTGCGCTTGCGCTGGTCGAGGTAGAGGCCGTCCATCGAGATGTCGCCGTGGTGGCGGCGTTCGGCCTGCTTGCGCAGGTAGGCGTCGAGATCGACGACGTTGCCCTGGTCCTGGCCGCGCAGCCACTGGCGCCCCTGCACCAGCGCCTCGAACTGGTGGCGCAGGCGGCGCGCGGTGGCACGCAGCGGCGCCGGCAGCTCGACCGGTTCGGCGCCCGCCGCGATCAGCGGCTCGATGCGGACATGATCGGGCAGCAGCCGCTGCCTGCGGTAATCCCACTCGGGCAGCAACACGCCATCGCCGAGCGGCGTGTCGTCGCCGCTCTCCGGCGGCAGGTCGAGATCGAAACGCACCCGCGCGGCGACCTTCTCGCTGTCGCGCGTCACGCTCAGCACGTCCATGTCGCGCGCCGCCTGCTCGGCGTCGGCGTCGTCGCCCTCCTCGGTGGCGCGGTCGACCTTGACGTACTCGGCCCAGCTCAGCAGCGCCTCGAAGCGGTAGATCAGAATGCCGCGATCCTTGCCCGGCGCCGGCACGCGCTCGGCGCGCAGCCGCCGGCGCTCCGCGGGATCGCGCAGCCGCCCGCCGGCCTCCGGCGCGACGTCCGGCGCCGGCTCGGTGAGTTGCAGCGGATCGAGCGGATACAGCCACAGGGCCACCGGCCACGGCGGTCGCCGGGCCAAGGGCAGTTCGTCGACGCTGCCGGGCTCGAGCAGCGCGCGCCGGATCGCGCTCTCGCGGCGCGCCGCGTCGGCCGGCAGCCGGTTGGGATCGGGTCGCAGCGGCAGCAGCGCGCGCACCAGCCGCCGATAGCGGGCGGCCAGCCCGGGATAGCGCGCCAGCGTGGCGCGCGTCCGCGCCTGGTTCATCACCACCCACGGCGCCGTATCGTCCGCGCCGGCGGCGGCGAGCGCCGCCAGCCACAGGTAGAGATCGCGATTGAGCGCCTTGTCCGGGAACACGTCGATCGCCGGCGGCAGGCGCAACGTCCCGCCGTCGCGCCCGGCCGGCGCCGCCCGCGCGTCGGCGCCGGCCAGGCGCTTGAGCCAGGCGCGGCGCGCGCCGTGCGCCGCCGACTGGCTGGCGACCAGCTTGAGCCCGCCGTCGCCGCCGAGCGCGCGGAACAGGATGCCGGCGGTCTTCTCGATCTCGGCGAGCGTCACCCGCGCCTGCGCATGCCCGCCGCGCGCGGCGCGCGTGATCAGACGATCCCAGAGTTTTCCTACCTGTTCTTCCATAGAATCAGTAGCAAGTTTCAAGTGGCAAGTAGCACGGAACTTCCACCGTGCCGGGGTTTTACTTGCTACTTGCCACTTGCTACTCTCGCAATACTGATCGGAATCACCCGACGCCCGCTCACGTGACCGTCACTGAAGCAGTTCGAAGGCACCGGAGGTCTATATCCGAAATCGCGCTCCGATTTGTCGAGCGCGCAGTCGCCGCTGACGTACTGCAGCAGCGATGCGCGGCCGTGGGCGCCCTGGACGGTGGTGCAGGCGTCGACGCAGGCGCCGCAGTTGTCGCAGGTGAACATGCGGCGCTTGATGGCGCGCGGCGTCAGCCGCATCGGGCAGGCGTTGTCGCAGGCGCTCTCGCAGCCGACGCAGTCGTGCGCGCGGCGCGCGTTGAAGCCGATCACCATGGCGCGCCGGTTGGCCATCCACACCAGGCTCTGGAACAGGCCGACCGCGCAGCCGTAGCGGCAGAACAGGTGGCGGGCGAACAGGAAATCGACCAGGAACACCGTGGTGGCGGCGATCAGGAATATCGACTGGTTGCGCGTCAGCGCGCCGCTCACGAGATTGCCGTAGATCTCGGTCGGCGGCAGCAGGTAGGTCAACAGCACCAGCGCCCACAGGAAGGCGAAGCCGGCCGCGAACGGCAGCGTCACCCCCCACCAGGCGGCGCGCGGCGCGCGGCGGCTGCCGTCCGGCCGGCGCTCGGGCAGGCGCTTGCGGTCCCACAGGCTCGGCTTGCCGATGGCGCGCTCCATGAGGCCGTTGATGGTCTCGACGACGGAGAAATGCGGGCACAGCCAGCCGCAGTACAGCCGGCCCCATTTCCACGACACGAAGCCGAACACGCCGACGACCGCGACCAGCGGCAGGAAGCCGTAGAGCACGATATTGAGCGCCGCCTGCCCGGCGCCGATCTCGCCGGCCAGCAGTGGATCGAGGCCCAGCGTCCAGTCGTGGCCGAAGAAGATCAGGTGCTTGAGGTTGAGATCGATGCGGAAGATATCGAGCGGCGGCGCGAGCACGAACAGGATGAAGAATCCCGCCTGGGCGAGGAAGCGTTTCTGGTGCAGAGTCGTCATGGATGGCATGGCCGGCCGATCAACGGGTAGCGGAAGTTCTGCCCGGCCATGGCCTTCGCCAGGCCCAGCACGCCCAGCAGCACCAGGGTCGAGTGGCAGATCGTGAAATACAGCACCACGATCACCCAAGTATAGGCCGCCTGGTAGCCGCCGAGCGCGATGATCGTGAGGTTCACGGCGATCAACACGACGCCGGCCCACAGGCTCGCCGCCAGCACCTGGCGCAAATGGCAGGCGGCGAGCGGCGGTGCGCCCTTGATCGTCGCCAGGTACACGCCGACCAGCGCCAGGAAGGCGAGCCCCGGCGCGAGCAGCAGGTTGATCAGGTACAGCGACTCGGCCGTGACCGCCAGACCCTGACCCGGCTTCGGAATAAAGGGGTCGGAGTCGATTTTCTCATCGTCATTCACTACGCGATCGTCCTGTCCGAAAATCGACTCCGACCCCTTTATCCCCCGAAGGTGGCATCGACCACCTCCATCAGCGCCGTCACGGTCTCGTCGTCGTCGGTCAGCGCCTCGACGATGGCCGCGCGGCAGGCGGCGACCGGCTCGAAGCCGTCCTGGATCAGGTGCGCGGCGTAAACCAGCAGGCGCGTCGAAGCCACCTCCTCCAGGTCGTGATCCTTGAGCGCGCGCAGGCCGTTGGCGAGATAGACCAGGCGCCTGGCCAGGCGCTCGTCGACGCCGCTCTCGGTACGCACGATGCGCTCCTCGAGCGCCTCCTCCGGATACTGGAAGCGCAGCGCGACGAAGCGCTGGCGGGTGCTGGGTTTCATGCCCTTGAGCAGGTTCTGGTAGCCCGGATTGTAGGACACCACCCGCATGAACTCCGGCGGCGCGTGCAGCTCCTCGCCGGTTGCGGCGATCGGCAGGCTGCGCCGGTCGTCGGACAGCGGGTGCAGCACCACGGTCGTGTCCTTGCGCGCCTCGACCACCTCGTCGAGATAGCAGATGCCGCCCTCGCGCACCGCGCGGGTCAGCGGCCCGTCCTGCCAGTACGTCCCGTGGTCGCCGATCAGGTAGCGGCCGACCAGGTCGGCGGCGCTCAGGTCGTCGTGACAGGCGACGGTGTACAGCGGGCGCTTCAGGCGCGCCGCCATGTGCGCGACGAAGCGCGTCTTGCCGCAGCCGGTCGGCCCCTTGAGCAGCACCGGCATCCGCTTGCGGTAGGCGTGCTCGAACAGCGCGAGCTCGCTGCCCTGGGGCTCGTAGTAGGGCAGGCGGTCGGCGGCTTGTGGTTGGGTTGAGGGTTTCATATTGGTATGGGGTCGGAGTCATTTTCCTTCGAAGTCCCGGCGACACCCACTGCCGTGGGGGGATGACTCCGACTGCGTGTGGGATGGGGTCAGAGTCATTTTCCTTTGAAATTCGGGCGACACCCGCTGCCGCGGGGGAAAATGACTCCGACCCCATGATATTAAGATACCTTCGCCTCCTTGCCGCCGACCAGGAAGCTGCTCAGATAGGTCAGCACGCCGATGAAGAACACGATGCCGGCGACCTCGCGCATCCAATAGAACAGCGACACGTCCGACTGCGCCTGCATGAAGGGCACCGCGTTCTCCGCGACCCGCTGCAGCCAGATCTGGAGGATACCGGCGGCGGTCAGGAACAGCACCATGAACACCATCGACACCGTCATCAGCCAGAACGACCACATCTCCACGACCTGGGCCTTGTCGCTGTTGGCGGCATTGCGGCCGCGCAGCATCGGCATGGCGTAGGAGATCATGGTCAGCACGATCATCACGTAGGCGCCGAAGAAGGCGAGATGCCCGTGGGCCGCGGTGATCTGGGTGCCGTGGGTGTAGAAATTGACCGGCGAGAGCGTGTGCATGAACCCCCACACCCCGGCGCCGAGGAAGGCCATGACCGCGGTGCCGAGCGCCCACAGCGTCGCCGCCTTGTTCGGGTGGTTGCGGCGGCGGCGGTTCACCATGTTGAAGGCGTAGACCACCATCATGAAGAACGGCAGCGGTTCGAGCGCCGAGAAGATCGAGCCCCACCACTGCCAGTACTCGGGCGTGCCGATCCAATAGTAATGGTGGCCGGTGCCGATGATGCCGGTGATCAGCGCCATGGCGATGATCACGTACAGCCACTTCTCGATGATCTCGCGGTCGACGCCGGTGATCTTGATGAGCACGAAGGCCAGGATCGCGCCCATGATCAGCTCCCACACGCCCTCCACCCACAGGTGCACCACCCACCACCAGTAATACTTGTCCAGCACCAGGTTGGTCGGATTGTAGAAGGCGAACAGGAACAGCCCGGCCAGGCCCACGAGCCCGATCAGCAGCACCATGCTGATCACGGTCTTGCGGCCCTTGAGGATGGTCATGGCGATGTTGTAGATGAAGCCCAGGGCCACCACCACGATGCCGACCTTGGTCGGCAGCGGCTGTTCCAGGAACTCGCGGCCCATGGTGGCGAGCAGGTCGTTGCCGGTCGCCTTGGCGAGCACGGCGTACGGCACCAGCAGATAGCCGAGCACGGTGAGCGCGCCGGCGCCGAGGAATATCCAGAACAGCCACATCGCGAGCTTGGGACTGTGCAGCTCGCGCTCCGATTCCTCGGGGACCAGGTAATACGACGCCCCCATGAACCCGAACAGCAGCCACACGATGAGCAGGTTGGTGTGCACCATGCGCGCGATGTTGAACGGAATGTGCGGGAACAGGAAATCGCCCATCACGTACTGCAGGCCCATGATCAGGCCGAACAGGATCTGGCCCACGAACAAGGCGATGGCGGCGATGAAATAGGGCTTGGCGACGGCTTGTGATTTGTATTGCATGACGCGGCTCCTTCGGCGATCAACCTTGAATGTTCGGCGGCCACTTGGCCGTATTGATCTCGGACGAATACTTCAGGAACTGCGCAACCGCTTCCAGCTCCTCCTCGGTGAGATTGAACTGCGGCATGCTGCGGCGCCCCGGTACGCCCTGGGGCGGGCGGGTCTTGATGAAGATCTTGATCGCCTCGGTGCTGTTGCCGAAGCGCGTGTAGACGTTGCCGAGCTCGGGCGCGAAATAGGCCCCCTCGCCGAGCAGCGTGTGGCAGCCGATGCAGTTGTTCACCTCCCAGACATGCTTGCCCTTCGCGACGATCGGCGTGATGTTGTGGCGGTTGTCGCGCTCCGGCAGGACCCGGGTGGTGTCCAGGGTCAGGGCCAGAAACACCAATATGAAGAACACGCTGCCGCCGTAGAAGATGTTGCGTGCCACCGACTTGGTAAAGAAGCTGCTCATAGCGGGTCTCCTGCGCCCTCCCGGGGCCTGTGGTTCCGAACCGTTCGCGCCCGGCCGAGGCGGGCCGCGCGTTCTGGGTGGGGAGAATAGCCGGTCAAGGCGGCCGATCCTTGATATAAGTCAAATCGCCCGGGTGGCGCAAAGCCCCTGGAAAATAACGTGATTGCACGGCGCAAGATCCGGGTGGACGCAGCCGGCCCGGCCGGCATAGATTGACGGCAACCACAGGACACCGCCCGCATGCCGCCGACCGACAAAACCGACTATGCGCGCGTCGAGCGCGCCATTCATTATCTCGATACGAACTTCCGCCGCCAGCCCGGCCTCGGCGAGATCGCCGCGGCGGTCGGGCTGAGCCCGTTCCACTTCCAGCGGCTGTTCCGGCGCTGGGCCGGGGTCAGCCCCAAGCGCTTCCTGCAGTTCCTGACCGCCGAATACGCCGCGGCGCTGCTGCGCGATCGCCACACGGTGCTCGACGCCGGTTATGCGGCCGGACTGTCCGGTGCCGGGCGCCTGCACGACCTGATGGTCAACCTCCACGCCGTCTCGCCCGGCGAGCTGCGCCGGCGCGGGGCCGGCCTGCGCCTGCGCTACGGCGTCCACGCCAGCCCGTTCGGCGACTGCCTGCTGGCCGTCACCGAGCGCGGGGTATGCGGGCTCAGCTTCCTGGCGGGCGGCGACCGCGAGGCGGAGATCGACGCGCTGGGCGCGCGCTGGCCGGGCGCGCGGCTGCAGAGGGCGCCGGACGCCACGCGCCGGGTCGCCGACCGCGTCTTCCCCGTGCGCCGCGGCGGCGGTGCACGGGTCGTGGACCTGCATGTCGCGGGGACCAACTTTCAGATCAAGGTGTGGGAGGCGCTGCTGCGCGTGCCACCGGGCGCGGTGACGTCTTACGGCGCGCTCGCCGCCGGACTCGGTTCACCGCGCGCGGCGCGCGCGGTCGGCACGGCGGTCGGGCAGAACCCGGTGGCGTTTCTGATTCCCTGCCATCGCGTGATCCGCTTGAGCGGGGCCTTCGGCGAATACCGCTGGGGCGCGGCCCGCAAGCAGGCGATGCTGGCCTGGGAGGCGGCGCGAAGTCAGCCGTGATCGCCGGCGGAGCGGCGCGCGAACATGCCGGGCGCATCGAGGATCGGCGCGGCGTCCGCGGCCGGCACCGGGTGGCTGAACAAGTAGCCCTGCGCGCCGTCACACCCGCGCGCGCGCAGGAACGCCAGCTGCTCGCCGGTCTCGACGCCCTCGGCGACGGCGCGTATATCGAGGCTGCGCGCCAGCGCGATGACGGCCGTCACGATGGCCGCGTCGTCGGGATCGTGGGTGATGTCCATCACGAACGACCGGTCGATCTTCAGGGTGTCGATCGGGAAGCGCTTGAGGTAGCTGAGCGAGGAATAGCCGGTGCCGAAGTCGTCGATCGCCAGGCGGACCCCCATGGCGTTGAGCTCGCGCAGGGTGTCGAGCGTCTCCTGGTCGTTGCGCATGATCACGCTTTCGGTGATCTCCAGCTCCAGCTGCGCGGCGGGCACGCACTGCTCGCGCAGCAGCCGCGCGACCGCGTCCGTGAAACGCGGCTCGCTGAACCGGCCGCCCGACAGATTGACCGCCAGCGTGCCGGGATGCCGGCCTTCGGCCGCCCAGGCGCGCAGCTGCGCGCAGGCGGTGTGCAGCACCCATTCGTCGATCACCCGGATCAGGCCGGTCTCCTCCGCGACCGGCAGGAACTCGGCCGGCTCGACCAGCCCGAGCTCCGGATGCCGCCAGCGCAGCAGCGCCTCGAAGCCGGTGACGCGGCCGCCGATGAGATCGATCTGCGGCTGGTAGTACAACAGGAACTCGCCACGCTCGACGGCGCGCCGCAGGCTGGTCTCCAGCGTCAACCGCTGGAAGGCGCGCGCGCTCATGTCGGCCGAATAGAACTGAAACTTGTTGCGGCCCTGCTCCTTGGCGCGGTACATGGCGGTGTCGGCATTGCGCAGCAGGGCCTGCGAATCGGCGCCGTCGGCGGGGCCGAGGCTGATGCCGATACTGGTGGTAATGAAGAACTCGCGCCGCTCGACCACGAACGGCTGGGCGAGCGCATCCAGGATCTTCTGCGCGACCGGCGGCACGTCGTCGGCGCTGGCGAGATCCTCGAGCAGGATCGTGAACTCGTCGCCGCCGAGGCGCGCGACCGTGTCGCCCTCGCGCAGGCAGGCCTTGAGCCGCTCCGAGCAGATGCGCAGCGCCCGGTCGCCGAAGTCGTGGCCGAGCGTGTCGTTGATGATCTTGAACCGGTCGAGGTCGAGAAACAGCACCGCCAGCGACCGGTGGCTGCGGTGGGTTCGCGCCAACGCGTGATCGAGGCGCTCGATGAACAGCGCGCGGTTCGGCAGCAGCGTCAGGACGTCGTGATGCGCCAGATGCTGCAGGCGTTCCTGGGCCTGCATGCGCTCGGTGATGTCCTTCCCGGTGGAGATGAAATGGGTCACCCGTCCCTGCGCGTCCTTGAGCGGGGTGATGGTTTTTTCCTCATAAAACAGCTCGCCGCTCTTGCGGCGGTTGATCACCACGTCGCGGTACACGCCGCCGGCCGCGACGGTGCGCCACAGCGTCTGAAAGAAGTCGCGGCCATGGCGATCGGACTTGATGACGCTCGGTCGCGCGCCGATGACCTCGTTCTGGGAGTAGCCGGTCGTCGTCTCGAACGCCGGGTTGACGTATTCGATGACCCCGTCACGGTCGGTGATCATGATGATGTCGGCGGTCTGTTCGACGGCGCTCGACAGCTTCTGGGTCAGCTCCTCCGCCCGGCGCCGGGCGCTGATGTCCTGGTTGACCACGATGGCGCCGCTGATCCCGCCGGCGGCGTCGCGGATCGGCACCGCCGAGTTGAGAATAATCCGCCGTATGCCGTCGAAGCCCTCGATCTCGACGAGCTCGTTGAGCGAGGTCTCGCCGTCGCGGACGGCGCGCGCCAGCGCCCAGTCGTCGGGGCCGATCGGCTCGCCGTTCTCCACCCACCAGCCGCGATACTCGCCGTAGTGTTCGGGTCCGACATAGCGCGCCCCGCCCCAGATCTCGCGACCCATGGGATTGCCCATCACCAGCCGGCCGTCGCAGTCCGCGACCCAGACCCCGACCGGCAGGCTGTCGATCACGGCGCGCAGCAGGCCTTCGCTGTGGCGCAGCGTGCCCTGCGCCTTGCGGCGCTCGTCGGCGGCGGCCGCGACCAGCAGGCCGGTGACGGCGGTCACGGCAATCAGCAGCACCTGCAGCACCAGCGTGCCGGTGCCGGCGTGTGACCAGAACGGCCCGGTGTCCGCGAGCCCGGCGGCGATCGCCATGGCGACCAGCACGGTATTGGCCGCGGCGGCGCCGCGCACGCCGAAACGGATGGACAGCCAGACCACGAAGGGCAGCGGCAGATACACCGGCGGGACCGCGCTGTCGGCGCCGAACCCGCCGAAGCCGAAGCCGACCCAGCAGGCGGCGATCTCGGCGGCGATCAGCACCGCCGCCTCGCCCGCACGGCGCCGGGATAGCGCTCGCCGCGGCAGCGTGCGCAGCATCAGCACGAAGGGCGTCAGCACCAGGATGCCGACCGCGTCGCCGATGAACCACACGAACCAGGCGGAGCTGTAACCTTCCGGACTGACGTCGCCCCACAGCAGGAAGCCGCCGGTGCCGAGGCTGGCGCTGACGGCCGCCGCCAGCGGCGCCGCCACCAGGGCGAGCGCCAGGACATCGCGCACGCGCTCGATATCGATCCGGAATCCGAGCAGGCGGCGCAGCACGAGTGCGGCCAGCAGCGCCTCGGTCACCTGCGCGACCGCGCCGGCCAGGATCGGCGCCGGCCCGAGCCCGATCGACATCCCGAGCAGCACGATGCCGATCGCGATGCCGGGCCAGACGCGGTAACCGAGCCACAGCACCAGCGCCAGGGCGATACCGGACGGCGGCCAGACCGGTGAGATCCCGAGTTGCTGCTGCACGCTCAGGCCGAGCCAGCCGGCGAGGGCGTACAGGGCCGCAAGCAACAGTATGCCGCCGGCGAGCCGCCGGGCGGCATGCACGAACCGCGTCCGGTCGGCCTCGACGGGCAACTCGGACACGGTGCCAGGGTCTTTCGACATGATCTCCCGTCCCGCCATGCGCGCGATAGTTAGTTATTGCTTATACGGCAAACGGCCTCCGGGCTCGGCATCGGCCACCTGACTACCGATATACCGCCGAAGCCGATCGGACTTCAACCGATATTGAAGCCTGGCGCTCGGAAGCAAACACCCGGGATGGACGCAGAACTCGGGTCGCGGCGCCGCCTGCTCGCGGCCGGCCCTGGCCCCGCCGCGCCCGACGCGCGGCTGTCTATACTAGTGTGGACGATGCACCGGAACCCGTGCGCTCGCCGGCAGCCGACAAGCCGGATCCCATGACCGACACCACCGTGATCAAAGCGGACCCGACCGCACGCCGGGTGCTGTGGGCGGCGCTCGCGGCCTGCGCGGCGTTGATGGCTGTGGCGCTGCTTTGGTTGCCATCCTGGCTGCGGGCCCTGGTGGATCTCGGGGAGCACCAGCCGGACCTGGCGTTCGCGCGCATGGCTCAGCTGCTGCGGATCGTGACGGTGCTGAGCGTGGCGCTGCCGGCGCTGCTGGGCGCGCTGTTGCTCCACCTCGGAGTCAAGATCCACCGCAGCGGGCAGTACCCGTATCCGGCGATGCGGCCGCTGCGCGACACGCCGCTCGTGACCGGCGCGGCGGCGCGGCGGCGCGCACAGGCCGCGCTGGCCGCCGGCGCGCTGCTGCTCGCGGCCGCGCCGGTCATCGCCTGGTACCTGCGGCGGGTGGTCGGCCGACTGCTGTATCTGCTGAGCTGAACCGCGCCGAGCTCACCGAGCGATGCCCGCCATGCGCCGCGATATCCGCATCCGCCTGGAGCCGGCCCTGATCGGGCTGACCTTCGGCCTGCATATCTACCTCGCCAGCTACGTGGCGGTGGTGCTGGCCGGCGCCGCCGACGCGCGCGGGGTAATACCGCTCGGATCGGTCGGCGCGCTGTTCAAGGGCGCGGCACTGGTCCTGTACATCCCCAGCCTGATCGCCATCGTGCTGTGCGCGTCGCTGTCGCTGCGCCTGTACCGGGTCTGGCCGCTGCCGGTGCTGGCGGTCTACGGCATCGGCGCCCTGATCGTCTTCAACGTCTATTCGGCGATACTCTACATCGCGCTGGTGGCCGGCCTCACCGGCATCTGGTACTGGCGTCCGGTCGCCGTGCCGCAATCCTGATCATGCCCCATGCCCGACCCGCGGCCGCTGCGGGTCGGCGCCCGCGCGTCGTCCGTCGGTGGCGCCGGCCCGGGATTCCCTTGGCCGGCATAACGTGGGAAAATGTCCCACCACTTCGCCCCAGGCAGGGGAGCGCCCCATGGACTGGTCAATATCGGCAGCTGCCCGGCGCGCCCCGACAATCGCGTGCGCCTGGAGCTCGCCGAGCAGGACGGCAAAACGGTCAAGGCACAGCTGACCGGGCACGACGGCACCCGCTTCCTGGCCGGCAGACTCCAGGCCGGGTAGCCACCGTAGCACCCCGGGGCGCCCTGGAAGGCGCCCTCCCCCCTGACCCCGCTCACGCGGGGTCTTTTTTTTGTGGCGGGAAACGGACCATTCGTAGGGCCGAACCCGCCGGTCGGCGGCCGGGGGTCGGCGGCCGCGCGTTGCGAACTCCCCGGCCAACGGCTAACTTTAGATTGCCTATAGGAATTCCACGCCCACGACGCCGCAGCGAAGCCACGACCATGTCCGCAAACGCCCTGCCGCGTAACTACCGGCTGGAGGAATACGTCATCGACGCCGTGCTGGGCCACGGCGGCTTCGGCATCACCTATCTGGCGCGCGACACCCGGCTCAACGCCAAGGTCGCGATCAAGGAATATTTCCCGCAGTCGATCGCGACCCGCACCCCGCAGTCGACCATCACCCCCATCACCGGCGGCGACACCCGCGGGCCCGAGGACTACATGTGGGGCCTGCGCGAGTTCCTGAAGGAGGCGCGCGCGCTCGCGACCTTCAAGGACAATCACATCGTGCGCGTGCTGCGCTTCCTGGAGGCGAACGGCACCGCTTACATGGTGATGGACTACGAGGAGGGCGAGAGCCTCGCCGACTACCTCGGCCGCAGCGGCGGCTACCTGGGCGAGCCGATGATCCTCAAGGTGTTCCTGCCGATCCTGAGCGGCCTGCAGGCGGTGCACGACGCCGGGTTGCTGCACCTCGACATCAAGCCCGACAACATCTACCTGCGCGGCAACGGCCAGCCGATGCTGATCGACTTCGGCTCGGTGCAGCGCAGCCAGGCCGGCGACGACACCAACCGCAAGGTCGCGCTCACGCCGGCCTACTCCGCCATCGAGCATTACCCGAACCGCGGCAAACAGGGGCCGTGGACCGACGTGTATTCGATCGGCGCCACGCTGTATCGCTGCGTCACCGGCTTGCCGCCGACCGACGTCATGGAGCGCTACCGCGCCATCAAGACCGGCGACGAGGACCCGCTGGTGCCGGCGGTCAATTTCGAACGGCCGCCGTATTCCTTATATATACGCGAGTGCATCGATCAGGCGCTCAGGCTCGATCCCGCCGAGCGCCCGCAGTCGGCCGCCGCCCTGCAGCAGGGGCTGATGGGCAAGAGCGCCAAGCCGGCGGACAAGGCGCCGCCGACCAACAGCTTCGGCTCCGGCTATATCGGCGAGGCGCGCGTCGCTTACGACCCCAAGGCCGGCAAGCGCCGCAAGCGCGGCTTCCTGGAAAAGCTGGCGCTGAGCGGCTTCCTGCTCGCGGCGCTCGGCATCTTCAGCGTCCAGATCCTGCGGCACTTCGGTATCATCAGCGACACCGAGATCAACGACCGGATCGGCGCCGGTCTGGCCCTGGCCGAGCAGGGCGCCGAGCAGACGCGCCGTTACGTCAATCGCGTGATCCTGCGCCGGCCGGACCGGCCGGAAACGGTCACGGTCAATCCGCCGCCCGCCGAGCTTCCACCGCCCCCGTTCGAATCGCAGCGCGTGCTGGCCGGCAATCTGAGCGGCCACGCCGAGCGCATCACGGCGCTGGCGTTCCTCCACGACAGCAAGCTGCTCGCCTCGGCCTCGGCCGACGGCGCGGTGCGGGTCTGGTCGGCGGACGACGGCCAGCTGCGCCACGAGCTGGCGGCCGCGCCGGCCGCGACGGTTCCGATCGCGGCCTCCGCCGACGGCAAATGGCTGGCCGTGGTGACGCGCGAGCTGGACATCGGCCTGTGGCGGGCGCAGAGCGCGTCCATCACGACCACCCTGCCGATCGACGCCGCCGTGCCGGACCGATTGGCGCTGTCGTCGGACGGACGATTGCTCGCCGCCGCACACCAGGACGGGACCGTGGCGGTGTGGGAGGTGGAAAGCCGGACCGTGCTGCACCGCCTGCCGCATCCGCAGCAGGCGCTGCGGGCGCTGGCCTTCGCGCCCAGCGCGCTGGTGCTGGCCACCGCCAGCGCCGACGGCGACATCAGCTACTGGTCGATGTCGAGCGGCAAGCAGCTCGGCACGCTCAAGGCGCACGACGCGGAGATTCTCGCGCTCGCCTATACGCCCGACGGCAAGTGGCTGGCCTCGGGCGGCACCGAGCACAGCCTCAAGCTCTGGGACACCGGCATCGACCCGCGCGATCGCGTGTTGAACGGCGCGCCGGCGACCGTCGGCGCGCTGGCAGTGAGCCCCGACGGCCGCTGGCTGCTCGCGGCCGGCGAGGACGGCGGGCTGCAGCTCTGGGATCTGGCCCAGGATCGGCAGATCGCGGGGCCGAGCGAAAACGGCGAAGTGCTGTCGGCGCTGGCCATCTCGCCCGACGCCCGTTACCTGGCCACCGGCGGCAAGGACAAGCGCGTGCGCCTGTGGACCGCGGCGACCGCCCCGAGCGCCAACCGGGCGGACACCGGCGCCGCCCATCGGCAAGCGACCATCACCAAACCCTGAGTCGGCTCGCACCCGGGCGGCGGCGCCGGCGTTTGTCGGGTATACTTGAATTTCCTGCGGCCTTCCCGCGCGGCCAGATCATGGATCCCAAGTCGCACTGGCAGAAAATCTATACCCGCAAGCCGGCCACCGATGTGAGCTGGTACCGCGCCCACCTGGATAATTCGCTGACGCTGATCCGCGCCACCGGCGTGAACGGCGACGAGGCGATCATCGACGTCGGCTGCGGCGCCTCGACGCTGGTCGACGACCTGCTCGATGCGGGTTACCGGAACCTGTCGGTCCTCGACGTCTCCAGCTCGGCCCTGGCCTGCGCGCGCGAACGCCTCGGCGGTCGCGCGGCGCGCGTCGACTGGCGCGAGGCCGACATCGCGCGCGCCACGCTGCCGCGCCACCGCTACAGCGTGTGGCACGACCGCGCGGTGTTTCATTTCCTCACCCGCGAGGAGGACCGGGCGCGCTACGTCGGCACCGTGCGCCACGCCGTGAAGCCCGGCGGTCATGTGATCGTCGCGACCTTCGGCCCGGACGGCCCCGTGCGATGCAGCGGCCTGGACATCGTGCGCTACGATCCCGACAGCCTGCACAGCGAATTCGGCCCGAGCTTCGAGCTGGTCGAGCACCTCGTCGAGACGCATGTCACGCCGGTCGGCAACAGCCAGCAGTTCGTGTATTGCTATTGCCGCGTGCGCTGACGCCCGGCACCGGGCGCCGGTCGATGCGACCGCGACGGATGGCGCGATGATCAACGCCGACCCAACGGAGGCCGTTCCATGAGCAGCATCAAAGCCGATCGCCGTATCGACCTGTCGGGCGCCTGCTGCCCGGTGCCGATCATGGAGACCAACAAGACCATCAAAACCATGCAGGCCGGCGAGGTGCTCGAAGTCATCTCCACCGACGTCGGCTCGCACATGGACATCCCGGCCTGGTGCCGGCGCACCGGCAACGCCCTGCTGCACCAGGAAGCGGCGAACGGTGTCTACCGCTACCTGATCCGTCGCAAGTCCTGACCCGCCGCATCGCGGCGCACCGTGCGCCGGGGTCGCGCGCGACGGTGCGCGCTTCATTTCTCTGCGCGATACCCTTACCATGTCGCCACCCGGCGCTATGCCATGGAGTGAAATGATGCGACTGACCATGAATGGCGGCCTGCTGTCGATACTGGCGCTGGCGGCGCTGCCGGCCTGTATCGCGCCGCCGATCGGCACCCGGCCGGCGCTGCCCGCGCAGCTCGCCGGTCACGGGCTGCTGGTCGCGGAGATCCGCCGCGAACAGCCGCTCCACGATGACACCGCGGTCGTGATCGGCGGCCGGCCGGTGGGCAGGGTCCATCGGGGCTACCTGGCGCTGCCGCTGGCGCCGGGCGATTACACCCTGGATGCCGTGGTCGACGTGCCCCGCGGCGTGGGCGCGCGCGTCGACCGGACCGTGGCGGTCGATCGCGCCTTCGAGATCCACGCCGGCAAGGTCACGAGCCTCGGGCTGCTGATGTGGCTAGGCGGCCGCCCGAACACGCCGGACAGCGAGCTCGCCGCCCTCGACAACAGCTCGGCCATGCGCGATTACCTCGCGCTGCACTATCCGTCGCTGTACGCCGGCCTCGGCCCCGACGCCGTGGAGGCGGCGTTCGGACCGTACGCCTCACCGACCGCGCTCGACGCGCTGCGCCGGGAGATCGCGCGCAGCACGCTCAGCCTGTGGGCGGGAATCGACGCCGGCTTCGATGCCCCCGCGATCGCCGTCGGTCCGGCCGGCACCATCGCGCGCGTCACGCGCGACGCGCACGGCACGGTCACCAGCGCCCTGCCCTTCGACACCGGCACGCTCGCCAACGTGGCCGGCGCGAGCCGCGCCGGCGACCGCTACGGCTTCCTCACCGCGGACAACCGCCTGTTCCTGCTCGAACGCGGCGAGCTGCGCGCGCTCGCCATCCCGGCATCGCTGCGCGCCGTGACCGTGCAGCTCTTCGGCGCGCACGGCATCGCGCTGGTCGACGGCCGGCTGGTGATCCACGCCAGCAGCGACGACGGCGAAACCTGGCGACCGCATGCCCAGTTCGCGCTCGATCTGCCGGCGGACGCCGACGCGGTCGGCGTGCACGGCGGCATGGGGCCGGACGCCGTCTATCTCTACACGGTGAGGAACGACGGCGGCCGGCCGCGGGTGCTGGCGAGCCCGCTCGACACGGTCGCGTTCAGCGCCGTGCCGATTCCCGGCGAGGTCAAATCGATCTCACAGCTCGTCGCCCGGCGTGTCGGGCTGTTTCTCAATCCGGGCGCCGGCCATGCCCGCCGCGCCTTCCACTTCCGCCCGGCGGGCGGTGCAATCTGGGAGAAGCGGGTGTTTCCGTCAGAGGGCTCCGGCTGCCGGCTGGAATTCCCCGACGCCGACGGCCAGACCGTCATCGCCGTGTGCCCGGCGCGCTACCGCAGCACCGACGGCGGGCGCGGCTGGGCGCGGGAATTGTAGACGCGCCGCGTCGCGCGCGCCGTCAGGACTTCCGGCCGAGCAGGCTGTCGACCAGGATGCGGCCGCAGCGATCGCTGCTGTAGCGGATCATCTCCTTGAGGCGCGCGGCGTTGTTGGCCTCGAACTCGGAGACGTCGAACTTGAGCTTCTCGTCGTCCTTCCCTTCGACCAGACAGGTGTCGGCCCATATCACCTTGGAATCCCTGAGGCGGATCAGGCGTGCCTTGCCGTACAGGCCGTAGCTGTAGGTCCGCCAGCTCATGACGCCGTAGGTGGCGCCGCGCCCGGGCGTGGTGATCTCCAGCACCAGGCCGGACCGGTACTTGTCGCGGTAGGCGCCGAGATCCTCGACGACCGGCAGCGGCAGCATCTGCGATTGCACGCGCAGGCTGGTGAGGCCGCCGTCGGCCTGGAGCTTGGGCACCACGCTGTCGCGCAGCGCGACACTGGCGTCGGGCAGGCGATGTTTGCGCTCGAGCTCGTACCAGCGCGGCAGCTTGGTGGAACCGGTGGCCTGGACAAGGATACCGCCGCTCACCGCATCCGACGGCGTCATCATGTTCATCGGGCCGGACTGGTAGTGGACCACGTGTATGACGGGGTAGTCGCGCACACTGGCGCGGTCCTCGGCGCTCATCGCGACGGTTTGGCCGCCGGCGCAGCCGGCGAGCTGTGCGACGGCCGCCAGCAACGCGGCCAGGGCGGCGACCGGCTTGAATGCGCACAACGCGGGCGATCGGGTATCCATCTTCATCGTCGTTCTCTCCTTTCCGGTTGGGGCTGACGGATCGGCAGCGGCGGACACTGCACCGTAAAAGTATAGACCCCGTCGCGTCGGGGTTGTCGGTCCCCGCCGCGGTCGGCGCGATCGCCCAGCTCACGGCGATCCGCGCCGGGCTGTTCCTGAACCCGGTCGGCGGGCCCGCCCGGCACGCGATCTACTTCCGACCGGCACTCGGCGGCACCTGGGAGCGACGCGTCATTCCGTCCACCGGCGGCCACTGCCGCCTGCAGTTTCCCGGCATCACCGGCGACGAGCTGCCGGCCGTCTGCGCGGAGCGCTATCGCAGCACCGATGGCGGGCGCAACTGGCAGCCGGAGCGTTGAGCCGGCGAGAGGCGGCACCGCCTCTCGTATCGGCGTACACGGCGACAACGGCATTCGTTGAGTATCGGAACTGCTCCCGGTTGCGAGCGCCGACGACCGAAACAAAGCCGGCGATACAATGCAATCGCGAGCCGGCGACGCCGTGGTGACCTGGGTATCGATCAGGCTAAACGACGCAAACCTCAATGAGAATAAGTACTTTGAGCAACGTGTTCAGGAAATTCGATAGCAGCAGCGTGGCCTTGAGTTGTGTATTTTGGAAAGATAGCGGTAAACTTTGACGCACAACAAACGTACCTGTCGTCTGGGAATCGGGTTGCAAGGCCGGGCATCAACGCCCACCCTGACCAGCACGACAGCGCCCCGTTAACAACTACGGGAGGAGACCTGCGATGAGCCGCATACGCCAGAAGCTTACTGCCACCTTTTTGCCGGCGCTGCTATTCAGTCTCGCGCTTGCCGTGTCACCCGCATCACCGGCGGGCGGCACGTCCGGCGACGCACGGATTGTCGAATTGATGGCGCAACTCGGCAGCAATGCGGATCGCAACGCCAAGGCGCTCAAGGAATTGCAGAACCTGATCGCCCAGCGCGAGGCACAGCCGCGGGCGAGGGGTAAATCCGGTTTGAACAGCAATCGTTGGAGCGGTACGGTCTCGGTGATTTCCGTGGATGGCCTGGACGCCCAGGGCAACATCGCCGAAGGCGGTATCGACGTTTTCCTGGAGACCGGCACGGAGCGGCTGGAGCTGTACTTCCTGGACACCGGCACCCGGCCCGAGCACGGTCGGCGACTGACGGTAGAGGGTTATCGCAGCGGCGGACGCGTGCTGGTCAAGTCGATCAAATAGTCTTAGCACGGCGACCGCCGTTCGCCGATCTGTCGAAAAAGGCGGGAGACGACACAAGCACCGACAAAAAGAACAAGCACCTTAGAGGGGGATAGGCCATGGTCCGATCTTTCAATGCGACGGCGTTTATTGCCGGCATGCTGCTGCTTTGCGCGCTGCCGGCTCGGGCATCGCACGATGGAGGAAGCGGCGACCCGAAGACATGTTCTCCGACCGGGCCGCAACATGCGCTGGTGATTCCCGTCACCTATATCGACGACCCCGTCCAGAACACCACCATCACCAACCTGCAAACCCGCTATTTCGGCGCCACCAGCTCACTCAGGGACTACTGGGACAAGACCTCCTACGGAAAGACCACGCTCGAGGGCGACGTGCATCCGTGGGTGACGGTCAATCTGTCGGGAACCGAGGTATGCAACTATTGGCAGGCCGGCAGCATGGCCCTGCAAATCGCCGCGGAAAACACTGATCTCACGCAATACGACCGGATCATTTATCACCTCGTACCGCGTACCGGCTGCGACACGCGCAGCCGCGGCACCGTCGGTTGCGGCCCGCTGTCCACGCCCGACGGCGGCATCGTCGCGTCGCAGAGTTGGAACTACTCGACGGGCCTCCCCACGATCGCGCACGAAGGCGGGCACAATATGGGTCTGTGGCACGCGGCCGCCGAGGATTACGGCACGACGGCGGCGATCGGTCCGATCGGCGTGGCTGGATCCCACTCCGAATACGGCAACATGTTCGACACCATGGGCGGGTACGTCAGTTTCCAGGCCTCGAATTACAACGCCAACTACAAGTATCAGCTGGGAATGCTGACCGATGCCGACATCACGCGGGTTTCGCAATCCGGCACCCACTCCGTCGAACCGCTCGGCACGCCGTTGACCGGCTCCAAGGCGCTGCGGGTGTTTCGCGGCGTGTACCTCAGTCCGGCGACCGGACCAACCAAGACGATCCGCCGGGAATACATCTGGATCGAGACCCGCAAGAATGAAGGCTACGATGCCAATCTCGATAATCGGGAACCGCTGGCGGCGACGGCCTTCGGCGGCGCCGTGTTCAATCTGCGCCGCGACACGAAGAGGGAAAGCATTTTGCTCGATCTGCACCCCGGCACCGATACCGGTGCGCGCGATCCCCTGGACGCGCCGCTGTTGGCGGGGGAAACCTTCACCGATTCTTATACGAATACCGTTTACACGCACAACGGCATTGCGGCGGACCACAGCATCTCCCTGACCGTCACGTTCGATCCGCAGCGCCAGGACCGCGACGAGGACGGCATCCCGGATGCCTTGGAGCTCGCCTACGGGACCAATCCCGACAGCGCCGACACGGACGGCGACGGCATCCCCGATTATCTCGAAGTCTGTTACGACGACAACTGCAACAGCTACAACCCCGGCGTCACCGACACCGACGCCACCAATGCGGACACCGACGGCGACGGCATGCCCGACGGCTGGGAGGTCGCCAACAACTTGAACCCGCTGGTGAACGACGCGGGCGGGGACGCCGACGCGGACGGTCTTACCAATCTCCAGGAGTACACCTACGGGACCTTGCCGAACCGGGCCGATACCGATGGCGACGGATTGCGCGACGGCGACGAGGTGTATCTGTACAACACCGACCCGACCCGCTCCGACACCGACGGCGACGGCATGCCCGACGGCTGGGAGGTCGCCAACGGCACCAATCCGCGCGCGCCCGACGCCGATCTCGATCCCGACGGCGACGGGCTGACCAACGCCGAGGAATTCGCCAACAACACCAATCCGTTCAACGCCGACACCGACGGGGACGGGTTGTCCGACTACGATGAGGTGAAAATTTACCTGACCAATCCGCGGCTCGACGATACTGACAACGACGGCCTCACCGACAGAGAGGAAGTCGTACTCTACGGGACCAATCCACGCTCCAATGTCGACACCGACAAGGACGGCATGTCCGACGATTGGGAGTCGGTGCGCGGCACCAACCCGGCAGTGGACGACGCCATGGACGACCCCGACGGTGACGGTTATGTGAACATCGTCGAGCTGTTTGGCAGATCCCTGCCGCTGGACCCCACCTCGTTGCCGGTGTTCCGGACGCTTTACGTCGATCCCGCCAGCACCAGCGCAAAGGAGGACGGCAGCGCCGACCACCCCTACAAGACGATACAGAAGGCGATCAACGGCGCGCGCAACGGCGACATCCTGCGGCTGGCGAGCGGAACCTACACGCCCACGAACGTGTGGAATTCGGGCAAGTCGATCCTCATCGAGGGCCCGGCCGACCGCAGCGCCGTGATCAGCACCTACTTCATCAGCACCGAAGGAATGCGCTGGGGAGGCTTCCGCAACCTGGCACTGGGCCTGAACGGCTTTTACTTCGGAAACAGCCGGAACATCGTCGTGGAGTCGAACCGCATCAGGCTCGGCGAGTCCCTGTGGCTCTACGACACCCGCGCCACCTTCCGCAACAACCTGATCGAGAACGGCGGCAATGCGTTGACCGGCTACTGGATCGATTACGGCGCGCACGTGGATATCATCAACGACACGATCGTCAACCTGCCCTACGGCGTGCTGTTCGAGTACTACTACAGCACGTCAACCACCCCCGGCAGCGCGAACATCCGTAACACCATCATGGTCAACACCGCCGATATCGCCGGACCGTACAGCAGTCTGTCGGTGAGTTATTCGCTGCTGAGCAAGGGGCAGTTCGCCGGCACGAACGGCAACATCACTGGCGATCCGCGGTTCGTCGACGCGCCGAACGGCAACTACCGGTTGCGGGCGGATTCGCCGGCGATCGACGCGGGCGATCCGGCGGACGACTACGCCCGTGAGCCGCAACCGAACGGCTGCCGCGTGAACATGGGTTCCTTCGGCAATACCGCGTATGCGACGCCGTCCAGCGCTGACGCGGACGGCGACGGGTTGCACGACTATTGCGAGGTCCGCGCGGGCACCGACGCCAACCATCCGGACAGCGACCACGACGGTTTGTCGGACGGCCAGGAGGTGGCCGACGGCACCGATCCGGCGGACCTGTTCTCGCCGCGCGGCGAGGGCATGAATTTGAGCCCCGACGCCGACTTCCGCGCGTCGACGGCGGTGTTCGCGGCGGATCAGACACTGAATGTGCTGGCCTGGAGTAACGTCCTGAACGCGACCAACATCAAGAGCGCCACCTACAGCCTGAGCAGCGCGGGCGGCGCGCTGCTGGCGAGCGGAAACTTGACCAATCATGCCGACGGCCGTTACAGCACCGCGATCGCGCTCGCGCCGCTGAACTACACGGGGGACGCCAGTATCACCGTGAGCATCCAGGAAAACGGCAAGAGGCCGCTCAAGTTCACCCAGACGCGTACGCTCACGATCAGCGGCGGCACCCCGTCGCCGGACACGCAACCGCCGAGCGTGCCGACCGGCGTGACGGCGACGGCCGGCAAGGGCAAGATCACGCTGACCTGGGACGCCTCGACCGACAATGTCGGCGTGGTCGGCTATACCGTGGCGCGCAGCTTCGAAGGCGTGGAAACGCTGATCGGGCTGGACGCCTCGTCGATCCGCTACGTCGACAGCCCCCTTGCCAAGGGCGATACGGTGAGCTACCGGGTGCGCGCGCGTGACGCGGCCGGCAACGTCTCCGAGTACTCGGCCAGCGCGACCGCGACCGCGCGATAAAGGCGATTCAACCCCTGGAGCGCTCGCCGCCGGTGCTGCAGGTACGGGGCCAGCTTCGCCGCGGGAAACCGGGGCAGATTCGCATGGCGCGGACGTAAGCTCTGTGCGCGG
This sequence comes from Acidiferrobacterales bacterium, assembly GCA_036393295.1. Taxonomy (GTDB): domain Bacteria; phylum Pseudomonadota; class Gammaproteobacteria; order Acidiferrobacterales; family UBA6901; genus DASWHF01. The sequence goes on from DASWHF010000162.1 coordinate 22,567, forward strand.
GAATGAGCCGGGCTGGGCTTTTGGGGCATGGCCGTGAACATATAATGGACCGTCCTTGGCGCCTTGAAGCATAACTCCGCGCTTCGCCGACCGCAGGACGAACCCACCATGAGCGACAAGCAAATCTTCCATTACCCCGGCACACAGGCCGACGTGCGCTGGGACGGGCGGTTGTGCATCCATGTCGCCGAGTGCGGCCGCGCCCGCAACGAGCTGTTTATCGCCGGCCGCAAGCCCTGGTGCGAGCCGGACTGCGTGTCGGTGGCGGAGGTGATCGACGTCGTCGAGCGCTGCCCAAGCGGGGCGCTGACTTACGCTATTCATGACGGCCAACGGATAGAAGCCGCCGCAGCCGAGAATACCGTGATGGTCAGCGTCAATGGCCCGCTGTTCGTGCGCGGCGATCTGCAGATCGCGGGCGCGCCCGCGGACATGCCGGGGTTGCGCTTTCGTGCCGCGCTGTGCCGCTGCGGCCGGTCGCGGAACAAGCCGTTCTGCGACAACAGCCACGAGGCCGCCGGCTTCCGCGACTACGGCGCGGTCGGCGAGACCGGCCCGGGCACGGCGGCGCGCGGCGGCAAGCTCGAGATCACGCCGTCGCCGGACGGCCCGCTGCTGCTGGCGGGAAACGTCACCGTGATCGCCGCCAGCGGCCGCGCCGCCTGGCGCGGCGACAGCGCCGCGCTGTGCCGCTGCGGCGCCTCGAACAACAAGCCGTTCTGCGACGGCAGCCACACTCGAGTCGGCTTCAAGAGCGGCTGACCGCCGCGGGCGGGCTCCGGCGCCGCCGGCGCCCGACATCGCCGATCCCGGCGGGGCAAAATGCCCCACCTACCCGGGAACGGAACGCGTCCTCCGTTCGAGGACGTGGCGGGTGATGCCGAGCGCGAGCTCGTGCCTGCCCAGGAACACCTTGTCGGCACCCGCGTTCTGCAGGATTCCGGCCTCCTCCTCGCTCTGGGCGTGCACGGCCGTGTCGATACCGGGGTTGAGCATGCGCGCGATCTCCAGCATCCGGCGGATCTGCAGGGTGTCGGGGATGGCGATCAGCAAGGTCCGCGCGCGCGCGACATGCGCCTGGATGAGGACCGCCGGGTCGGTGGCGTCGCCGCTCACGGCCGGCACGCCGTGCGCGCGCAGCGCCTCGACCAACTCGCGATTCTGCTCGGCCACGACGAAGGTCACGCCGTGCGCGCCCAGCATCTCGCCGATGCGCCGGCCGGTCTCGCCGTAGCCTACCAGCACGACGTGACCGGTGAGTCGCGCCGCGTCGATCGTCATCGGCAGCTCGGCAAGCGGATCGCCGGAGCGCTCGAGGCGGCGCGCCAGCTTCGAGCGCGCGCGTACCCAGGCCTGCGCCGGCTCGATCGCGGTGAACACCAGCGGATTGAGCGCGATCGAGATCAACGCGCCGGCCAGCACCAGGCTGTGACCGTCGACCGACAGCAGGCCGAGCGACACGCCGAGGCCCGCCAGGATGAACGAGAACTCGCCGATCTGCGCCAGGCTCGCCGACACCGTGAGCGCGGTGTTGAGCGGATAGCGGAAGGCGAGCACCAGGAGGAAAGCGGCCAGCGACTTGCCGAAGACGATAATGGCCACGACCACCAGCACCCGCAACGGCTCGTCGACGATGATCTGCGGGTCGAACAGCATGCCGACCGAGACGAAGAACAACACGGAAAACGCGTCGCGCAGCGGCAGGGACTCCTGCGCGGCGCGGAAACTGAGCGGCGACTCGCGCATCACGACGCCGGCGAAGAAGGCGCCGAGCGCGAACGACATGCCGAACAGCGCCGCCGAGCCGTAGGCGATGCCGACCGCCGCCGCGATGACGCACAGGGTGAACAGCTCGCGGGAGTTCGTCCGTGCCACCTGCCAGAGCAGCCAGGGGAACAGGCGCCGGCCGACGATCAGCATGAGCGCGATGAAGGCCGCGACCTGGACCAGCGTCAGCGCCAGGGTCGCCAGGAGGCCGCGGTCGGCGGTGCCTCCGGCGAGCCAGCCGGCGAGCGGCGGGAGCATGATCAGGACCAGGACCATGACCAGGTCCTCCACCACCAGCCAGCCGATCGCGATGCGGCCGTTGACCGAGTCCAGCACGCCGCGATTCTCCAGCGCCCGCAGCAGCACGATCGTGCTCGCCACCGACAGCGCCAGGCCGAAGACGACGCCGGCACCGAGGCCCCAACCCCACAGCGCGCTGACCGCCATGCCGAGCGCCGTCGCCACCGCGATCTGCGCGACCGCGCCGGGCAGCGCGACGCGCCGCACCGCCCACAAATCGTTGATCGAGAAATGCAGCCCGACGCCGAACATCAGCAGCATCACGCCGATCTCGGCGAGCTGGCGCGCCAGTTCGACATCGGCGACGAAACCGGGCGTCGCGGGGCCGAGGACGATGCCGGCGACCAGGTAGCCGACCAGCGCCGGCAGCCGCAGGCGCGTGGCGACGAATCCCAGGATCAGCGCGAGGCCGAGACCGGCGGCGATGGTGGTGATGAGGGCGACGCTGTGCGGCAAGTGCCTGTCTCCGGCGCGGGTCCTGGGTGGCGGTCAATCGGCAGCCTGGGCCGCGCGCACCCGGCCGGGCGCGCGCCCGGTCCGGGGTCGTGCCGGTCAATCCGCGAGCGATGAAAAACGCCAGTTGAAGACTAGCAAGGGTTGTGCCCCGGTGTCACGGGGTAGTCAGTCGCCGCGCGCGGTTCGCTCGCGCGCGGCGCGAACTTCGTGACCGCTCCGGCACGTTAGCAACGAGCGCTTGCGCGAGACCGTGCTTCGCGTCCAGAATGTCCCGCGGCGACAATAGTAAAAACAGGGAGGCTCCTTCATGCGCGCGCCCGTCGATTTCAACGCGAAGTGCCGGCGACCGGCCTGGGTCGTGCGCCAGTGGCGGTTCCTGACCGGCGCGACCTGCCGCGGGTTCCGGAGCTGGCTGCTCGTCTGCCTGCCGCTGACGATCGAGAGCGCCATGCGCCACCTCGATCTCGCGCTCAACCGCAACTTCGGCGGCCCCTGGCAGCGCCTGTTCATGCCCGGCCACTCGCTGGTGCCGCTGCTGTTCATGTTCACGGCAATCGCGTTCACGGTGCTCGGGCCGACACCGCGGTTCCGCGGCGCCTTGAGCGTCGTCGGCATCATCGTCGCGGCCGCGCTGTTCTGGGCGGCGGTGCGCTACGGGCTGCGGCGGCGCGGCGACGGCCGCGGCCTGTTGAGCCTGCAGATCCCGATCCTGGCGGCGCTGGCCGCGATCTTCGCCTACGCCCTGCCGGCGGCGGACGCGACCGAGGCCGCGGCCGCGCCCTACCGCAATGTGTTCGCGCCGGCGATCCTGCTGCTCCTGCTGGTCGCCGCCGCCTCGCATCTCGTGGCGCGCTTCGCGATGGGCGGATTCCGCAGCCCCGAGCGCGACCAGTTCCACCGGCTGTTGCGCGACGCCGAGCTGTTCGTCGTCTGGCGCACGCCCGGCGTCGACCTGCGCAAGATCCTGCACGGCTTCGTCAACGCGCCGCTCTATCACCCGCTGCACCTGCTGCTGATGCCGGCCTTCGGCATGATCCTGGTCAAGCCGCAGAACGTCGTCCTGACCGGCGCGCTGCTCGCGGCGCTGGCCTGGGTTCTGCTCACCCTGAGCGGCGTGCACGAGCGCCTGCACATGATGATCAGCGTCGTGCGCCGCGCCCTGCTGATCGGCGGGCAACTGGTGGTGTCGCTCGCGATCATCGGGCTGGCCGGCGCGCGCCTGGCCGGGATCGACTATGTCACCACGCCGCTCGACTCGACGCCGGGCAAGGTGATCCTGTTCTATATCCTCGCCGCCTACACCGCCTTCTGGCTGTACGAGTACTGGATCAATCGCGCGCTCACCGAGCGCCTGCTGCCGCTGCTGCTGCCGCCGGGGCGCGCGCCCGAGCGCGTCGCGCGCGTCGACTATCCGATCGCCGCCGCACGCGTCGGGACCGACGTGCTGGCGCGCGGCCGCGCCATCGAGGCGTTCTCCGGCGCGCGCTTCGTGGTGACCGGCGGCTACCGCGCGGCGGGCAGCCCCGGTCCCTGCCCGGCCTGGGAACCCTACGACAAGCTCGCGCTGTTCGCCGAGCTCACCAAGCAGGCACAGACCCTGAGCGGCTGGTCGGCCGAGGACAAGCGCCGCGTGCGGGTCGCGCTGAGCGACCTCGGCAAGCGCACCCGGCTCTACTTCAACCTCATGAACATGCTGCTGATCGCCGCGGTCGGCGGCGCACTGCTCGCGTTGCACTGCATACCCGAGCGCCCGGAGGCCGTCGCTGCGTACATCGACGCCGGCAACCGCGCGCAGCAGCCGGTGAGTCTTGCCGAGCTGATGTTCGAGACGCGGCGACGGTCCGGCAGGCTGATCCTGGTCGCGGCCTCGGGCGGCGGCACGCGCGCCGCCCTGTACGGCGCGTCGACGCTGCGCGGCATCGCCGCGCTCGGGCGGCTCGACGACGTGGTGCTGGTCAGCGGCGTGTCGGGCGGCAGCGCCGCGCTCGGCTATTTCGCCCTGCACCGCGCGAGCCTGATCGGCGCGAACCCGGCAGCGTGCAGCGCCGGCACGCTGGCCGAGTTCGAGTTCGACGACGGCACGCGCGCCGCGCGCGATCCCTGGTGCGCCTATATCGCCGCCATGGGCCGGCCCTACATCGAGGACGTGCTGCGCGGCAGCTCGGAACTCGACGTGCTGATGTCGAAATCGCTCGGCCACCTGCTCGACGAGAGCTTCGTGCGCGGCTTCGGGCAGAGCGGGCAGCCGCCGGTCCGCCTGTCCGACATCGCCGGCCTGGGGTTGATACTCAACACCACGCTCGCCGGCCACCCGGCCGGCGACTCGCCGTGGCTGGCGCGGCTGTTCGCGGACCAGCCCGCGGCGCGCGAGCGCGACTACGCGGTCGGCGCCGGCGCGCGCCTGATCTTCACCAACATCCGCGAGACCGGCGCCTTCCCGCGCGCCGCCGGCGCGCTCCCCCAGGCCGAGGACGAGTATTTCAAATACGTCATCGTCGGCGGCCCGCGCGCCACGGTCACGGCGGCCGCGGCGCTCAGCGCCAATTTTCCGCCGGTGTTCTCGAACGCCGCCGTCGCGGTGCACCCGGCGACACCGGACGGCGCGCCGGCACGCTACTGGGTCACGGACGGCGGCGCCGCCGACAACCGCGGCATTATCTCCCTGCTGTACGCGCTCAAGGGCGCGCTGGCGGAGTGCCCGCGCCCCTGCGCCGGCGGCCGACCCCCGGAGATACACGTGATCGTCGCCGACGCCTCGGCCGTCACCATCGATTACCGCTCTGACCGCGGCGGCGGCTCGATCCTGGGCGCGGCCAACAAGTTCGCCAGCCAGCTCATGCTCGAATTGGTCGGCGAGGTGCGACGCCAGTACGCCGCCCTCGGCGGCAGGCTGGTGGTGCACTACCTGCCGATGCCGGCGGTGCTGCGCGTGCGCGGCGGGCTCGGCACGCACTGGATGATGCCCGAGCGCGTCACGCTCACCGACATCTGCGCCGCCGACCCGAAGCGCGCGGCGAAGCTCGACATCGAACGCTGGCCGCTGATGCAGCTCATCGCCGACCTGCACCCCGCGGACCCGCCGCCGCCGGGGCCGGACGACCGCGACTGCGCGCGCGCCGGCGACACCGCCGGCGACTGGGTGCGCGCCGACCGCCATGCGCGCGCCTGGGCCAGGATCGTGGAGGCCTTGCGATGACACGCGCGACGGCGAACGGCTGAACGGGACGCTGCGCCGCCAGCGCGCGGCGACCCAGTGACACGAAGTGTCTTTGCGAGGGCGCGGCGCTCAGCCGCGGCTGCGCAGTAGCTCGGCGTAGTGCCGGCAGGCGTCGGTGAAGGTGAAGATGCCGAGCAGGGCATCGTCACGCACGACCATCACGGTCTGCGCGTGCCGGGCCGCCATCTGCTCGAGCACCGCGACCAGCGGTTCGTCCGGCGCAACGCGCAGTACGTCGGCGGAGTAAACGTCGCGCACCCGGGTGGCACCGCCCGTCGACAGGTCATGGCCCAGCTCGACCGCCCGCTTGATGCCCCACTCCGACACCACGCCGACCAACCGGCCGCCCTCGGTGACCGGCAGGTGGTGAATCCTGAACTGCGCCATCATCGATCGCGCGCTGGCGGCGTGATCGTCGATCTCGATCGCGTAGGGATAGGCTGTCATGGCGGATTCGACAGTGGGCTGGGCGGCCATTCGATGCGATCCTTGGATTGACGACCGCCCTAAGATACCAGCACGACGCGGAAAGTTCACGTGCCGACGCCGCGCCGCCCGCTACGCCTACCAGTCGCCGTTGGCACCGGCCTGCATGATCGAGCTCAGCGTATCCCGCACCCTGACCGCCTCGGCCTTCAACGGCGCCGGCAGCTTCGGATCCTGGATGAGCATGTCGAGATTCATCATGACCAGCCAGCCCCGCCCCTGGGCGTCCTCGACCAGCGCGATGCGGCAGGGAAGATAGGCGGCGAAGTTCAGATCGTACTCGACCATCTTCTTGGCCGTCAGGGGATCGCAGAACTGGTAGATCTCCATGCGCCGGCTGGTTTGGCCCATGGCCTCGATCTGCGTCGACAGCGGCATCTCGGCGACCAGCTTGATGTTGAGCTTGTTGGCGCGGATCTTCATCGATTCGACGGCGTCGTCCATCGATACACCCTTGGCCAGCGCCGTGCGCACGACGGTCCGGGCGATGTCGATCGCGGGCGGCTCGGCCGGGGCGGCGGACACCGGCGCCGCGGTGACGGCCCACAGCAAGGTCATATATAGATATTTCATGGCAAGGTTCCGTTTGCGGGGTGGGGATTGGAGGCCCCATGGTAATACGCCGTGCCCGGCGCGACCACGCTCGTACGCCGGACGGAACAGCGCCACCGGCGAACGGCCGGATATCGGCTATGCTTACCGATAGCGCTTGCCGCCGGCGCCCGATCCGGGTACGGTCGGCGACCTTGAATCAAAACCCGCCGGCTCCGGCCGCATCGACTGTCCAGGCCGCGCGCGGACCAGCACTATCGCCATCAACCCCCGCGGGGCCCATCATGACGACCACCCTCAGACAACTGGCGCAAATCTGCGGCGCGGAGATACTGGCCGGCGACCCCGATCTGCCCATCGACGCCGCGGCCAACATCGACGACGCCGGCCCGCATCAGCTCACGTTCATCGGCAACGCCCGCCACCTCGACAAGCTCAAGGCCACGTCGGCCGGCGCCGTGATCGTGCCCCGGGGCGCGGCGGCCGGCGCGGCGCCGGCCGCGACCGCGCTGCTAGCCGTCGCGGACCCGGAGATCGCATTCATCCAATGCCTGCGCCGGCTCTATCCGGCCAGGCCCCACTCCGGCACCCGGAGCCCCAAGGCCGACATCGACCCGGGCGCGACGCTCGGCGCGGGCAGCTGCGTCGAGGCCTTCGCCTCGATCGGCCCCGGCGCCACGCTCGGCAAGGACTGCCACATCCACGCCGGCTGCCGGATCGGCGCCGGCGTGACGCTCGGCGACCGCTGCGTGCTGCATCCCAACGTCGTGCTCTACGACGGCGTGACCCTCGGCGACGAGGTCGTCGTCCACGCCGGAAGCGTGATCGGCGCCGACGGCTACGGCTACAAGCTCCGCGACGGCGAGCACGTCAAGTTTCCGCAGGTCGGCACGGTCGAGATCGGGGACCAGGTCGAGATCGGCGCCAACACCTGCATCGACCGCGGCGCGCTCGGCGCGACCCGCATCGGCGCCGGCACCAAGATCGACAACCAGGTGCACGTCGCCCACAACGTGCAGATCGGCCGCGGCGCGCTGCTGCTCGGCCAGGTCGGCATCGGCGGGTCGTCGGTGATCGGCGATTACGCGATCCTGGCCTCGCAATGCGGCATCGCCGATCACGTCACGATCGGCGAACGCGCGCTGGTGCTGGCCCAGTCGGGGGTGACCAAGGACGTCTGCGCCCGCAGCCAGGTCATGGGTTTCCCCGCCGCCGACCGCAAGGCGGCGCTGCGCGAACTGGCGGCGCTCGGCCGCCTGGCCGCCGACCAGCGCGCCATCGAGGAGCTGGTGCGGCTGCTGCCACAGCTGCGCTGCGCCTCCGCGGGGCCGGACCCCGTCGACGACGATTCCGGCACCCCCGGGGCCTGATTCCGCGCGGCCCTATTTCAGCCCCGGTCGCGGGGACAATCAGTGCAGCTGCCGATGCACCGCCTCGGACAACGCCGACAGTTCACCGCGATCGAGCTCGCCGACCAGGGCGTAGCCGAGCGGGCCGTCGATCCAGTAGAACACGCCGACGCCGTCGCGGCTGGCGAAGCGGAAGGCGGTCTCTTCGTTTTTCCAGACGCCCTGACGAATGTACAAAGTCACGCGCAGCCCGTCGGCGCGCTCGTACATGAACTGCGCGGCCATGCGATCGGTAGACGGTAGCAAGCGTCCGCCCATCAGGATATAACCCTGGGCGTCCAGCGCCGGCGCCTTGATGTCGGTGTGCAGGCGCCTCGACAGCCAGGCGACCAGATGCGGCTCGTCGCGGGCGCCAACCTCCACCGGGTGTCGAATCTCGGCGGCGTAGATGCGGTGTGCGAACGCGGCCGGCTGCACCAGGTGCCGCTGCATCGGGCCCTCGGCGAGCGTCACCACGGTCGCGGCCGGGTGCAGCAGCCAGCCGCCGACACCGCCGAGCAGCAGCCAGCCGGCGACGGCGGCGACCCGTGGCCAGCGACGCGGGTCGCGACGCGCCGGCCGAAGCGCAGCCGGCACGGGCTCCCCGAGCACGGGATCGTACAGCGCGCGCAGTCCGGCGTTCACGCGCCGGTATTCCTCGACGCGCGCGGCGGCCTGCGCATGCGCATGCAGGTAATCCTCGACCTCCCGACGCCGGCCGGCCTCGAGCTGGTCGTCGACATAGGCGTGCAGATCGGCGTCCGTGACCGGCGTCCGGTAAGTCATTTGACTCTCCACAGGGTGTTCGGGCGTCCCTGCGTGAGCGCGGCGCGCAACTGCTCGCGGGCGCGCGACAGCCGCGACATCACCGTCCCTTCGGGGATGCCGAGAATGGCCGCAACCTGCTGATAGCGCAGCCCTTCCAGCGACACCAGCAGGACAATCTCACGCTGATCGGGCGACAGCGCGGCCAGCGCGCGCTCCAGGTCGCGCAGCGCCAAACCGATGTCGGCATCCGCCGCCGCGCCCGACGCGTCGTCCGGCTCGGGCCAATCGACGAACCGGGGTCCATTCGCCGCGCGCCGCACCTGGTTGACGTAGAGATTGTGCATGATGGTGAACAGCCAGGCGCGCAGATCGCTGCCGCGACGCCAGCGATGCATGCGGCCGAGGGCGCGCTCCAGGCAGTCCTGCACCAGATCGTCGGCGGCAAGGGCGTCGCCGCGCAACAGGGCGCGCGCGTAGCGCCGCAGCCGCGGGATATGCTCGACGACCTGCTGTTCAAGTCCTGACATCGTCTCTGCCGAACCAACGACGACGGCCGCCGCCACGCGGCGGCCGCTGCCATGGCTGCCTCAGGGCCTGCCCGGCATCAGCGCCGGCGTGGTGAATACATAGTCGCGGCTCTTGACCGGCGTGTGGCAGGCCACGCACTCCTGGGCGAATTTGTCATCTTTGCCGTAGGGCTTCAAGTCGGTGCCGACCCAGCGCGCGTAGCCCCAGCCGCCGGTGGCGGCCCACTTCCTGGCGTCCTTGAACATGAATTCAGCATGCACGAATTCCTTGGGCACGATCGCGGTCGGCCAGTGCTCCCCGGCGGTCTGCTTCCACACGACCTTGCCCAACACCGCGCCGTCCGGCCAGGGGTTGGTCCGGCCGTCGCGCGCGGCGCGTACCGCGGCGTCGTTGCCGACGATGGCGCGCAGGGTGTTGTTGTCAGCGCGATGCGAGACCGAGATCACCCGCCAGTCGCGGTAATCGGCGGGAAAGGCGATGCCGTTGGGCGCCGGTGGGACCTCCCCGGCGGCTTGGATCCGGGCGGTGACGGCCAGGACGCCGATGACCGCGGCCAGGGACAAGGCTGGTGCTTTTTTCATCATTTCGAACTCCCGGAGGGGTTGGGTCAGGGCGGGATTGCCCGACAGGGTAAACAGCCGGCGGCCGCGATTATTCCCCGCCGAATATCGATGCGCGGCCGCCACCCCCGCCGCCCGGGTCCTGCGCTGAAAAAAAATGAGGCGGGCCGCGACTTACGGCCCGCCTCCAGCGGGGGATGCTGCGGAAAACCTCAGTGCTTGCCGGGTGCCAGCTTCACGCCGCGCCGCTCCCAGTGGATGTAGGCCTGGATGGCGATCATCTTGGGGTCGTCGGCCGCCAGGTCCTTGCCCTCGAGCGGGTTGCGGATGCACCAGTTGACCATCTCCCACACCGGCGCGACCTTGCCGAGCTGCTTCTGGAATTTCGGATAGGTCTCGGGATGGGTGTTGGCGGCGTTCGGGTGGCATTGGGCGCAGGCCACACCGTTGGTGCCGAGATCGGCACTGGTCCACAGCTCGCGGCCCTGCTTCACCGCCGCCTGGTACTGCGACTCCCACAGTTTCAGGTCCTGCTGGGTGAACTCGTCGGCCGCCGCGGGCGTCGCGGCGAGAGCCAGCGCCAGCCCCGAGGCCGCCAGGGTACGGGTCAGAATGTCCATGCTCTGCTCCTTCATTAGAAATGGGTCTGGGGCGGAACGTGCCTGGCCGGATCCTGATACTGCCGGTCCTCCGGCCGCCGGGTCCGGGTATTGAAGGCCACGGTGCGCGTGCGATTCTCCGGCAGGCTGTAGTGCACGGAGGCGTTGCCGCTCCAGACGTCGATGAACTGCCAGCCGGTGGCGTCGCGCTCGAAGAACGGATCGGCGCGGTTCATCTCGACCGTGAGCTTGGGCAGACGGGTCTGGACCTGCGCATAGGTCGACGGATAGGGCCAGGGCCAGGCGGTCGCCATCGCCGCGTGGAAGCTGATGTTGCCGATCTGGTTGTACTGGATCTGATGGACATGGCCGTAGAACACCGTGACCTTCTTGAACGGCCTGAGCAGCGCCTGGACCTGCTCGGCGTCCTCGGTCCAGAAATTCCAGCCCCTGAAGATCTTCTGCAGCGGCGAATGCGAGAACACCACGATCGGCGTGTCCTTGCCCACCTTGGCCAGGTCCTGCCGCAGCCAGGCGCGCTGCTTGTCGCCGACCATGAACGGCGAGCCGTTGGGATTGTCGAGACCGGCCATCTGCAGCATGCGCTCCTCGGCGGTCGGCCAGCGCTTGTAGGTCCACTCGTCGTAGGTGAGGATGGAATTCAGCACCACGAAGTGCACGCCCTTGTGATCGAAGCTGTAATACAGGGGGCTCGCGACCTGCTGCCAGTACTCGCCGAGGTCCAGGTAGTAGTCGTGCTCGCCGATCACGAAGTACTTCTTGTGGGTCAACGGCGCGAGCAGCTCCAGGCCGTGATCGATCTCCGGCTTGGTTCCGAGCTGGGCGAGATCGCCGCCGTACATGACGAAGTCCGGCTTGGGATCCATCAGGTTGGTCTCGGCCACGGCGCGCATCAGCCCGCGGTCCCAGTTGCGCACGAATTCCTTGCCCTTGATGTGCTGGATGTGCGAATCGGAGATGTAGGCGAAGGTGAAGTTCTGGCGCTTGTCGGCGAACGCCAGCTCGATGAGGCTGAGCGGCAGCGTGCCGGCGGCCAGCAGCGCGCCGCCGCTCTTCAGGAAATCACGTCGGTTAAATTTGCTCATGGTCAACCTCCTTATCGCGCGAACTCGGGGCTGGTGAGGGCCTTCATGAAGGCCACGAGGTCCTTCTTCTGCTGCTCGCTGAGATCCAGCGGGCGGATGCCGCCGCTCTGGAAATCGTTGACCGGGTCCTCCGGCTTGACGCGTCCGCCGTTGTTGTAGAACTCGACCACGTCCTCGAGTGTCTCGAGGCTGCCGTCGTGCATGTAGGGCGCGGTCACGTCGACGTTGCGCAGGGTCGGCGTCTTGAAGGCGCCCATGTGGCGCCAGGCGTCGTCGACCGCGAAGCGCCCGAGCTCCGAGGTGTTCTGGTTGCCCAGCACCGCCACGTCCACGTTCGCGCCCTTGGCCTTGGCCGCGGAGTACGCGGTCGCCAGCTCGCGCACGTCCTTGCGGACGCGCTCGAAACCGACGTTCAGATTATGGAAGCGGTTGTCGGTGAACAAGGCGTGGGTGTCGGTGACGGTATGGCAGGACACGCAGCGCCCCTGGCCGAGATAGACCGCGAGGCCGCGCGCCGCCTCCGCGCTCATCGCCTTCTGGTCGCCGCCGTAGTAGTAGCGGTCGAACGGCGAGTTGCCGGACACCACGGTGCGCTCGAAACTGGCGATCGCCTGCGTGACCTCCTTGATGGTGACCTGGTTGCCGGTCTTGCCGAACACCGCCTTGAAGGCCGCGACGTACTGCGGGTCGCTGCGCACGATCTTCAGGATCGGCTCGTGATCGGGCAGCGCCATCTCGACCGGATTCAGGAACGGCTGGGCCGACTGGCCTTCGAGATCCGGCTCGCGGCCGTCCCAGAACAGCGTCGCCATGTAGGCGGCATTGATCACGGTCGGCGCGTTGCGCGTGCCCTTGAGCTTGTTGATGCCTTCGGAAACGCGCAGCGGGCTGTCGGTGAAGGCCTTCTTGTCCTCGTGGCAGGTCGCGCAGCTCACCGTGCCGTCGGCGCTGAAACGCTTGTCCTCGAACAGCTTCTTGCCGAGCTCGACCTTCTCGCGGCTTTGCGGATTGGACTTGGGGATCGGCACCGGCGGCAACCCGAGCGGTTCGGCAAGCGCCGGCGCGGCGAGTGCGAATGTGAGCAGACCGGATACGATGAGGGACGGGTGTCGCATGATGTCCTCCTTGGTTCTTGGTTCCTTGCGTGCTGGTCCTGCGCACCGGCCTGGTGCGACCGGACCCGAATACGCTAGACCAATTCTAATATGATGTCTAGACTTTTTCTAAATCCGACTATTCCGCTGGGCGATCGATGGCAGCTGTGAATCTTACGGCATTTCAATAATTTGCATCGATATACCGCTTGAGTAAGCGCCCATCGGCGGCTAAAGTTTCAGCGACACCGAAGTTCCGGCAGCCCACAACAATAACGGAGGGAGTAAGCCTATGTGGCCGATCGTCGGCGGCGTGGTCGGGCTGCTGTTCGGGGAATTGCTGTTCGGCCGGCGGGGATTTCTGACCGGCCCGTTGATCGGCATCCTCTTCGGTCTGGTCATCGATCTGCGCGGGCGCCTGGCCAGACTCGAGGCGTCGCCGCGGCCGGCGCGGGAGCGCGCCCGGGCCGCGCCGCCGCCGCTGGCCGAAGCGCCGGACGAGCCCGGGCAGGCGGAAGAACCGCAGGAGTTCCCCGCCCCGGTTCCGCAGGCGGCCGCGCGCGCCGAGGCCCGAGCGACGGCCACCGCCCAGGCCGCCGCCGCGCCGCCGCCGATCGACGACTCCTGGGACCGCCCCGCCGGGCCGCGCGAGCCCGATATCTTCGACCGCCTGGTCGGCCGGGTGCGCGAGTTCTTCACCAGCGGCAACCTGGTGGTGAAGATCGGCGTGATCGTGCTGTTCTTCGGCGTCGCGTTGCTGCTGAAATACGCCGTCGAGCACGACAAGTTTCCGGTCGAGATGCGCTTCATCGCGGCCGCGGCCGGCGCAATCGTGATGCTGGTGGTCGGCTGGCGGCTGCGCACGACCCGCGCCGGCTACGCGCTGATCATCCAGGGCGCGGCGGTCGGCGTGCTGTATCTGACGGTGTTCGCCGCCGCCCGCCAGTACCAGCTGGTGCCGATCGGCTTCGCCTTCGGGGTGATGACCCTGCTCACCGTGCTGGCCGGCGCGCTCGCGGTCCTGCAGAACGCCCGGGCGCTCGCCGCGTTCGGCGCGGCCGGCGGCTTCCTGGCGCCGGTGCTGCTGTCGACCGGCGGCGGCAATCACGTGGTGCTGTTCTCCTTCTATGCGCTGCTCAATGCCGGCATCCTCGGCATCGCCTGGTTCAAGGCCTGGCGCGAGCTGAACCTCCTCGGCTTCGTCTTTACTTTCGTGGTCGGCGCCACCTGGGGCGCGCGCAGCTACCGGCCCGAATTGTTCGCCAGCACCGAACCGTTCCTGATCCTGTTCTTCCTGTTCTTCGTCGCCATCGCCGTGCTGTTCGCCCACCGCCAGCCGCCGCAGCTCAAGGGCTATGTCGACGGCAGCCTGGTGTTCGGCGTGCCGATCGTCGGCTTCGGCATGCAGGTCGGCCTGGTGCACGCGATGGATTACGGCCTCGCCGTCAGCGCGCTGGCCTTGAGCGCATTCTACGTGTCGCTCGCCACCGCGCTGTGGCGCCGCCAGGTCGCGGGCATGCGCACGCTCACCGAGGCCTTCCTGGCGCTCGGCGTGGTGTTCGGCAGCCTGGCGATCCCGCTCGCGCTCGACGGCAATTGGACGGCCGCCGCCTGGGCGCTGGAGGGCGCGGCCCTGGTGTGGCTGGGCGTGCGCCAGCGGCGCGCGACCGCGCGCGGTTTCGGCGTGCTGCTCCAGCTCGGCGCCGGCATCGCCTTCCTCGCCGCCGGCTCCGGCAAGCTGTACTACGCGCACTGGCTCGGGACGTTTGCGATCGACATCGGCCTGCCGCACGCCACGCCGGTGTGGAACGCGCTCTACCTCGGCAGCGCGGTGATCGGCATCGCCGGCCTGATCTCGAATTACTTTCTCGAGCGCGGCCGGCGCGCGCTGCATGTCCACGAGGAACTGTACGCGCCGCTGATGCTCGCCTGGGGCATGAGCTGGTGGTTGCTCGGCGGCCTGCACGAAATCTTCCATCACCTGAGCGGCGCGCGCGCTTGGCCCGCGGCCGTGGCCTTCGTCGCCGCCAGCGGCGGGCTGATGGGCGCGCTGGCGCGGCGGCTGGCCTGGGCGAGCCTCGGCCGGGTGCTGACCGGCGTGCTGCCGGGCGTGACGCTGCTGGCTCTGGGGCAGCTGGCGGTCGGGTCCACGCAGCTGTTCGGCGGCTTCGGGGCGCCGGCCTGGGCGCTGGCCTTCGCCGCGCACTTCTGGCTGCTGCGCCGTTACGAGGGCGATTGGCCGCAAGCCGTGATCCGCCTGTGGCACGCCGGCGGTTTCGTGCTGCTGAGCTTCGTGCTCACCCACGAGGCCGCCTGGGCGGTCGACCACCTGGCGCAGGCGGCGAATGCCTGGCAGCTCTCGGTCTGGGGCGCGCTGCCGGCGCTGATGGTGTTGCTGCTGCTGCGCGCCGGCCCGGCGCTTGCCTGGCCGACTGCGGCGCACTGGCGCAGCTATCTGGAAGTCGGCGCCGGCGCGCTGCTCGTGTTTCTCGGCCTGTGGTCGCTCTCAGTCGCGCGCGATCCGGGCACGCCGCTGCCGCTGCCCTATGTGCCGGTGCTGAGCCCGCTGGATCTCGCGCAACTGCTGGCGCTGCTCGCGGCGCTCGGCTTCTGGCAGCGCGGCCGGGAGCTCGATCCGCAACCGCTGTCCGACGCGGCGGCGCGCGTGGTGCTCGGCGCGACCGCGGTCGTCGGATTCGTCTGGCTCACCGCCGTGGTCGCGCGCAGCGTGCATACGCTGAGCGGCGTGGCCTGGCACTGGCCGGCGCTCGCGCGATCGGTGGTGTTCCAGGCGTCGCTGACCATCACCTGGTCGCTGGTCGCGCTGATCGCGATGACCGCCGCGACCGCGCGCGGCTGGCGCGCGCTGTGGTTCGCCGGCGGCGCGCTGCTGGCCATCGTGGTCGCCAAGCTGTTCCTGGTCGACCTCACCGGCATCGGCACGGTGGCGCGCATCGTCTCCTTCCTCGGCGTCGGCGTGCTGATGCTGGTCATCGGATATTTTTCGCCGCTGCCGCCGCGCCGGACGGACGCGGCCCCGGGGAGGACGGCATGAGCAGACCAAGTTCCTCTGACCAAGCGGGAAAGACCGACACGATGAGTCCCCTCTCCCTCTGGGAGAGGGACAGGGTGAGGGCAAGAGCGCAGCGAATACCCCCTCACCCTAGCCCTCTCCCCCGCCATGGGCGGGGGAGAGGGAACTTGCTCAGAGGGTTTCTAATGGTCGGCACCATGCTCACGGCGCTCACCGCGGGCGCGGCACACGCCGATGCGCCGCCGCGACCGGACGACTTCGCCTACGGCCGCGCCCTGCACTTCGCGCCGGGCGGCGCGATCTACCGGCTCGCGCTGCCGGACGATGTCTACCGCCACGCGACGCGCGACGATCTCGGCGACCTGCGGGTGTTCAACGCCGCCGGCGAGGCCGTGCCGCACGCGCTGCGCGCGCCGGCCGGCGCCGAGGACCCGGTGCCGGCCGCCGAATCGCTGCCGTTCTTCGAACTGCGCGGCGCTGCGGCCGGCCGCGCCGAGTCGCTGTCGCTCAGCATCACCACCGACCCGCGCGGCGCCATCATCGGCGTGCGCAACACCGATGCGCCCGACGCGCCGGCCGTGGTGCAGGCCTACGTCCTGGACGCGAGCCGCCTGGAGCGGCTGTTGCGCGAGCTCAGCCTGCACTGGGCGGGCGCGCGCGACGGCTTCGTCGCGCAGCTGAACGTCGACGCCAGCGACGATCTCAACCGCTGGCAGCGCTGGGTGACGAACGCCGGCATCGCCGAGCTGCGCCAGGCCGGCCATACGCTGACGCGCCACACGCTGGAGCTCGGCGACCGGCAGGCGAAGTATCTTCGCTTGAGCTGGCCGCTCGGCGCCCGGGGCGTGACGTTGACCGCGGCCGCGGCGCGGCCCGCGCCGGCGCGACGCGAGCCGCCGCGCCGATGGCTGACGCTGGACGCGACCGGCGTCGAGCACAACGGCGGCGTGCTGCACTACGACACGCGCGGCCGCTATCCCGTCGACCGCATCGACCTCGCGCTGCCGGAGCCGAACAGCGTGATCCAGGCGATGCTGTATTCGCGCGCCGGCGAACAGGACGACTGGCGGCGACGCGGCCAGGGCATCTTCTATCGGCTCGATGCCCAGGGCACCGCGCTCCAGCACCGCGTGCTGTCGATCGCGGGCGTCACCGACCGCTACTGGCAGCTGCGCATCGCCGGCGACGGCGCCGGCGATGCGCAGCCGCAGCTCAAGCTCGGCTGGCCGGCGGGCGAGCTGCACTTCGTCGCGCGCGGCGAGCCGCCGTTCACGCTCGCCTACGGCGGCGCCGGCGTCGCGGCCGCGGCCCAGCCGGTCGACGGCCTGCTGCGCGGCCTGGAACGGCACGAGGCCGAGGCGGCCGTCGCCCCCGCCGAGGCCGCCGCCCGGCGCGTGCTGGGCGGCGAGGGCCGCTTGATTCCGGCGCGCGCGCCGCTGCCGTGGCGGCGCATCGCGTTCTGGGGCGTGCTGGTGCTGGGGGTGCTGGTGCTGGCCTGGATGGCCTTTGGACTGTATCGCGATCTGAATCGCGCGCGGCCGAACGGCGACTAGCAGCCGGACACGTTGGGTTTCAAGAATCCTCCCCCCGCCCGCCGACGCGCACTACGCCGCCGGGCACACGAAGACCGCGCCCGTTCCCGGCGCGCTTCGTGCCCGATCCGCCGCGTTGACGCGGCGGATCGGCGTTACCTTCAGCCCGGTCGGAAAAACCGCGCTCCGGTTACCAGCGCAGCGTGGTGCTGGTCACCATCGTGTTGTTCACCTCGACGTACTCGGACACGCCGGCGGCCGAGTCGTCGACGACCAATACATAGTATTCGACATTGGCCAGAGCCCCGAGCGGCCGATAACAGGTCTTTCCATTCACGCTGCTGCTTGCCGCGGCGTTCAACGACTTGAGCGCGCGGCCGCAAGTCCCCGACCCGTTGGAGCTGCCCGCCAGGGGAATATCGGAGGCCGGCTCAAACACCGTGTTGGTGGACAGGTAGTATTGAACGTTGAAGGCGCCGGCCTTCGCGGTGCCCTGGTTTTTCACGGTCTCGCTGACGCTCACCTTGGTCGCGCTGTTGGTGGCACGGGCGGCGCTCAAGGCCGTGGGGAACAGGTCCACACCGCTGACGCTGGTAATCGTCGTCACGGCGCTCGCGACGTTGTTGCCGGTCGCCGTGTCCTGAAACGTTCCCGGCACATCGAGCGTCGCCGTCGCCGTGAGGGTTCCGACGGCGGCGGGGACGACGTTGAGCACGTAGGAGCGCTGCTCGCCGCTCCGGACGACGCCCAGGTAGCAAGTGACCGTCTTCCCGGTCGAGGTCGGGCTTCCGGAGGTGCACTGGGGGGAGGTAAACCCTGCGCCCAGGGTCGTGCCGACGGGAAGCGCGATCGTGACTTTGCCTTCGCTCACGGTCTCGGGACCGCTGTTGCTCATGAACAGGTAGTAGTTGAAGCTGGAGGCCCCGGCCGCGACCGTGCCGTGTGATGCCAGGAAGGCCTGCACCGCCAGGTCGGCGGAGCAGGTCCCGTCGCGCAAGGACTTGTTGCAGCGCATGACACCGTCGAAATCCCCGTGCACGTCCCACCAGTTACGGAGCGGCTGGCCCTGATAAGTCTTGGTGTTGTTGCGGCCCGGCATGTTCTGCCAGTGCCAAGTCGTGTAGTTGATCACCGAATTGTCGAAAATGTAGCTCGCGTCGGTATCGGGTTTTCCGCATCCATTGATCCAATTTTGGCAACTGATGGGCGACACCGTTCCCAGACCGTCCGGATTCCAGTCCATGCAGTCAGAGTAGGCGGCCGCGGTGTTGTCTCGGTCGTACTCCGATCTCGCGTTCGGCGCGTTGTGCACATTGCCGCACCGGGCGCGCTTGGCCACGGTCGGCATGGACGGGCTTTTCCATCTCAACTGCGCGGCGGCGCCGCCGCCATTCTCGTAGTACTCCATGGACATCGAATACAGCTGGTTGGCATTGAGGGCGATCGATCCCTCCAGGGCCGCGACCTGATCCTTCCAGCTGTCGATCACCAGGGTCTCGGTTCCGGCCGATTGGTCGTAGATCCTCAGGCGCACACCATCGTCAACGAACACTTTGAACGTATAGGTCTCGGTGTACGCCGGCATCAGCCAAGTGGCCCACCGGACGCTGAATCCATCGGTTGGAATCGTCGGGTCCGGGCTGCCGCCGCCCCAATCGAAGAGTATGCGCGCATCGCCGCGATTCATGGCCGGCGGGTCGGTCAGCGTCATGTTGCTGAAATACTGCCCGAAGAATATTCCGCCGTAGGGGATCACCGGTGACGTCGGATCCCGCGGGTAGCACGGGGAGATGGTCTTGCCGTCGTAGGTCTCCTGGTCGCCCGCGTAACAGGCGACATTGAACAGATCGAAGATATTCGGGCCGGAGCCGGTGCTGGATACGTGATACACCTCCGCCTCCAGCTGGTGTCCCCAGACTTCGGCGAACAGGTCTTCGCGGTCGTAGGTGTGCGTGTACACACGATAGGAGTGGTTGCATACCGGAACGCTCTCCGTCCCACCGTTGCCGATGTTGCCGAATGGACCCTGCATGAAGGACTCCCAGTGATTCAGGCCGTCCCGGTGCCGCCCCTTCAGTATCCACACCTCCCGCACTCCACGGTTGTTTACATAGTCGCAGATATTGTGGCTCGTCATGACGCTCGGGTAATCGATGTAGCCGTTAGCCCCGTAGGGTACCGCTTCGATGTGCTCCTTGCTGTCGACAATGTGGTAGCGGAGTGCCGCCTGGGCGCTGCCATTCTGGTAACGGAGATAGGCGGAGCCGCCCTCGGCGGCCAGCTTCATCGCCAGGATCTGAGCGTTCACGGCATTGAGCGTGTCGGCATAGCTGTTTTGGTATCGCCACCAGGTGCCCGGCGCAAGATTCGGGTCGACGATGATGTTGTTCTTGTCGATATGCAGATACTTGATCACCAGCGTGTTCACATCGTAGCTGGAATCCCGGTTCCCGGCGCCGGCGGTGTCGGCGAAGACGGTTGTGATCAGGACACAGATGACGACAGCGAACATTCGCTGCATGAACGCGGACAGCGGCGCCGTGAAGTCCATTGGGTTCCACCGGGTGCGGGTGGTCAAGACGACGTATGACATAGGATCCTCCTCGCGAAGCGCGCCTGAACCGACCGGCGACTGGGTGGGAAACCCGCATTTCGGCTGGAAAAACCCCGCGTTCGTCGGATGATGGCGCGAGGCCTGCGGGACGGTTGGGCGGGCCGTGAGTGAGCCGTGGTGACACCGGCCCGCCTGGTGTACATTATTTCCGGCATTTTGGTTCCATCGCTTGGCGCGTTTCCCACGAACTCGCATTTCACACGTATTGACGGTGGGAAATATATAGGTCAATTGACCTATATCGGCGTGAGGGCGGCACCACTAAGTTTGTTGGATAACGACGATAAATCACCGGCTCATAGCGACGGTGAGGCCGCCAAGGGCCGGCGGGAGGAGAAAGATGCGCACGGATCCTTGCGACGTCGTGTTGTGTCTTTATAAAGGAAGCCGCGAGTACGATGTCTCCGGATTCATGGACTGGGCCCTGGGCCAGGCGAGGTCGACGATCGACTTCGACTCGGCGGTATGGGCAATCGGCATCCGCGGGTTGCCGCTTCATAGCATACATCTCTACGGACAGCCCGACGAGTTCATCGAGTCGTGGGAGCGAGATCGAACGCGCTCGTTCGATCTGAATCTCGTAGTGGAGGGTGGCGCGTGTCGGGGCGTTGCGCTCACTGACCTGGCTCGGCCCGATGGGAGGACGTCCGCGCACTACAGCCTCAACCTGCGTCGGTTTTGCGATCGCTATGGCATACAACATGCGCTGTGTGCCAGCCACCGAGAGGTCGCGTCGTGCATCGAGAACTTTATCTGCTTCTACCGAGCTCCGTATCGGGCGTCGTTCTCGGAGAGCGACCGCCAAACGCAGGAGTTCCTCGCCCCACACCTCGTTGAAGCCCGCAATAACAACCTGTTCTGCCATTTCAGCGCTTGCAACGAGCGCGTCTACTTGTCGGCGATCTGCGATCGCTTTGGTCTATTGCACCATACGGAGTGCGGTTTCGTCGATCTGCTTCACCTCGAGTGGCCTGATCTGCGCTACCCTTATCTGCCGTGTGAATTCAACAAGCGCCTCGTCGCCAATCCGGCTCTGACTTTTGAAGGGAGCTCAATCGTCATCAAGTCGTCACCGATTGGCGATCTCGTGCACATTCAAGCGCGTCGTCAGAGCCGTGTGGTCAGACTGAGCGCCCAGGAACGACTGGTCACGAAACATCTTGTTTCAGGTCAAACCTACAAGCAGATCGCGCGCAGCCTCCGGCTCTCGCCCTCGACGGTGACCAAGCATGCGAATTCGATCTACCGAAAGACCGGGGCGGCGAACAAGACCGAGTTGGCGGGAATCTTCGCCGGCAATTTCCCCACGGAGCCGACGGGGAAACCGGGATCGATCGCCCCGCCGCCAGCGCCGATCTCGCCGCATCCAAGGACCTGAGACCGTCGCCAAGCGAGGGTACGCGGATATATCACGACGGCCGCGCCCAACCGACGGCGCACGGGCCCTGTGCGCACGCCGCATGGAACCCGGGATCGATCAAGTCGCGAACGACTACCGACCCGCCGTGCGCGCACATGGCGCGCGACGGACCGTCGTTCAGACACCCCCGCCCCGTCGGTGACGCGGGGAACCGCGCCGGTGTCTCGCCTTTCACCCCATCGCCCTTCCGAGGCGATGGTTCTTATTTTCCGCCGCCCAGAGCGCCGGGCGACACACCGCCCTTGTTGCGGCGGAACGAGTAGCCGGGCTTCTTCACCGCCAGCGCCGGAAAGTCGCGCAGGCTCGCCGCGCTCACCTTCTGCGAACAGGCCTCGACGGCACCGCGATAGCGCAGCGTGATGCGATACGTGCCGTCGGCGCCGGTGGTGGCGAGCGGCGCGCGGCTCTCGATCTGACGCCGGTCGACGCTGCATGTCGGGCCGGACGCGCCGCCGGCGGCCGCCTGCTGCGCCTCGGCCAGCCGGCTCTGAATCGACTCACCCAGCGATCCGCTGAGCCGGGGCAGACCGCCGCCGCAGTCCGGATTGCCGCGCGCGGCCTCGGGGTCGGCGCAGGGATCGGTCGGCGTCGCCTGCAAGGCGTGCGCCCAGTGGATCTGCGCGCCGGCGATGCCTTTGCCGCGCGTATCGGTCACGCGGCCGCGGATCGTGACGCTGTAGGTCTGAGCCAGCGCGGCGCTGTCCACACTCACCGGCGCCGACTGCACGCTGGTACCGGGCGCCGGCGACGGGCCGGCCGCCTGGACGGACAGCATGGCGAGGCCGAGCAGCGCGGCGAACGCGAGACCCGGGGCGAATCGGAGTTGTCTGGTAACCATAAATTCCTCCTTTGTCCGTAACCAGGCGGGGCTGCAAGCCCCGCCTGCAATTCATTTCTCTGTAGGCGGGGCATCTTGCCCCGCCGGGCATGCACCGTGCCGCGTTCGGCGGGGCTGGAAGCCCCGCCTACAACAGACATAGTGCTACCGCCCGTCGACGCGGCTGCCGATGAAGTTCGGCCCGCTCAATTCCTTGCTCGTCACCAGGCGCGCCCCGACGAAGTCCGGTCCGTCGAGCAACCGCTCGCGCACCAGCGGCGTGCCGACGAAGCTCGGGCCGGCCAGCTCGCGGTGGGTGACGCGCGCGCCGCCCGCGGTCGGCACACGCGGGGCGAAACCGCCATCGGCCGCAGCGGGCGGCTGCGGAACCGGCTTGACGGCAGGCCCCGGCAGTTTCGCCGGCGCGAGGCCCGTTTGCGGCGCGGCCCCCTGCGCGCCGGCGCCGCTGCGATACTGCGGCACGATGTTGTCCTTGCCGGTGGGTGGCACACGGCCGTGCCGGCCGTCACCGAAGCGAATGGCGCCGCCTTCGCGGTCGAGACGATAAACCGGGTCGGGCGGCGCGGTACGGGCCGGATCCACCGGCTCCGCCGCGCTGCCGCCTTGCGCCGGCTGCGGTTGGGTCAGCTTGGCGGGCGGCGGCGCGGCCTTCGGCGCTTCGATCGGGGCAGGCGACACGCTGTCCACGGCCTGGCCCGGCGGCGCGGCCAACGCCGGCCCGGCGGCGATCAGACAGAACATGGCGAAATAGCGGCGCAAGGTGGTTTCCCGATCCGGTTTGTCCGTGGGTCGTTGCCGGGCTGCGAAGGGTTCATGGCGCCGACCGGCTCCCGCCACGATGCCAGGAATTCCCGGCCTTCGCATCCCGCGCCCGCGAGCACGTGGACGTGGAGCAACTCGGCGAGCCGTTGCAGCAGGATGCGGATTGTCGCCAGCGGCAACGCCTGGCGCAGCCGCTGGCCCGCCGACATGACCCGGCGGCTGGAGCCGGCTATATAATAAGACTACACTGTCGACTCGCGGCCCGGCACCGGCCGCGCCCGTTCCCAAACCAGAGCCTGCCCCAAGCATGACGTCGAAACCCGCCAACACCAGGAAGTATCTCGTGATCTCCGCCCTCGGCCAGGACCGGCCGGGCATCGTCAAGAATCTGTCGCAGGCGATCACCGAGCACGAGTGCAACATCGAGGACAGCCGCATGGCGGTGCTGGGCGGCGAGTTCGCGCTGATGCTGCTGGTGTCGGGCAGCTGGAGCGCCATTGCCAAGCTCGAAGGCCAGCTGCCGGCGCTCGGCAAGAAGCTGGAGCTGGTCACGGTCGCGCGCCCGACCGAGGGCCGCGTGACGCGGCCGAACATGGTGCCCTACACGGTGAACGTGGTGGCCATGGACCACCCCGGCATCGTGCGCGACGTGACGGATTTCTTCTCGACCCGCGAGATCAACATCGAGGAGATGAATACCTGGACCTACCCGGCGGCCCACACCGGCACGTCGATGTTCTCGCTGAGCATGACCATCAGTATCCCGGCCAGCATCCAGATCGCGCGGCTGCGCGACGACTTCCTGCACTTCTGCGACGACCTCAACCTGGACGCGACGCTCGAGCCGGTGATGCGCTGAGGCATTCGCGTTCGTATCCGTGAACGTAGGGCGGGGCCCTGCCCCGCCGAAACCACCTTCATCGTTTACGCGCCGCATCGGTGGGGCTGGGCCCCACCCTACACGCTTGGCGACGGGCCGTGCCGGGCGGGGCTGGAAGCCCCGCCGGGCGCGCACCGCGTTCACCGACTCACCGCGCCTTTCCGTTCATCGACCGCGCGAACTCGTTCAGTGTCCGGATCGTGCCCTCGTCGTAGCGCGTGGAGATCTTGCTCCTGAGCACGCCGACGTCGCTGCGCGCGACGTGCAGCTTGTTCGCGCCGAGCTCGGTGAGGCGGATGTGGAAGGAGCGCCGGTCCGCCGGGTTCTCGACCACGGCGACGATGCCGGCGCGGATCATCTCGTTGATCATCACGCTCGCGGTCGCGCGCGTGATGCGCAGCCGCTCGCTCATCTCCGTGACCGTGGCCTGACCGGCGCCGGCCAGCGCGTCCAGCAGGCGGAACTGCGGAATCCGCAGGCCCGCGTACATCAGCGATACGTTCACGTTCCTCTCGAGGATCTGGGCCGCCTTGAGCAGCCCGACGACGTCCAGATATTCCATGCCGCCACCCGCTTTGGTCTTGTTTGTTAGGACAACTAACAAGTTATTTTTATTGGCGCTGCGCCTCGTGCCTGTATTTAATTAAGTTCGAATATGTGAATCGACTATACGTGATGCACAGCGCCTCATCAACCACAACCAAAGGGGGAACCATGTCAACAGCCGCCGAACACATTGCCGCTCCCAGGACCGACCTCGCCGCGCGCGTGCGCGCGCTGGAGTCGGCGCTCGAATCCATCGAGGCCAGGGTGCCCGAGAACAAGGTGTCGATCATCCTGTTGTCGGGCGATTTCGACAAGGCGATGGCCGCCTTCATGATGGCGAACGGCGCGGTCGCGATGGGCATGGAGGTGTCGATGTTCTTCACCTTCTGGGGATGCAGCGCCATCAAGAAGGGCCGCAAGCTCAAGGGCAAGAAGCTGACCCACAAGATGATCAACCTGATGCTGCCCGGCAGCAGCAAGGACCTGGCGCCGTCGCAGATGGCGTTCGGCGGGCTCGGGCGTAAATTCTTCAACTACATGATGCAGGGCCGCATGTCCTCGCTCGAGGAACAGATCGAGATCGCCCGGGAGTCCGGCGTTCACTTCCAGGTCTGCGCCCCGTCGCTGGGCCTGATGGGCTTCGACGCGGACGAGTGGGTGGTGCCGGTGGACGTGTGCGGCGTGGCGGCCATGTACGACGTGGCCTTGCGGGCCAGGACGGCGTACTTTATCTCCTAGGGGAAGCCCGGAGACGACCATGCGCTACGCGCCCGGAGACAAGCCGCCGGCCGTCGACCTGCCCGGCATCGACGGCACCCGCTTCAGCACCGAGAGCCTCGCCGGCCGGCGTTTCATGCTGTCGTTCTTCCGCTTCGCCGCCTGCCCGTTCTGCAACCTGCGCGTGCACGAGCTCGTGACGCGCTTCGCCGAGCTCGGCGACGGCTTCACCGTCGTCGCGATCTTCGACTCGCCGCTCGACAACCTGAAGCGCAACGCCGGTCGCCAGCGCCCGCCGTTTCCGATGCTGGCCGACGAGGGCAATGTCTATCACCGGCTGTACGGCGTCGAGCGTTCGTTCCTCGGCCTGCTCAAGGGCGCGATCCTGCGGCTGCCGTCGGTGCTGTATGGCGTCGTCGGCAAGGGCTATGTGCCGCTGAGCTTCAAAGGACACCTGGCCACCCTGCCGGCGGACTTGCTGGTGGACGAGCGCGGCGTGGTCCGCGTCGCGCACTACGGCAGCGACCCGGGCGATCATCTGCCGTTCGAGCGGGTGAAGGCGTTCGCCTTGGGGTCGTGAGCCGGCGGGGCGGGATGCCCCGCCTACGGCGGACTATCGCTGCGCCCCGTTGCCAACACCTGCTCGGCGCGCTCGGTGAGGCTCTTCGGGGTATCGCCCTCGGTGAGCGCGGCGGCGCCGGTCGAGACCGTGATGCTCACCGGCGTGCCGTGGTAGTGAAAGTGCGTGTCGGCGATCACTCCGCGCAGGCGCGCCGCGACGGTCTCGGCGGTCTCCAATGCGGTCTCGGTGAGCAGCACCGCGAACACCGCCTCATCGTGGCGTACGAGGTAATCGGTCTCGCGCAGGCCGCCGGTGAGCAGCTGGGCCATCAGCACCAGCGCGCGGTCGACGGCCTGGCGGCCGTGCTCGCCTTCGACGGCGTCGAGGCCGTCGACGCGCCACAGCTGCATGACCAGCGGCGAGGCGTAGCGTTTCCAGCGTGCATACTCCTGGCGCAGGCGCCGCTCGCCGGCGACGCGGTTCGGCAGGCCGGTGAGGGGATCGACGAGGGACTGCGGCTCGACCGCGCCGAGGCGCGCGCGCATCCCGGCGGCCTCCAGGCTCAGCGCGCGCAGCCCCGATTCGAGCGAGGTCAGCTGGCCGTGCAAGCCGGTGAACTGCACGGCGCGCTGGCTGTACTCGTGGTCGATCTGGTTGCGGATCAGGCCGATGCGGTGATGGACGGTCGAGCGCATCTGCTCGGGATTGGCGGCGCCGCGCACCCGCGATTCCATGTCGTCGATCTGCCGCTCCAGCGCCACCCGCGCCTTCTGGCCACCCTGGAAGGAGGCACCGGTCATCTGCTCGGTGCTCTGCAACAGCGTCTCCATCTCGTGAAAGCGCCGCGTCAGCTCGGCCAGGAAGGCACTCAGCTCCCGGCGCTGCCGCTCCTGGTCGAGGAAGATCTCCGTGACCAGCGTGGCCGCGTCGCGCAGCAGCGCGTCGAACGGCGCGTCGTCCGGCTCCTCGCCCAGGCGCCGCCGGAGATCGGCCAGCCGCTCGGCCAGCTCCTCGGGCGGCTGCACCGCCTCGAGCAGGTGCGCCAGCACCGTGCGCGGGGTTTCGGAATCTGCCATGGTTCTCACCGAAAATCGGAGTCAGAGAACAATTAAGGAACCTCTGAACAAGTTCCCTCTCCCCCGCCCACGGCGGGGGAGAGGACTAGGGTGAGGGGGTAATATGCCGCGTTTCGCCCTCACCCTGTCCCTGTCCCTAAGAGTGCCTGACAAAATGACCTCGCATTCAACGCCGAACCGTAGGGTGCGCCCTGCGCACCGAAATATTAAGCGGTGCGTGGGACGCACCCTACACCCGTTTCTCATTTTGTTAGGTGCTCTAAGGGAGAGGGAACCCTGCGTCACAGGCTTTACCACTTGTTCAGAGGTTCCTTAATGCTAATATAGGCGACAATTGTCCTCTGACCCAGATTTTTCAATGATCCTCGTCACAGGATTCGGCCCGTATCGGGAACCGACCAATGCGTCCGGAGTGCTGGTGAGATCGCTCAAGGACGATCTTCCGGCGGAGCTCGAGCCGTTGCGGGAAAGGCTGGTCTTCGAGGTCGTCACCTGCGACGACACGTCAAGAGAAACCGAGCATCAGAGCCTCGAGACGCAACTGAGCGACCTGCTGGCGCGGCACAAGCCGAGCCTGTGTATACACACCGGGCAGGCGCCGCCCTACAACAAGATCACGGTTGAAAAGATAGCCACCAATTCGTTTTTACGGGAGATCATCGACCCGGCCCGGCCCGCCGCCTACTGGTCGAATCTGCCGGGAACGGATGACCTGAGGGCGGTCCTGGAAGAGCACGGCATTCCGACCGGCTACTCTTTCTACTGCGGCCAGCATCTGTGCAATCACATCCTGTATTCAAGCCTGCACTTTGCCGAAGTGCGCGGCCGCCCGCACAAGGCCGGCTTCATACATGTCCCGCTGTTGCCGGAACAAGTCACGATACAGCATCGTGACTCGCCGTACATGCCGCTGGACATGTCGAGAAAGGCGCTGTCGCTCGTAATCAACCATATTGCTCAAGCGTGAGCGGCCGGCGATATCTGACCCGGTTTTTCTTCGGAGGCCTCGTGACGGTAAATATCAGGCGCGCACTGCTGGTGGGTTCGTCGATCGTGGTGACATTCGCCGTATTGCGCTTGTATCTGCACCTGTCGCCCGGAACGAATCTCAACGTCGGCGCCTACAACATTCATCATCTCTTCACCGGATTGCTGCTGGTCACGGCCGGCGGCCTGCCGTTGGCGATCTTTCACGGCGACAGCCGCCGACTCGACTTCTCGGCGGTCGTCTTCGGGGCCGGGCTGAGCATGGGGCTGGACGAGTGGGTCTACCTCATCACGACGGACGGCAGCGATGCGTCGTATCTTCTCCCCGTTTCGTTCTGGGGCGGGGCGGCCATGGTGATCCTGGCCCTGATTTACCTGCTTGCCCTGGTATTCTTCGCGCGCCGTCGCGTCGCCGGCCGGGGCGATGGTTAGCAAGGCGCACAAGTGGTCGACGACTTCGCCGCGGCGGATGCATGCGTCATACAATGCGCAGAGCCAGCTTTATTACCACCCCGGAGGACAAAGGAAAGACCGATGAACGCCAGAACTTACCTATCCTGTCTTCTTGTGGGCATGTCGGCCGCCGCCGGCCTCGCCCGCGCCGATGAGGTCACGCTGCCCTACAAGGGGTTGACCCTGAACGCCGAGCTCGAGCTTGTTGCCGGCAAGAAACTCGCCGACGGCGTGGTCCTGATCACTCATGGCGGACTGGCGCACCGCGGCATGGAGTCCATTGTCTACATTCAGGAATTGCTGAAGGAACGCGGCAATCGCCGGCTTCCGTCTCCGTAGTGCGCGGACTGGTCTGGGTGTTGCTGTTCAGCACCGGCATCGCGCTGCCGGTCGGCGCCGTATTGCACGTCGGTTTCCTGAGCCGTCGGCAGAACAGGAGGCACTGATGTCGCGATTCACGATTGGCATTCTGGCGCCGTTGGTCGGCCTCGTGGCCGGCTGCGCGGCGCTGCCGGCCACCGAAACCGGGCGCATCGATCAGCAACGAATCGAATTTGCACAGCTCGGCCAGGGCTCACCGGTGGTGGTGTTCGAAAACGGTTTGGGGGCCCCGATGCGCAGCTGGAACAAGGTGTTCCCGGAGATCGGCAAGCACACGACCGCGTTCGCCTACCACCGGCCGGATTACGGCGACAGCGATCCGGCGTCGACGCCGCGCGACGGTGCCCACATCGTCGACGAGCTGCGCGCGCTCCTGCGCAGCCGCGGCCTGGCGCCGCCCTATGTGCTGGTCGGGCATTCGCTCGGCGGACTGTACATGCAACTGTTCGCACGCAAGTACCCGGACGAGGTGGCCGGCCTGGTGCTGGTCGACTCCACGCACCCGACGCAGATGGAAGGCGCGGGCCGCATCGAAAACCAGCCGTGGTGGGCGCGCATGTTCTTTCACCTGTTCGTGAACGGGGAGCTGCGAAGGGAATTCGATGCCGTGGCCGCCACCGGCCAGGAGGTGCTGCGCCTGACGACCGTCACCGGCAAGCCGGTGTGGGTATTGAACGCGATCGACCCGCGGCGCGCCGAGGCGGTGCATCACGCCAACCGCAAGCGTGCCGACTTCGCGCGCCTCTATCCGGGGGGTCAGGTGCAATGGGTGAAGAGCGGGCATTTCATCCAGTGGGACAAGCCGGAGGTGGTCATCGACGCGATCCGCGACACCCTGGAGGCGCAGACGCCGAGCGCGACGGTCGAGCCGACTGACAAGTAAGGGCATCGGCCTCATTGCCCGCCCGTTGAGGAGACTCAGCATGCGAATCGATTACCACTCCGCCCAGTGCCGACAATCCCTGTCCGCGTTCCTGCGCGCGCTGCCGGGAATTCTCTGGTTGGTTCCGGCTTCGATCGCAGCGGCGGTCTCTGGCACGGACCCTGGAGTGACCGGACCGGAACGGATCGGTTACCAGCGAGCCGCCGCCTACTCGCGCGCGCACCGTGGCCTGTCGATGGTGATCGTGAAGGACGGACAGGTTGTCTTCGAGGACTACCCGGACGGTCATGATGCGGACGAGGCGCACAACCTCTACAGCGGCACCAAGAGCTTCTCCTGCGCCATCGCCGTGGCGGCGGTCGAGGACCGGCTCCTGGATTT
The DNA here is from genome assembly GCA_036393295.1 of Acidiferrobacterales bacterium. GTDB lineage: Bacteria > Pseudomonadota > Gammaproteobacteria > Acidiferrobacterales > UBA6901 > DASWHF01. The sequence continues at coordinate 52,454 of DASWHF010000162.1, forward strand.
CGACGAGCCGGTCGCGCAGACCATCACCGAATGGTGGACGGACGCGCGGAAAGCGACGATCACCGTCCGCCAGCTGCTCAGCTTGACCAGCGGTATCCATGCCGCCGGCGGCGTGATTCGGCGCGCGCTGTCGTATGCCGACGCCATTCACAAGCCCTTGCGGCATCCGCCGGGCACGACGTTCGAGTACGGTCCGGTCCCGTTCCAGGTCTTCGGCGAGCTCATGCATCGCAAGCTCGCAGCGACCGGCGAAGATCCGCGCGCGTATCTGACGCGTCGGGTGTTGCGGCCGATCGGGATTACGGTCGACTCCTGGAAGACCGGGCCGGACGGCAATCCGCGACTGTTCGGCGGCGCGTCCCTGACGGCGCGAGTGGGCCAAGTACGGGCAACTGATCCTCAACGGCGGCCGGTGGGACGGGCGACGGGTCCTGGACGAAGACTTGCTGGCCGAGTGCTTCAAGGGTTCGGCGGCGAATCCGGGTTATGGTCTCGGCTTCTGGCTCCCGGCACGCGGCGGCATCGACTCCAAAGGCCGACGCGATGACCGCCGCGCCGCGCGGCTCAAGGAGATACACGCGCCCGAATCGATCATCAAGGCGGCGGGCGCCGGCGGGCAGAAACTCTATGTCATTCCCTCGCGCAATCTGGTCATCGTGCGGCAAGCGGCGCGCCGGTCGCTGACGGGACGGGGTTTCGAGGACACCGCATTCCTGGCGCCGCTTTTCGAGTAGGTCATATCAGCCGCCGGCACACCGGGCCGGGCACCGCCCGGTCCGCATCACGTCGCCCATCGCGCCTGTCTCTTGTGTCAACGCCCGCCGCACTCATGCGTTAACGTCCCCATGCACGCCGGGAGTCCGGCAGGCTCGGGCTGACGAGCCGGCCTGTTTCCACGGCTGCGCAAGGGGAGGCTCGGGCAATGGGAACGTTCCATCGGTTGATCCTGGCAACGGCCGCGCTCGCGGCGGGCTGTGGGCAGGGCAATGGCGATACCGCGCCGCCGGCGGCCGCGGTGCCCGCGGTCGTGGCCGTCACGGCCGGCCTGCTGCAAGGCAGCCGGGAGAACGACGCCGATGCCTACCAGGGCATACCCTACGCCGCGCCGCCGGTCGGCGAGCTGCGCTGGGCACCGCCGCAGCCCGTCGCGCATTGGGCCGGTGTCAGGGAGGCGAAGACGCTTCCGCCCCCCTGCCCGCAAACACCGGCGTCGGATGACGGCAGTTCCGGCAGCGGATACCAGGGCGTGGAGGACTGCCTTTACCTGAATGTGTGGACACCCGCCGCGCGAACGCCCGGCGACCGCCTGCCGGTGATGTTCTTCATCCACGGCGGCGGCAACTTCGCCGGATCGACCGCCGAAAGCATCGACTTCATACTCAATACGTCCGGCGGACCCGCCTGGTACGACGGTTCCCGCCTTGCCGCGCGCGGCAATGTCGTCGTCGTGACCGCGAACTACCGTCTTGGTCCGCTGGGATTCATCCGGCACGCGGCCATGAGACCCGCCAACACCGGCAATTTCGGCCTGCTCGATCAGGTCGCGGCGCTCGAATGGGTGCAGGAGAATATCGCCGTCTTCGGCGGCGACAGCGGCCGGGTCATGATCTTCGGCGAGTCCGGCGGCGCGTACAATGTCTGCGCCTTGATGACCAGCCCGCTGGCACGCGGGCTGTTCGCGCGGGCCTTGATGCAAAGCGGCGTGTGCTACCTGCATCCCGAGTCGCTGATGGAGCAATACACCGATGACCTGCTGCAGGAAGTGGGCTGTTCGGGCGCGCCGGACGTCATGCAATGCCTGCGTGACCTGCCCGCCGAGGATCTGATCCTGGCGCAAAGCGCCCAACCCAAGGGGCTGGGCTCCTTCACCTTCCACCCTTTCATCGACGGTTACTTCGCGCTCGATCAGCCCCTGGCCGTGCTGGCGCGCGGCGAGCACAACCGCGTGCCTTTCGTGATCGGGTCCAACGCCGCCGAATACGCCCACCGCTTCGAAAACGTCACGACCGAGCTCATCTACCGGACGACGGTGGCGCAGATGGTCGGCGTGCAGCACGTCGACGCGGCACTGCAGATGTACCCGGTCTCGGACTACGCCTCGCCGCGCGAGGCCATGGTGCAGGTCATGTCGGACCGCAATATCACCTGCACCGCCAGAAAGATCGCGCGCCAGGTGAGCGCGGTGCAGGGTGAGCCCGTGTACCGTTACCACTTCCGGCGGATCCTGTCGGCGCCCGAGCGGCACGCCGACGGCGCCTATCACGGCTCGGAGCTGCTCTACGTGTTCCAGCACATGGACGGCGTCCACTTCTTCGCCAACGACGACGACCGGGTCGTCGAATCCCACCTGCTCCATTACTGGACGCAATTCGCCGCCGGCGGCGACCCGAACGGCGCCAACCTGCCGTTCTGGCAGGAATACGATCCGGTCACCGATCCCTATCAGATCCTCGACGTGGTGCCGGCCGGCGATGTCCTGCTGAAAGACGACAAGTGCTCCTTCTGGGATAATCTGTTTTAAGAGAAACAGGGCGCCCCCGGCGCTCGAGCTCTTCCACCGTCCGGCGTAACTTTGCCGTCCCCATTCCTGGAAAACGGTCGCGCGCTTACCTATTCTTGGCAGGCGGGCGCGATCATTGCCTCGGCCTGCGGCAGCGAAGCGATAACAACTCAAATCGAACAAAGGAGGGAGTATGCGTGCACCGGCCCGCTCCGCTCAGTACCGCAACAGACAGCTCAACGGCATGCCG
>DASWHF010000163.1:0-1667 GCA_036393295.1 Acidiferrobacterales bacterium
GCATGTCCTGCTCAACGGCACCACCGGCATCGCCGTCGGCATGGCCACCGACATCCCGCCGCACAACGTGCGCGAAGTGGCCGCGGCCTGCGTGCACCTGCTGGAGGAGCCGGACGCCGGCCTCAAGGACCTGTTCAAGCACATCAAGGGCCCGGACTATCCCACCGAGGCCGAGATCATCACGCCGAAGAGTGAAATCCGCGCCATCTACGAAACCGGCAACGGCTCGATCCGCGCCCGCGCCAAATGGGAAAGCGAGGACGATGCCATTGTCATCACCGCGTTGCCGTATCAGGTTTCGGGCTCCAAGGTCATCGAGCAGATCGCGCAGCAGATGCAGCAGAAGAAGCTGCCCATGGTCGAGGACTTGCGTGACGAGTCCGACCACCAGAACCCGACGCGCCTGGTGATCGTGCCGCGCTCCAACCGCGTCGATCCGGTGGAGCTGATGTCGCATCTGTTTGTCACCACCGATCTCGAGCGCAGCTATCGCGTGAACCTGAACATGATCGGTCTCGACGGCCGGCCGCGGGTGTACAACCTCAAGGAGCTGCTCAAGGAATGGCTCAAGTTCCGCACCGAGACCGTGCGCCGGCGCCTGCAGCACCGCTTCGAGCGCGTCGAGGCCCGGCTGCACATCCTCGACGGCCTGCTGGCCGCGTTCCTGAACCTGGACGAGGTCATCCGCATCATCCGCCGCGAGGACGAACCGAAGCCGGTCCTCATGAAGCGCTTCAAGCTGACCGAGACCCAGGCGGAGGCGATCCTCGAAACCCGCTTGCGCCACCTCGCCAAACTCGAGGAGATGAAAATCCGCGGGGAGCAGGACGAGCTCACGCGCGAGCGTCAGCATCTGGAGAAAACCCTCAAGTCCGCGCGGCTGCTGAAGCAGGTGGTGCGTGACGAGCTCATCGCCGACGCGCATGAATACGGCGACGCGCGCCGCTCGCCGCTGGTCGAGCGCAAGGCCGCGCAGCAGATCGACCAGACCGCGCTGCTGCCGACCGAGCCGGTGACCGTGATCCTGTCCGAGAAGGGCTGGGTGCGCGCCGCCAAGGGCCATGACATGGACCCGCGCACGCTCGACTACAAGGCCGGTGACAAGTTCCATCAGGCCGCGCGCGGCAAGAGCAACCAGCTCGCGGTGTTCATCGACTCCACCGGCCGCACCTATTCATTGCCGGCGCACAAGCTGCCGTCGGCGCGCGGCCACGGCGAGCCCCTGAGTTCGAGCCTCAATCCGCCGCCGGGCGCCACCTGGGCCGGGACGATGATGGGAGCCCCGGAGGATTTATATCTGCTGGCGACCAACGCGGGGTATGGTTTCGTCGCGAAGCTCGAGGACCTGGTGTCGAACAAGAAGGCCGGCAAGACCGTGCTCAAGACCACCAAGGACGCGAAAGTTCTGCCGCCGCAACCGGTCAGCGACCTTAAAAAAGACCTGCTCGCGGCCGTCACGACTGCGGGCCAGATGCTGGTATTCAGGGTGAAGAATCTGCCGCAGATGCCCCGGGGCAAGGGCAACCGGATTCTCAACGTCCCCACGGCGAAATTCGCCAAGAGCGAGGAGGCCGTTGCCGGCGTGGCGGTTTTCGGCGAAGGCAAGCCGCTCGTGATCCACACCGCCAAGGGCGATCTCACCGTGTCGCGCGAGGAGGTCGAGCTTT
>DASWHF010000164.1:0-2434 GCA_036393295.1 Acidiferrobacterales bacterium
GTCCGGGTGCAGCGGCGGAAAGCCGTTGGCGTCGCCGTTGAGCAGGTCCAGCTTGTGCGCGCATTCATGGATCACGAGATCGTGATCGCCGGGCGTTTCGTCTTCCTCGCGCATGGCTTCCCAGGACAGCACGATCGGACCTTGGGACATGGACTGACCGCAGAGATCCATGATCTCGCGGTGCACGATGCCATGCTCATCCATGTACTCATCGTGCACGCGGAAATCGCCCGGATAGATCACGATCGAGCTCCAGTCGGCATAATAATCGAGCCCGAGATGGAGGACGGGAATGACGGCGTGCAGCGCGATACGCGCGCGCACCGGTTCGGTGACTTTGAACCCCGCCGCGCCTTCGAGGAATTTGGCGCGCAGAACCTGCGCCGTGAGCTCGCGCAGGCGCGCCCGGTCGTCTGGCGGCAGGACGCGCGCGTAGGCGCTGCTGCGCAGGGCTTCCGACCACAGCGTATCGGACAGGGTATTGCTTCGGGAGCGCCAGCGACGATAAAGATTTCTCAGGCCGCCGGCGCGGGTGCTACGGCGCGGCGATGATTTCCGCTTAGCGGCCACCGCCGAGCAGCCGGATCGCCAGTTGCTTGCCTTTTTCCACGGCGGGCTGGTCCAGCGGATTGATGCCATAGAGCAGGCCGGTGTAGACCGTGACGCGCTGGTAGAGATCGATCAGCTGGCCCAGCGCGTGGGCGTCGAGCCGGGCCAGACGTAGGGTCATGTTCGGGTGGCCGGTTTCGGTGATCACCTGGCGCGTGGCCTGGAGCTCGGCCTCGAGCACGTCCTGCATGTGCTTGCCATCGAGATAGGGAAAATATTTCCGGTCATGCTCGGCCAGCGGGATGCGCGGATTGGGCTCGCGCCGGTCGACCGCCAGGAAGCTGAAAATCTTGTCACGCCGCGACTCGAGATACATTTGCAACTGGCTGTGCTGGTCCACCGTGCCCAGCGCCGTGACCGGCAGCGTGCCGGCGGGCGGATCGTCCGCGCGTGCGCCGCGGCGCTTGCCGAGGGATTCCGCCCACAGCTGGCGGTACCAGTCGCCGAAGAGCTGCAACGGATCGGCATAGGGCATCATGATCGAGACGCGCTTGTTGCGGTGGGTGTCCAGCAGGAAAAACAGGGCGGCTAGTTCCAGCGCCGGATTATCCGAAGCCTTTTCGGAGCCACAGCGCGCCGCGTTGGCCGCGCTGCCGGCGAGCAGGCCGCGGATATCCACGCCGGCCGCGGCCAGCGGCAACAGCCCCACGGCGGTCAGCACCGAATAACGCCCGCCCACCCGCGGTGGCACCGGCTGCGACGCCATTCCCTCGCGCGTGGCCAATTCGCGCAACCACCCCTGTGCCGGATCGGTGATCAGCCACTGGTGCCGGCGCGCCTTATCCTTGCCCAATTGCTGCTCCAGCCACTCGCGCAGGATCAGATACTGGATGGCCGTTTCAATGGTCCCGCCGGACTTGCTGATGCAAACCACGGCTGACTTTTCGGCAGGGCGGTTGCGGATGAATACATCCAGGTTGCGGGGATCGATGTTTTCCAGGAAATGCAGCCGCGGCCGGCGGGCCCCGGGCTCATCGACGAGCGCCTGGTACACGGCCTTGGCGCCGAGACTGGAACCGCCGATGCCGATGACGGCGACATCCTCGAAACGACGCAGTTGCTCCGCCGCCGCTTCGATTGGCGGGAGTGTTGCCGGCATGCTGTCGTGCAGTGTCAGGCAGGCGAACTCGGCATCCAGGCCGCCCGCGGATTTATCGACGACCGTCTGATGCACGCGCCGCAGTTCCGGCGCCAGCGCCTCGACCTCGGTGCGGTCAATGCCTTCGGCGCCGACGCCGTCCCGATACAGGCGCGCGGTGTCGAGCTGCAGTAACGGCGGGGAGGCGGGTGAATTTTTGCTGGGTGGGGCCACGGGTTGTTTCGTCGGCGTCAGGGCTGACGCCATACTATCATTCTTTGTTGTCGCGATACTCCGCGGCTTCCAGCGTGTTCAGCAGCAGCGTGGCCACGGTCATCGGTCCGACACCGCCCGGCACCGGCGTAATCCAGCCGGCACGCTGTCTGGCGGTTTCGAATTCCACGTCGCCGACCAGTTTCCCGTCGGGCAGCCGGTTGATGCCGACGTCGATGACAATGGCGCCGGGCTTGATCCAGTCGCCCTTGACCATGCCGGGCTTGCCGACCGCGACCACCAGCACGTCGGCGCGCGCGACATGACCGGGCAGATTCTGGGTATATCGGTGACAGGTCGTGACGGTGCAGCCGGACAGCAGCAGTTCGAGCGACATGGGGCGTCCGACGATATTCGAGGCGCCGACCACGACGGCCTCCTTGCCTTCCAGTGCCTCGCCGATGGTCTGGAGCAGGCGCATGACACCGTAGGGTGTGCACGGACGCAGCCGCGGGATGCGCTGCGCCAGTCGGC
>DASWHF010000165.1:0-33076 GCA_036393295.1 Acidiferrobacterales bacterium
TCGCTCGCCTATATCAAGAAGCTGCCGGTGAACGCCGTGAAGATCGACAAATCCTTCGTGGTCGACATGACCCAAAACAAGGACGCGGCGCTGATCGTGCGCACGATCATCGACCTCGCCCACAATCTCGGCATGCGGGTCGTGGCCGAGGGGGTGGAGACCCAGGCGACCTGGGACCAGCTGGCGGCCTACGGCTGCGACGAGGCCCAGGGCTACTTCATCTCCCATCCGCTGCCGGCCGGACAGTTCGAACAATGGGCCGGCACGTCCGACCCGTGGACCGGCGCCTGAGCGCTTTCGCTCAACCCAGCAGGTGCGACACCATGCCGTCGGCGAGCTTGGGCTCGAACCAGGTGGACTTGGGCGGCATGACCTCGCCGGCGTCGGCGACCGCCATGAGATCGGCCATCGCGGTCGGATAGAGCGCGAACGCCACCGCCATCTCCCCCGTGTCGACCCGCCGTTCCAGTTCCTTCAAGCCGCGGATGCCGCCGACGAAGTCGATGCGCTTGTCACGGCGCGGGTCGGTGATGCCGAGGATCGGCGCGATCAGGTGATCGGCGAGCAGGCTCACGTCGAGGCGCCGCACCGGATCGTCCTGCGGCACGCGCTCCGGGCGGATGCGCAGCCGGTACCAGCGGCTGTCCAGGTACATGCCGAACTCGCCGGCGCGCGCCGGCTTGCAGGCCGTGTCGCTGGGCGCGAGCTCGAAGGCGGCGGCGAGCCGCTCGCGCAACTGCGCCGGCGACAGGCCATGGAGATCCCTGACCACGCGGTTGTAGTCGAGGATCTGCATCTGATTGTCGGGGAAGATCACCGCGAGAAAATAGTTATACGGCTCCTCGCCGGTATGGCGCGGGTTGGCGGCGGCACGCGCCGCGGCGACGCGCGACGCGGCCGCCGAGCGATGGTGGCCGTCGGCAATGTACAGGCAGTCCATGGCGTCGAAGTCCGCGCTCAGGGCCGCGATGTCGGCGGCGTCGCGAATCACCCACAGGGTGTGGCGCACGCCGTCGTCGGCGGTCACGTCCACGTCCGGCGCGCCGGCCGCCAGCCGTCCGGCCAGCGCGTCGATCGCCGCCCGGTGGCGGTAGGTGAGAAACACCGGCCCGGTCTGGGCGTCGAGCGCGTCGATCTGGCGCACGCGGTCGTCCTCCTTGTCGGGGCGGGTGAACTCGTGCCGGCGGATGCGGTTGCTGTCGTAGTCCCGGACCGACGCCGCCGCCACCAGGCCGGCCTGGACATGCGTGCCCATGATCAACCGATACAGGTAGTAGTAAGGTGCGGGATCCTGGACCAGCACCCCGGCCTCGATCTGGGCGCGGAAGTTGTCGCGACCGCGCGCGTAGACCGCCGGGCCGTAGGGATCGGTGCCGTCCGGCAGGTCGATCTCGGGGCGCGAGACGTGCAGGAAGCTCAAGGGCCGGCCGGCGGCGCGGCGGCGCGCCTCCTCGAAGCTCACGACATCGTAGGGCGGCGCGATCACCTCGGCGGCGCGCGCCGGCAGCGGTCGCAGACCGGGGAAGGGACGAATCAAGGGCATCGGGACTCCTGACGCTGCGCAATACGGCGGGCGCGCCCGCCGGGAAAGCGGCGCATTGTACCAGGATCGGCGGCGGCGTTCCCGATGCGGGACCGCGCGCGTCCGATCGACCCGGTCAGGATCCCGGTGGGCGCGACGATGCCTTGGCGCGGCACGGCCGGCGGGCTAAGATGCCGGCCCGGTCCCTCCCGCGCACCGCCATGAGCCAGCCCGATTGCCGACCCTATCTGCCGCCCGAATGGGCGCCGCAAAGCGGCGTGCAGCTGACCTGGCCGCATGCCCACGGCGACTGGGCCGGGATGCTCGATACGGTCGAGCCGGTGTTCGTGGCGATCGCGCGTGCGGTCGGCCGATTCGAGCGGGTGCTGATCGCCTGTTACGACGACGGCCACCGGCGGTATGTGGAGGGGCTGCTGGCGGCCGCCGGCGTGCCCGCCGCGCGCACGCTGCTCGCGGTGGCGAAATCCGACGACACCTGGGCGCGCGACCACGGGCCGCTGACCGTGCTGTGCCAGGGCGAGGCGACCCTGCTCGACTTCCGCTTCAACGGCTGGGGCGGCAAATACCCGGCCGCGCTGGATGATGCCCTGACGCGCCGGCTCTACGCGCAGGGCGCTTTCGGCCCCGCGCCGCTGCAGACGGTCGACCTGGTGCTGGAAGGCGGCAGCATCGAGGTCGACGGTTCCGGCACGCTGCTCACCACCGAACGCTGCCTGCTGGCGCCGACGCGCAACCCGGGGCTCGACCGCGGCCGGCTGGAGGCCCGGCTCGCGGAATTGCTCGGCCTCAATCGCGTGCTGTGGCTCGCGCACGGCTACCTGGAAGGCGACGACACCGACAGCCACATCGACACCCTGGCGCGGCTGTGCGACGCCGGCACCATCGCCTATGTGCGCTGCGACGACGCGCGCGACCCGCATTACACCGAGCTTCGCGCCATGCAGCGCGAGCTCGGCGAATTCCGCACGCCGGCCGGCGACCCCTACCGGCTCGTGCCACTGCCCTGGCCCGCGCCCAAGCGCGACGCCGACGGTGCGCGCCTGCCCGCGACCTACGCCAATTTCCTGATCATCAACGGCGCCGTGCTGGTGCCGACCTATGACGATCCCGCCGACGCCGTGGCCCTGGAGCGCCTGGGGCATTGCTTCCCGGGGCGCGAAATCGTCGGCATCCCGTGCCTGCCGCTGATCCACCAGCACGGCAGCCTGCACTGCGTGACCATGCAGTTGCCGGCCGGCGTGCTGCGCTGACCCCGCCGGACGACGTGCTAGGATAGGCGCATGGGCCGGATACTGAAGGTCGGACTGGTGCAGCAGGCCTGCGGCGAGGACCGCGGGCGCAATCTCGCCGCGAGTATCGAGGGGATACGCGCGGCCCACGGCCGCGGCGCGCGGCTGGTGCTGCTGCAGGAGCTGCATGCCGGCGTGTACTTCTGCCAGACCGAGGACACGCGCCGCTTCGATCAGGCCGAACCCATCCCCGGACCGACCACCGAGGAGCTCGCGTCGCTCGCCCGCGAGCTCGGCATCGTGATTGTCGCGTCGGTCTTCGAGCGCCGCGCGGCCGGGCTGTACCACAACACCGCGGTGGTGCTGGAGCGCGACGGCCGCATCGCCGGGCAGTACCGCAAGATGCACATCCCCGACGATCCCGGCTATTACGAGAAGTTTTATTTCACGCCCGGCGACCTCGGCTTCGCGCCGATCGACACCTCGGTCGGCCGGCTCGGCGTGATGGTCTGCTGGGATCAGTGGTACCCGGAGGGTGCGCGCCTCATGGCGCTGCACGGCGCCGAGCTGCTGCTCTACCCGACCGCGATCGGCTGGGACCCGCGCGATGACGACGCCGAGCGCAGCCGCCAGCGCGACGCCTGGATCACCGTCCAGCGTGCGCACGCCGTCGCCAACGGACTGCCGGTGCTGGCCTGCAACCGCGTCGGCGACGAACCCGACCCGGGCGGCGGGCCGGGCATCCGCTTCTGGGGCTCGAGCTTCGTCGCCGGCCCGCAGGGCGAGATCCTCGCCGAGGCGCCGAGCGACGCGCCCGCGGTCCTGGTGGCCGGGATCGACCTGGCGCGATCCGAGCAGGTGCGGCGCATCTGGCCGTTCCTGCGCGATCGGCGGATCGATGCCTACGGGGATCTGCTGAAGCGTTATGGCAAGTAAAGAACAGTGGCGAGTGGCTAGGGAAACTCTGAACAAGTTCCCTCTCCCCCGCCCATGGCGGGGGAGAGGGTTAGGGTGAGGGGGTATTAGCGGTGCTTTTGTCCTCACCCTGTCCCTCTCCCGGTGGGAGAGGGGACCCGTCGTGACAGTCTCTACCACTTGTTCAGAGCTTCCCTAGTTACGAGCAGCAAGATTCAAGTGATCCCATTTATGCATGCCGCGGAGCTGCTGGGGGCGATCCTGGCGGAGAGCCTGCCGGCCGACAAGCAGATGGAGCGCTACTTCCGCGCCCATCCCAAGCTCGGCCAGCGCGAGCGCGGGCAGCTCGCCGAGACCGTCTATGCCTGCCTGCGGCGGCGTCTGTATCTCGAATACCTGCTCGAGCGCGACCAGGCGCCGGCGGCCGATCTGGTGGCGGCCCAGCTCCTGTCCGCGGACGGCGTGAGCACGCGCGCGCTGCGCGAGCTCGGCTGGTGCGCCGAGCCCGGCGGCGACGCGCGCGCCGAGCGCGTCGCGCAGCGCGCCCGCGAGCCGCTCGACGGCCTGCCGCCGGCGGTGCGCACCAACCTGCCGGACTGGCTGCTCGACCCCCTGCTCGATGAGCTCGGCGATGCCGAGACCCTGCAACTGGCCGAGGCGCTCAACCGGCCGGCGCCGCTCGATCTGCGCGCCAACACGCTCAAGTGCACCCGCGAGGCGCTGGCGGCGCGGCTCGCCGGCGAGGGCTACGCGACCGAGCCCACGCCCTACTCGCCGCTCGGACTGCGCCGCCGGGAACGCGCGCCGCTGTTCAAGACCGGGAGTTTCCGCGACGGCTGGTTCGAGGTCCAGGACGAAGGCAGCCAGTTGTTGGCGCTGCTGGTCGAGCCACGCCGCCGCGAGATGGTGGTGGACTTCTGCGCCGGCGCCGGCGGCAAGACGCTCGCACTCGGCGCCGCGATGGCCAACAGCGGCACGCTCTACGCCTTCGACGTGTCGGCATCCCGGCTCGAACGGCTCAAGCCGCGCGTGGCGCGTGCCGGGCTCGACAACGTGCGCGCCGTGGCCATCGCCCACGAACGCGACGACCGCGTGCGGCGCCTGCACGGCAAGATCGACCGCGTGCTGGTCGACGCGCCGTGCAGCGGCAGCGGCACGCTGCGCCGCAGTCCCGATCTCAAGTGGCGCCGCCCCAACCTCGACGCCCTGAGCGCGCAGCAGGCCCGCATCCTCGCCGCCGCCGCGTCGCTGGTGAAACCCGGCGGCCGACTGGTGTACGCCACCTGCAGTCTGCTGCATGCCGAGAACGACGCCGTCGTCGAAACCTTTCTCGCCGACCATCCCGCGTTCACCGTCCTGCCTGCCGGCGACATCCTGGCGCGTCGTGATGTGGCGCTTACGTTTACCGATTCGGCATTGCGCTTGTATCCGCACCGCCATGGCACGGACGGGTTCTATGCGATGGTGATGGAAAGGGGCAAGTAGCAAGTAGCAAGTAGCAAGTAGCAAGTAGCAAGTAGCAAGTAGCAAGTAGCAAGAACGGTAATCGGTGTCCTTGCCACTCGCAACTTGCTACTTGTTACTAGCCTCTAACACAATTCCTTCCCGCCTGCTTGGCCTGATACAACGCCGCATCGGCCGCCTCGATCAGCACCGCGCCGTCCTTGGGCGCCGGCGGCGCGGCGGCGATGCCGATGCTGACGGTGAGCGGGATGACCTGGCCGTCCGGCGCTTCGAAATGCGCGGCCTGCACCGCCGCGCGGATGCGTTCGCCGATACGGCGCGCGGCATCGCCATCGGTCTCGGGCAGAATCACGGCGAACTCCTCGCCGCCGTAGCGCGCGGCGAGATCGACGTCGCGCATCTGGGCGGCGAGCAGCCGACCGAACTGCTGGAGCACCGCGTCGCCGGCCACGTGGCCGTGCCGATCGTTGATGTCCTTGAACAGATCCAGATCGAGCATCATCAGGCTGAGCGGCTTGGCGTAGCGCTGGGCGCGCAACAGCTCCTCGCCCAGCCGCTCGCCGAACAGGCGCCGGTTGCGCAGGCCGGTGAGCGCGTCGGTGACCGCCATCTCCTGGGTCTGCGCGTGCAGCTGGGCGGTTTCGGCCGCGCCCGCCACCAGGCGCGCGAAGGTCACCAGCAGCTCGGCCTCGGCCGGCATGTAGCGGTCCTGGTCGCGCCGGAAATAGACGAGCACACCGAGCGGACCGCGATACGCAACGAGCGGCAGCAGGATCGCGCAGCGCAGGCCTTCGCGGCGCGCCTGCGCGTCGAGCATGCAGGGCGTGCCGCCGTTGCAGAACTGATAACGGCCCTGGGCGATCGCGGCGTCGGCGGCGGCGCCCAAGGCGGCGTCCAGCGCGGCGCCGAATTCCTGCGACACGCCGCGATGCAGCCACCGGGCGAGGCGCTGCGCGCCGGGATCGTACCAGGCGACGGCGGCGGCCTGCGCGCTACCGAGGCTCATGCCGGAGGTCATGGCCTCGTCCAGCAGCCCGGGCAGATCGTGCGCGGCGGTCAGCGCCAAGGCCGCGTCGTTCAGCGCGACGATGCGCGCGGTATGATCGCCGACCGCCGCCGCCATGCGGTTGAAGGTACGCGCCAGCTCGCCGATCTCGTCATGCGAGCGGACCGCGACACGCCGCTCGTAGGCGCCGTCGGCGATCGCCGCGGTCGCCTCGATCAGGCGCGCCATCGGCCGACTGACGATGCGCCGCGCCATCCACAAGCCGATCAGGCCGAGCAGCACCGAGCCGGCCACGATCGTCGCCTGGAGCCCGGCGAGCCGCAACGTGTCCTCGCGGATGGCCTTGTCCAGCTCCGTCACGAGCGCATCGAACCGGGCGATCTGCTCCGGCGCCAGCGCCGCGTAGCGCGCGAGCGCCGCCTCGGCCTCGGTCGGCGCCTTGAGCGCCAGCTCGGTCAACAGCGGCGCCAGATCGTCTTCCCAGGCGCGGCGCGCGACCCGCAGCGGCGCCGACAGGTCGCCGTGGACTCCGACGAAGAACAGCCGCTCGCCGGCGCTGCGCCGCTGCGGATCGAATTCGACGAAGAACCGGTGATAGGCATCGATCTCCGTATCAAGCCGCTGCCACGCGATCGCGTCACCCGACGCCAGCGCGTCGCGCGCCGTGGTCAGGAGGCTCAGGGTATGCAGGCGCTGCCGGCCGGCGATATCGATCGCGCCCGCCTCCTCGCCGAGATGCAGGGCCGCGAGCATGCCGATCGCGAGTTGTATGAGCTGCAGGCTCAGGAAACCGATCAACAGCAGGATGAATTTTCCGGTCAGGGTCACCGCCGGCCGGCGGCGCGGATACGGGCGGGAGGGCGGCGCGGTGTTCATGACGGTGGCTGCAAGTCGATCGCCGTCACCGGGACGCGACAGGTCGCGCCACCGCCGCCCGTGGCAACGGCAGTCGCGTTACGGGCGGCGGCGGGCGGATGGGGCACCCCGGGGTGACGCGGGGCGGATTCTCTGGCGGGAGGTATCGGCGGCTCAGCGCGGAACCACGCGCGTCGCCTGCATACCCTTGGGCCCCTTGGTGGACTCGAACTCGACTTTCTGACCTTCGGCGAGGGTCTTGAACCCATCACCCTCGATGCTGGAGAAATGCACGAATACATCCGGGCTCCCGTCGCTCGGGGTGATAAAGCCGAATCCCTTCGCCTCATTGAACCACTTCACCGTACCAGTTTGCATAGACTCGTAACCTCGTTACCCAAACATGTGCGCAACGTGCACACTTTTCATGGATTGCTGAATCACGCGAATTGTAATCCAGGACGGACACCTGACAGGGTGACTTGGCCGACCCGTGACACAGCCTCCTCCACTCCTTCGGCCGCCCTCGACTGGCGCGGTCGCGCAACCATGCTACGTGAACTCCCCGGGCGTGACAATGCGCGCGGCACGCGCCGCCGCCGACGGATCGCGATATGCTAATGTACTAATTTTCCACCGACTCCCGGTTCCGGAGGCGCCCGTCGCCATGCCGCTGCGCCGATGTCCATCCCACGGTCGCTGCCTGCGTCGCGACCGTCGCCCATGACGCCCGTGCGCCCGACACGCACCCTGCCGCGCAACGTCGTGATCATCGGCCTGGTGAGCCTGCTCAACGATTTCGCCAGCGAGATGGTGGTGCCGCTGATCCCGCTGCTGCTCGCCACCACGTTGGCCGCCGGGCCGGTGGCCCTGGGGCTCATCGAGGGCCTGGCCGACGCCGTGTCCAACCTGCTCAAGCTGTGGGCCGGAAGGCGCTCGGACCGGCGCGGCGGACACCGCAAGCCCTACGTCGTGGGCGGCTATCTGTTGTCGAACCTGGTGCGCCCGCTGATCGGCCTGTCCGGCCACTGGTCCATGGTGCTGGGCATACGCGTGACCGATCGGATCGGCAAGGGCCTGCGCACCGCGCCGCGCGATGCGCTGATCGCCGACGCCGTGCACGACGGTAACGCCGGACGCGCCTACGGCTATACCCGCGCCCTCGACCACGCCGGCGCCGTGCTCGGCGCCCTGACGGCGGCCGCGGTGGTCTACTGGGGCACGGACCGGCTCGACATCGTGATCGCCTGGTCGGCGCTGCCGGGCGTGCTGGCGGTCGCGCTCATCGTTTTCGGCGTCGCCGAGTCGCGGCGCGCGCCGCCGGCGGCGCTGGCGCCGCTGCGCTGGTCGCGGCTTCCGCCCGTCACGCGCCACTACCTCGCCAGCGTCACGCTGTTCGTGGCCGGGCGCATCCCCGAGACCTTTCTGCTGCTGCGCGGGCACGAGCTGGGCCTGGGGGTGGTCGCGCTGCTGTTGCTGTGGGCCGCGGTGCACGTCGCCAAGTCGCTGATCTCGGAGGCCGGCGGGCGGCTCGCCGACCGCCACGGGCGCCGCCCGGTGATCCTCGCCGGCTGGGTGCTGTATGCGCTCGCCCTGCTCGGCCTGGCGCTCAGCAACGATGTCGCCGCGTTCTGGGCGCTGGGTTTCGTGCTGGCGGGTTACTACGGCCTGAGCGAGGGCGCCGAGCGCGCGCTGGTGCGCGATCTGGCCGACCCCGACCAGCGCGGCACGGCCTTCGGCTGGTATCACATGCTCACCGGCCTCGCGGCGGTGCCGGCCGGCGTCGGGCTGGGTGTCCTCTGGTCGCTGTACGGCGTGGCGGCGGCGTTCCTGACCTCGGCCTTCCTGGCCACGCTCGCCGGTCTGATGCTCTGGCGCCTCGACCTGCCGTTCAATCCTCGCGCACCCGACCGCGCAGCGCCTTGACCCCGGCGCGCTGGCGCTTGCCCGTCAGGCGCCGCTCGACCGCCTTGCGGCCCGGACGCGTGGGCTTGCGCGGCTTGGGCACCGCGGCGCGCCGGCGCAGACGCTCGGCCAGCCGCTCGAGGGCGAGTTCCCGGTTGCGCGCCTGGGAGCGGGTATCCGAGACGGTCACGCTGATGCCGGTGGGCAGGTGCGTGAGGCGCACGGCCGACTCGGTCTTGTGCAGGTGCTGGCCGCCCGGCCCGCTGGCGCGGAAGGTCTCGATGCGCAGCTCGGCCTTGGGGATGCGGGGCGCGCGCGGGCGCGGTATCGGGGCGGTCATGCGCCAAGCTTAGCCCGCGGCGCTCGCCGGGGGTAGCCGCAAGCCGGTCCCGCCCTGCTACAATACCGCCCCCGCCGGCGCGCCGCCGGCGCGCGCACACTGACAGGAAACCGGCGATGATCATTGTTCTCAAACCCGAAACGAGCCCGGACAGCCCCGACTACCGGCAGCTCATGGACTTCCTCGCCAACCGGCCCAACATCCGGACCCGCATCCACCAGGAGGTCGGCTCGCAGCAGACCGTGACCGAGATCTACCTGATCGGCGACACCGCGGCCCTCGACAAGGCCGAGATCGAGGGGCTGGCCGGCGTCGAGCGCGTGGTGCGCGTCTCCGAGGAATGGCGCATCCTCGGCCGGCACCGCGACGAGCGCCGCCCGACGAGCTTCGACTACAACGGCGTGCGCTTCGGCCAGGACAATCTCAACGTATTCGCCGGCCTGTGCGCGGTGGACAACCCCGAGCATGTCGAGCAGATGCTGCGCGCGCTGCGCGACCACGGCCAAGTGTGCACGCGCATGGGCGCCTACAAGCCGCGCACCAACCCTTACGCCTTCCAGGGCCACGGCAAGCACTGCCTGCCCTGGGTATTCGAGCTGGCCGGCAAGTACGGCATCAAGGTGATCGCCATGGAGATCACCCACGACTCGCACCTGGATGAGATCCGCGAGGCCCTGGAGAAGACCGGCCACCCGACCGGCGTGATGCTGCAGATCGGCACGCGCAACACCCAGAACTTCGAGCTCCTGAAAATCGTCGGCCGCCAGCGCGAGCTGCCGGTGCTCCTGAAGCGCGGCTTCGGCATCACGCTCGAGGAGTCGCTCAACGCCGCCGAGTACCTGGCGAGCGAGGGCAATACCCGCATCGTCTTTGGCCTGCGCGGCATGAAGACCAACATGGGCGACCCGCACCGCAACTTCGTCGACTTCGCGCACGTGCCGGTGGTCAAGCGCCTGACGCGCATGCCGGTGTGCATCGACCCCTCGCACTCGGTCGGCACGCGCGACGCCGCCCCGGACCGCATCCTCGACCTCATGCACGTCACCGCCCAGGGCGTGATCGCGGGCGCCAACATGATCCTGGTGGATTTCCATCCGGCGCCGGCCAAGGCCCTGGTCGACGGGCCGCAGGCGCTGCTGCTGGAGGAGCTGCCGTATTTCCTCGAGGACGTGGCGCTGGCGCGCGAGGCCTACGAGAAGCGCCGCGCGCTGGCCGCGCGGTTCCATTCCAACGCATCAAAATAACTGTAGGCGGGGCTTCCAGCCCCGCTCGGCACAATCGGTCCGCGGACCGGCGGGGCAGGATGCCCCGCCTACAATATGATTCTTTGCGTCGGGTTTTCCCGGTTCAGGGAACGACGTCGTACAGGATGTCGACCAGCACGCGCGTGTTCCTGTCCATCAGCACGATGTCGGCGCCGACGCGCAGCCGCACATAGGGATAGGGAACGGGTCCGAGCCGGCGCTCGAGATCGGACGGCAGGACCCGCCCCTCGAGGCCCGGCGGCAGGCGATCGCGCCGGGCCAGGCCGGGCGGCAGCGCGTCACGCTTGGCGAGTCCCGGCGGCGCCGTCCGGACCCGCCCGCCGGCGCGATAGTATTCCTCGATGATTCTGCGGTCCTGGGTCGAGAAGCCGACCGCCACGACGCCGCGGTCGTCGCGCACCGTCACGCGCCCGGACGTGACTGCATGCGTCACGCAGCCGCTCACCGTCACCACCGCCACCAGCCCCACCCATAAATTTCGCATTACAACCTCCCTTAGAGTGCCGAACAAAATGACCTCGCATTCAACGCCGAACCGTAGGGTGCGCCCTGCGCACCGAAATATTAAGCGGTGCGTGGGACGCACCCTACACCCGTTTCTCATTTTGTTAGGTGCTCTTAGGATCCCGATCCGTCGACAAATGCCGCGTGCCCTGCCGCCGGTTCGCGCCACGGCCCGGGTCCCGGTTCAGAACGACTCGCGGGTCCCGGCGTGGCACTCGTAGTTCCGGTCGCTGCCGGCATTCAGAGCATAGCCGCAGTCGATCCGCAGATCGATATTGACGAACGACTTCAGCTTCCACCGCATGCCGACGCCGATCGAGGACTTGAGGCCGCTGAAGTCGAGCTCGCTGTTGCTGGGGTAGGCGTTGCCGATGTCGGCGAACAGCACGCCGCGCAGCTCGTTGCGGTCGAACAGCGGCGTGAGATACTCGACATTGGCCAGCACGAAGGCGTTGCCCATCACGCTCGCGCGCGGGTAGCCGCGCAGGCTCCGGGCCCCGCCCAGCGTGAATGCCGGGCTGCCGAACACCGGCTCGGTGGCCATGCCGAGCTGCAGCTGCACATGGACGCTGCGGTGCGGCCGGTCGAGCACCGGCATGTACGACCGGTAGAAGATCACGTGGCGCACGTAGTCGCTGTCCGAACCGAGGAACGGCGCTCCGTACTCGCCGGTGTAGCCGTACTCCCGGCCGCTGCGGCTGAACAGCAGGTCACGCACCTCCGAGCGCTGGATGCGCAACAGCACACCCACGCCGGTGGCCTCGCGGATCTCCGGCCGTTCGCCCTGATAAACGTCGACCACCTGCTTCTGCCAGACCAGCCCGGTGCCGACGAGCCAGCCGATGGTCGGGCTTTCGCGCGCGAACCAGCGCGACACCATCAGGTGGGCGTAGGAACCCTGGGTCTCGTAGGTCGACGGCACGCCGTTGACGTCCGCCTCGACCGGCGTGACCGTGCGCGCCAGATTCATATCGAGATCGACTTGGCTGCCGCGAACGCGCGGATAGACGTATTCAAGCCGCGACGTGGTGGTCTCGAGATCCGGGTTGTCCGCCGAGTCCGGCTCGTAGGTCAGCTTGAGCTGCTGATTGAGCCCGCGGAGATTGTCCAGCCGAAGCTGCGCGCCGAACGCGACGCGGTGGGTGTCCTCGTTGTAGTCGGCCTTGGGAATGGGCAGGATGAAGTACTTCTCCTTGACCGCGATCTCGAGCACGCTGCCGTCGGCCTCGGGGATGAGGCGCGCCTCGACCGATTTATACAACCCCAGGTCCATGATCGCCTGGCGCGAGCGCTCGATCTTGTCCGGGTCGACCGGATCGCCGACCCGGATCTTCATTTCCTGCAGGAAGATCTGCGGCCGGGTGGTATTGTTGCCGACGAAGCGGATGTCGCGGATCACACCCGCCGGCGCCGCGGACGGCGGCGCCGGTGTCGCCGGCGCTTCGGCCAGTCCCGCCGACGGCAGCAGCGCGACCGACAGGACCATGACCAGCAGGGTCCGGTTGCGCGGGCAGGCGGCGCGCTGCGGGCTAGAACGACGCGCCGACGTTGAGATAGACCTGATCTTTGCCGCCCTCGTCGAAACCATGGGCATATCCGAGTCGCAGATTCAGTCCCAGGTTGTAGAACAGCGCCAGGTCGGCGTTCGCCTCCAGGCCGGCGCCGGTGGTATAGGGTCCGGGCCGGTCGCCGTTGTCCCAGACGCTCGCGGTCTCGGCGAACACCGTGCCAAACACCTGGTGCAGGCCGAGCGGCGGCGCCATGAATCCGCGCTCGACGAGCTTCACCGGGAAGCGCCACTCCAGCGACGCCAGCGCCATGCGCCGGCCGCGCAGCGACGCCAGGCCGGTCGGGTAGCCGCGCAGCGCGTAGCGTCGCTGATTGAAGGGCGAATCGAGATTCGCGCCGCCCAGCAGCGCCGGCGTCTGCGCGGCGCCGCGGCTGCCGCCGAGCCGGAACGGCCGCGGGTCCTTGGTGCCCCAGCCGCCCACCGCCCGCGCCGCCAGCACATGGCCGCGCCACAAGGACAGGTATTCGCGCCAGTCCACAGTATAGACCTCGCCGCTGTAGTCGCTGCCGCCGAGGGCGTCGCTGGTCTCGTACACCAGCCGCAGGCTGCGCCCGTACTCGCGGCTGATCGACAAGGGATAGCGGCGCGTCGAGTCGAACACCAGGGCGACACCGGCGAGATTATCCTCGAGGTCCGGCGCCACCACGATTCCGGTCTCGGCCGGCCGCTCGGTTTCCCGTTCCCGCAAGGCCGTCAGGTGCAACGACGCGCGACGATGGTGGCGAAGCCAGGGCAGCACCACCTCGGCCTGCCAGGTGTCGGCGCGCCGCACCAGCAGCGGATCGTCGTCGGCGTCGAGCTCGAGCTCACTGAAGCGCGCAGCATGCAGTTTGAGCATCGGGAGCCAGCGATCGTAGATATAGTCGAGGCTGCCGACGAACCACTGGTTGTCGAAATCATAGGCCGCGTCGACGACGTAGATGTGGCGCTGCAAGGCGTCCCAGGCGGAAGTGGTGGCGCCGATCTCGGCGCGGCCGCTGTCGACCACCAGGTGTGGGAACCACCAGCGCGGCCGCAGTCCCGGGTAGGGGCTGTACGGCCGGTCCTCGAGTCCCTCGGGCGCCGGCGGCGTAGCGGCCACGACCGCCGACGGGCCGGGCTGAACGGCCGGCGTGGCCAGGTCCCCGGGCGCGAGCCGATGGATATCGAAGCCCTCGGGGCCGTAGCCCGTGTAGTACACCACCGAACCGTCCGCGGCCGGCTGCGGGTGGAAGGCGCCGCCGATGACGTTGCTGAGCGTCGTGATCGCGCCGCTCGCAATGTCCAGGCGCCGGAGATTGTAGACGCCGTCCTGGTCCGAGCTGAACAGCACGGCCTGCCCGTCCGGCGTGTGGCGCGGGTGCATCTCGATGGCGCGGTCGTCGGTGAGCCGCCGCCAGCGGCGCATGTCGAGATCGAACTGCTCGAGGTTCCAGCCGCCGTCGACGCGCCACACCGACGCCACCAGCGTGGCGCCGTTCGGTGCCCAATCGGTGTCCGCGAGCGCCTCGCCGGGCGCGCCGGTCCACAGCGTGTCCAGGCGCCGGCCGTCGGCGTCGAGCAGGTCGAGACGGTATACGCCGAGACGATGATGGACCGCGGCGATGCGCGCGCCGGACGGATCGAAGCTCGCATGCCGGTAGCGCGCGCCGTGCGTCAGGCGCCGCTGGCTGCCGCTCCGCAGGTCGACGCGGTAGAGATCGAAGTACAGATTCGCGTTGCGATGGACCTCGGGCTGCGCGATCAAGGCGCCCGCGGTCGGGTGCACGTCGAGGCGCGCGCCGTAGTGGACGTCGGCCAGACGACGCGGACGGTCCCGGCCGGCTTCGAGCACCATCAGGACCGGCTCGCTGGCACCGTCGAAACGCAGGTAATAGAGACGACCGTCGGCCAGCAGCCGGCTGGCGCCGGTCAGATAGCCGTGGCGCGTCACGCGTTCGCCGTCGTGCAGGCCGCGCGCGCGTATCGCCGCGAGCTGCGGTTCGTAGCGCCGTTGCAGCCCGGCCTCGAACTCCGGCCACAGCGCCGTGAGGCTCTTGCCGACGGTCCGGCGGCTGTTGCGGTTGATGAAGAACGGCAGGAGGTTGTCGCTGTAGTCGTCGACCAGCCGTGGGATCGCGGCCTCGCCGTTGCGCTCCGCCAGAAAATCGAAGAACTGCACGCCGTACAGATAGGGCACGACGCCGGCCGGCCAGCTCGCCATCGGCTGATTGATCTGGCTCAAGGGCTTGATGCCCTGCGCCGTCTCGACGCGCATGAACATGTCGAAGTAACTGCTCTGCCCGCGGCCGATGCCGCGCGCCGCGTCGGTTTCCTCGTAGGTCGCCACACCCTCGATCAGCCAGCGCGGCTGAAAGGTGTTGGGGAACAGCAGGAAATGCCGGCCGAACAGCCGGCGCAGGAAGCGCGGCGCGCCCGCCGCCTTGTCGAGATGCAGGATGTGCGCGTACTCGTGCACGATGAGGGTCTCGAGCCAGCCGCCGTGATCCTCCAGGCTGCCGAGCTCGTCCGGCGGCACGACGAACAGGGTCATGCGGTTCGCCGCGAACACCTGGGCGTAGCCGTTCGACAGGTCAAACTCGTCCGAGACGACGATGTCGGTGCGCTCCGCCGGGGTCCAACGGTACTTGACGCTCAGGCGCGCGTGCACCTGCTCGGCGATGGCGACGGTCTCGCGCGCCAGCGCCTCGGTGCCGTCGTGATAGTGAACCGCGAAGTGCGGGCTCAGCAGGGTGCGCCAGTCGCGTGCTGCGTCGTGACTGACCGCCGCCTGCCCCACCGCGCTGCACCCCAGCCATAGCACCAGAATGCCGATCGATCGCCCGATCGGCGTGCTGCGACACCCCATGCCCTCTCCCGGTTCTGTGCGGCGGTCGATTCGGTTGGACTTAGTTCTTCTTCGGATAATGCCTAAGTGTGTGCCCGACGTAAAGCTGGCGCGGACGGTCGATACCGTGGGTGTCCTCGTGCAGCTCCAGCCAGTGGCTCACCCAGCCGGCGGTCCGCGCCAGGGCGAAGATCGCCGTGAACATGTTGGTCGGGAAGCCCATGGCGCGCAGCAGGATGCCGGAATAGAAATCCACGTTCGGATACAGCTTGCGCTCGATGAAGTAGTCGTCCTTGAGCGCGATTTCCTCGAGCCGCACGGCCACCTCCAGCAGCGGGTCGTTGACGCCGAGATGCGCCAGCACCTCGCGGGCGCTCTCCTGGATCACGCGCGAGCGCGGATCGAAGTTCTTGTAGATGCGGTGCCCGAAGCCCATCAGCCGGAACGGGTCGTTCTTGTCCTTGGCGCGCGCGATCGCCTTGGGGATGTTCTCCACGCCGCCGATCTCGGTCAGCATCTTGAGCACCTCCTCGTTGGCGCCACCGTGCGCCGGACCCCACAGGCTGGCGATGCCGGCGGCGATGCAGGCGAACGGGTTTGCCCCGCTCGAGGCCGCCAGGCGCACGGTCGAGGTCGAGGCGTTCTGCTCGTGGTCGGCGTGCAGGATGAAGATCCGGTCCAGGGCGCGCGCCAGCACCGGGCTCGGCTCGTAGTCCTGATTGGGCAGCCCGAACATCATCTGCAGGAAGTTCGACGCGAAGTCGAGGCTGTTGTTCGGATAGCGCTGCGGCCGCCCCATGCTGTAGGTGTAGCTGGCCGCGGCGATGGTCGGCATCTTGGCAACCAGGCGGATCGCCGCCAGCCGGCGCTCCTCCTGATTGCGGATGTCCATCACCTCGTGATAGAAGGCCGACAGCGCGCCGACCACGCCCACCATCACCGCCATCGGATGCGCGTCGCGGCGGAAGCCGCGGTAGAAGCTCAGGACCTGTTCGTGCAGGAGATTGTGCTGATGGATCGCGGCCTCGAAGATTTCCATCTGGTCGTGATCGGGCAACTCGCCGTACATCAGCAGGCAGGCGCACTCCAGGTAATTGCTGGCGGCGGCCAGCTCCTCGATGGGATAGCCGCGGTAGAGCAGCACGCCGTTGTCGCCATCCACGTAGGTAATGGCGCTCCGGCACGAGGCGGTCGAGCGGAAGCCCGGGTCGAAAGCGAGAATGCCGTTGCGCGCGTACAGCGTCTGGATGTCGACCGCCGCGGGGCCGAGCGTTCCCTCCAGCACCGGCAGGGCGCCATCCTCCTCCTTACTGGTGAAGTTCGCCACCACGTATTTCTTGCCCATTATGCGCTCCTGTGTTCCGCCCGGACCGGCGTCGTGCCAGCGGCCCGGCCTGACCGCTGGCCGGCGCCGCCATGGCAAAATCTAAAGCATTCCGCGCCGGCTGACCATAGCGCCGACGGGATCAAAACCCATGCCACCAGCGCGCCACGACATGTCCGGCCCGCGGCTGCGCCAGATAGCCGTAGGAGCGGTGCACGTTCAGACCGTCGGCGTTGCGGAAGAAATTGAACACACCGTCGTGCTCGTCGACGATGGACTCGGTCAGGCCCGCGGCCAGCATCGGCGCGAAGTCGTCCGCCAGCCGGGGATCGAGCGCCGTGAGGTCGCCGTGCGCGGCGACGTTGCGCCAGCGGCGGATATTGCCCGGGAAGCGGCGACCGGCGGCGTGATGGAATCCCAGCAGCCGCCGCTGCACGTAGTGCATCCCCAAGGGGCTGCCGAGCGTCAGGAACATGTCGACCTGCGATCGCAGGCCCTCCTCGACCCACAACTCCCACAGCGCGTCGTAGCCGATGACCGCGCCCAGGCTGTGTCCGATCAGCAGCACCCGGTCGCCGGCCGCGAGCATCGCGCGCAGCGGCTGCTTGACGCGCTCGCGCACGCGCGCGCCGATACCCTCGTGATTGCTGAAGTAGGCCTCGGTTTCGCGGATGGTCGCGGTGATCGCCGGATCGTGCACCCGCGATAGAATGAACGGCGACCAATCCGCCAGCCAGTAGGCGAGGCGCGCGCGGCGCGTCCGCCAGCTCAGCGCGGCGCGGCGCTCCTCCGGCCCGGCGCCCGGCGTGGCGAGCAGCTGCTCGATCCACCGCTGGTCGGGCTCGAGCAGCTTGTCGCAGCCGTAATACAGGGCGTTCCAGGCCGCCAGCGCAAAACAATCCGGGCGACGGGCCAGCGATTGCCCGGCGGCGGAATCGGCGACGCGCGTGCCGTGCACCAGACAGCGCCACAGCCACTCGCGATGCAGCGCCGGGGTCGGCTTGGGGTTCTTGCCGGGAACGAACAGGATGCGGTTGCGGCTCGGGTCGACCACGGGCGTCTCATGAGTTGCGCGCGCTGCGGCCCACCCGCAGGCAGCGGCGCGGGTAACTTATCCGGAACGCCGTGCGAGCGCCAGCCGCCCGACCCAGCGCGGTGCTGCAAGCCAAATAGTTCATTTACTGAGGAGACCATGCTGTCCACGGAGTCCCTTCTCCCTCCGGAGAAGGTCAGGATGAGGGCGGTCTTTCGGAGCCGTCGGCCCGCACCCCATCCCTCTCCCGGAGGGAGAGGGAGAAAACAGAACGCAATATTTGCCGGTCGGATTAGTAAATTGATTCTCCCCGCGCTCCCCGTGGTTTAACATTCGGTCGATTCGCAGACACCGATCCCGCGACGAGGACAGCATTCATGACCGACCCACGCCAGCGCGTAACGATCCTCGGCCACGGCGAGATGGGCCGGGCGATGGAGTCCCTGCTCGCCGCCGATCACGACGTGACGGTCTGGCAGCGCCGCCCGGCGGCCGGCGCGCCGCCGGTCGAACCCGCGGCCGCGGTCGCCGGCCGGCGGTTCGTGCTGTTCTGCGTGCCGACCGGCGCGCTCGCCGAGCTCGGCACGCGCATCCGGCCGGGGCTGGCGCGCGACGCGATCTGCATCACCATCGCCAAGGGCCTGGACGAACGCGGCCGGACCGGCGCCGCGATCTTCGCCGAGCTGTTCGGCGACCGCCAGGCCTACGGCCTCCTGTACGGTCCGATGATTTCCGAGGAGCTGCGCGCCGGCCGTCCCGGCTTCGCGCAGGTCGGCACGCGCACCGCGGCGGACTTCGCGCGCATCGCCGGACTGTTCCGGCGCGCGCCGCTCTACCTCGAATCGAGCCGCGACATGACCGGCCTGTCCTGGTCGGCCGTGCTCAAGAACGTCTACGCCATGCTGTTCGGCATCGCCGACGGGCTCGCGCTCGGCGACAATCTGCGCGGCCACCTGACCGTCGCCGCGCTCGCCGAGATCGCCGAGATCGTCATGCGACTGGGCGGCGACGCCGCCACCCCGTATCGCCTGGCGGGCCTCGGCGATCTCGTCACCACCGCGACCAGCAGCGGCTCGCACCACCACGAGCTCGGCCGGCGCCTGGCGCGCGGCGACCGCGAGTCGCTGCGCGGCGAGGGCATCCATACCCTGGATCGCCTGCGGCAGCTCAAGCTGATCGACCCGGCGACGCATCCACTGCTGCGCTTGATCGATACCTGCGTGCGCGTGCCCGGCGACACCTCGCGCGCCATGCAGCGCTATCTCGAAGCGCTGCGTCCGGCGCTGCCCTGAGCACGCGGGACTCGGCTGGAATCCCCGATGCATCAATGATATAGTTCGTCCTCCGTTACCGATCGAACCTCAGCTCCGCCCACGCGCGTATCGCCCGTGGCGGGTCGGTATGCCCGGATTTCGACGTGCCCTGTCGTTCGATCGGCACAACGCACACACAGTCGGGAAAGGCATGAGAATCTTGCGGCCGGGGGCGGAGCCCCCGGCGTTCTTCGAACGGCTGCGGCGGGCGGGGACGCGCGCCTTGCTGCTGGACTACGACGGCACGCTGGCGCCGCTGCGCCTGGATCCGCGCGAGGCCGTGCCCTATCCCGGGGTGCGCGAGATCCTCGATGCCATCATGGCATCCGGCCGAACGCGCGTGGTGCTGATCAGCGGCCGCTGGACCCGCGATCTCGTCGATCTGGTCGGGCTCGCACAGCACCCGGAGATCTGGGGCTCGCACGGCTGGGAGCGCCTGCACGCCGACGGCCGCCACGAGCTGGCGCCGCTCGACGAACGCGCGCTCCAGGGCCTGACCGACGCCGACACCTGGGTCGAGGAGATACGCGCGCTCGGCGGGCGCGGCGAGCAAAAGCCGGCCAGCCTGGCGGTGCATTGGCGCGGCCTGCCGCCCGACCAGGTGCGGCGCGTGCGCGAGAAGGTCGTCGAAAACTGGGCGCTGCTGGCGCGCGAATCGGGGCTCACGCTGCACGACTTCGACGGCGGCATCGAGCTGCGCGTGCCGGGCCGCGACAAGGGCGACGCCGTGCGCACCCTGGCGTCCGAGCTCGGCGACGCCGCGGCCATGGCCTATCTGGGCGACGACCTGACCGACGAGGACGCGTTCCGCGCCCTGCCCGACTCCGGTCTGGGCGTGTTGGTGCGCAGCGAGTTGCGCGACACGCATGCCGGTCTGTGGCTGCAGCCGCCCGGCGAGCTGCTCGAGTTTCTATCCCGCTGGCGGGACAACACGGAAACACGCTGATGGCCTGGCTGGAACAAATCTACTTCGGCAACAGCATCGAGACCTGGCTGGTCGCGGCCGCGATCGCCGCGGCCGTGCTGACCGGGATATTCGCCTTCAAGCATATCGTCATCCGCCGCCTGGACACCCTCGCCGAGCGCACCGGCACCCGGTTCGGAAAGCGCATCGCCGAAACCCTGCATGCCACCAAGGTGCTGCTGCTGCTGCCGCTGGCGGCCTATATCGGCGCGCGCTACCTGGAGCTGCCGGAGCGCGTCGACCTCGTCGTCAGCCGGATCACCGTTGTCGCTTTACTCATGCAGGCGGCGCTGTGGGCGAACCGCTTCATCGCGGAGTGGCTCAACGACACCATCCAGGAGAAGCGCCAGACCGACGCGGCGGGCGCCACGACGTTGGGGGTGCTGGGCTTCGTGGCGCGGCTGGCGGTCTGGTCGCTGGTCCTGCTGCTGGCCCTGGACAACCTCGGTTTCAACATCACCGCGCTGCTCGCCGGCATGGGCATCGGCGGCATCGCCGTGGCGCTCGCCGCGCAGAACATCCTCGGCGACCTGTTCGCCTCGCTGTCGATCGTGCTCGACAAGCCGTTCGTGGTCGGCGACTTCATCGTCGTCGGCGAGCAGCTCGGCACCGTCGAGTACATCGGCCTCAAGACCACGCGCATCCGCAGCCTCGGCGGCGAGCAGATCGTGTTCTCGAATACCGACCTGCTCGGCAGCCGCATCCGCAACTACAAGCGCATGCAGGAGCGCCGCGTGGTATTCGGCTTCGGCGTCGTCTACCAGACGCCGCACGAAAAGCTGCAAACGATCCCGGGCATGGTGCGTGAAATCATCGGCAAGCTCGACCGCGCGCGCTTCGACCGCGCGCATTTCAAGGAGTACGGCGACTCGTCCCTGAACTTCGAGGTCGTCTATTACGTCCTGAGCGCCGACTACAACGTCTACATGGACATCCAGCAGGCCATCAATCTGGAGTTGTTCCGCCGCTTTCAGGAGGATGGCATCGACTTCGCCTACCCGACGCGCACGCTGTACGTGGTCGGCGAACAGGCGGCGCGCGGAGGGCCCGGCCGGTGATGAACCAGCCCGAACCCCGACGATCCGAGAGTGAATCCAGCCGGCTGGTGGTGGTGTCGAACCGGCTGCCGTTCGCCTTCACCCGGAACGCCGATCGGCACTGGACGATCAAGCCCGGGTCCGGCGGCCTGGTGACGGCGCTGCTGCCGGTGCTGCGCGACCGCGGCGGCCTGTGGATAGGCTGGACCGGCGCGGCCGGCGAGCTGCCGGGCCTCGACGCGGCGCTCGACGAGGCCGCGCCCAACACCGGATACGCACTCAAGCCGGTGAGCCTGACGCCCGAGGAGGTCGAGAGATTCTACTACGGATTCTCCAACGAGATCATGTGGCCGCTGTTCCACGACCTCCAATCGCACTGCAACTTCGATCCCGACTACTGGCGCACCTATCAGCGGGTCAATCGCAAGTACGCGCAAGTGATCGCCGACCACACCCGGCGCAACGACTTCATCTGGGTGCACGACTACCACCTCACGCATGTCGGCGCCGAGTTGCGACATCTCGGCGTGCGGTCCAAGACCGGATTCTTCCTGCATATCCCGTTCCCGTCGCTGGACATTTTCCTGAAGCTGCCGTGGCGCTTCGAGCTGCTCGACGCGATGCTCGCCTACGACCTGATCGGCCTCCAGACCCTGCGCGACCGGCGCAACTTCGTGCAGTGCCTGCGGGCCCTGGTCAAAGACGTCACGGTGCAGGGCAAGGGCCAGGTGCTGACCGTCAAACTCGGTGACCGCGAGGTGCGCGTCGGCAGCTTTCCGATCAGCATCGACTACCAGGCCTTCGCCGAACAGGCCGGCGCCCCCGAGGTCGGACGGCGCGCCGACGAGCTCAGGACGGCGCTGAACCAGCGCCAGCTCATCCTCGGCGTCGACCGGCTCGACTACACCAAGGGCATCCCGCACCGGCTGCGCGCGTTCCGCAGCGCCCTCCATCGCCACCCCGAGCTGCGCGAGCATGTCACGCTGATCCAGGTGGTGGTGCCGAGCCGCGAGGACATCCGCGAGTACCACGATCTCAAGGAGGAAATCGAGCGCCTGGTCGGCGAGATCAACGGCGAGTTCACCCGCCCGGGCGGCTGGGTGCCGATCCACTACGTGTTCCGCAGCCTCGACAAGACCGAGCTGCTGGCCTACTACCGGGCCGCGCAGATCGCGCTGATCACGCCGCTCAAGGACGGCATGAACCTGGTGGCCAAGGAGTACTGCGCCTGCAGCATCGAGGAGGACTGCGTGCTGATCCTGAGCGAGTTCGCCGGCGCCGCGGTGCAACTGCAGCGCGACGCGCTGCTGGTCAACCCCTACGACATCGAGCAGACCGCCGACACGCTGTACCATGCCTACGGCATGGCGGTCGACGAGCGGCGCGCGCGCATGCGGCGCCTGCGCAAATCGGTGCACGATCACGACATCTTCTGGTGGGTCGATTCCTTCCTGCGCGCCGCGATCTCCAAGGACCTGAGCGCCTTCCCGCTGCCGGACGATTACGTGCCGCGCTACCGGGTCGATACGCTGTCCGTGTAGAACCTGCGTGTCGCCAAGGCAGGAGATCATCGGGCTCAGCGACGGCGACCGGAACCGACTGGCCACCGGCCGACGACTTGGCTAGAATAGCGCGCCGAAACGACGCACGATCGACGATCCCCCTTGCCCGAGCTCAATCCCCGACAGCGCGAAGCGGTGCGCTACGCCGCCGGCCCCTTGCTGGTGCTGGCCGGCGCCGGCAGCGGCAAGACCTCGGCGATCACGCACAAGATCGCCTGGCTGATACGCGACGGCGGCCTGGAAGCGAAGCACGTCACCGCGGTCACCTTCACCAACAAGGCGGCGCGCGAGATGAAGGAGCGGGTCGCGAAGCTGGTGAGCGCCGAGGCCGCGCGCGCCCTGACCGTCTCGACCTTCCACACCCTCGGACTCAATATCCTGCGGCGCGAGCACGCGGCCGCCGGCTATCGTCCGGGCTTTTCCATCTATGACGCCGACGACAGCCTGGCGCTGATCCGCGACATCCTGCGCGACGGCGCCGCGGCCGAGGCCGCGCAGTGGCGCATCTCGCGCTGGAAGAACGCGCTGCTCGACCCCGAGGCCGCGGCGCGCGAGGCCGCCGGCGACGCCCAGGCCGAACGCGTCGCGGCGGTGTATGCCGAGTATCAGCGCAGCCTCAAGGCCTACAACAGCGTCGACTTCGACGACCTGATCCTGCAGCCGGTATGGCTGTTCGAGCGCCACCCGGAGCGGCTCGCCGCCTGGCGCGGCCGTATCCGCTATCTGCTGGTCGACGAGTACCAGGACACCAATCTCGCCCAGTACGCGCTGGTCCGGCTGCTGGTCGGCGACCGCGGCGGCCTCACCGTGGTCGGCGACGACGACCAGTCGATCTACGCCTGGCGCGGCGCCCAGCCCGAGAACCTGCAGCAACTGCAGACCGATTTCCCCGATCTCAAGATCGTCAAGCTCGAGCAGAACTACCGCTCGACCGGCCGCATCCTCAAGGCCGCCAACGCGCTGATCAGTCGCAACCCGCATGTCTTCGAGAAGCGCCTGTGGAGCGAGCTCGGCTACGGCGATCCGCTGCGCGTCGTGGTGGCGCGCGACGAGGAGCACGAGGCCGAGCAGGTGGTGGCGAACCTGCTGCACCACAAGTTCCTGCACCGCACGAATTTCAGCGACTACGCCATCCTCTACCGCGGCAACCACCAGGCGCGGCTGTTCGAGCGCGTGCTGCACGAGCAGCGCATACCTTATTATTTGAGCGGCGGGCTGTCGTTCTTCGAGCGCGCCGAGATCCGCGACCTGATGGCCTATTTCCGGTTGATCTGCAATCCGGACGACAACGGCGCCTTCCTGCGCGTGGTCAATACGCCGCGCCGCGAGATCGGCGCGGCGACCCTGGAGGGCCTGACCGCTTATGCCGGGGAGCGCGCCATCAGCCTGGTCGCCGCGTCGTTCGAGATCGGCCTCGCCCAGCGCCTCAACGAGCGCCAGCTCGCGGCGCTGCGCCGCTTCACCCGTTGGATCACCGAGCTGGCCGACCGCGCCGCCGAGGCCGCGCCGGCCGGTTTCATCCAGGAGATCCTCAATGAGCTGCGCTACGACGCCTGGCTGCAGGAGAACAGCGACTCGCCGGAGGCCGCCGAGCGGCGCATGGAAAACGTGCTGGAGCTGGCCCAGTGGCTCACGCGCGTCGCCGCCCAGGAGGACGGGCGCAGCTTTGCCGAGGCGGTGGCGCGCGTGAGCCTGCTCGGCATGCTCGACAGCGCCGACGGTGGCGCCGATCGCGACGAGGCCTCGCTCATGACGCTGCATGCCGCCAAGGGTCTGGAGTTCCCGCACGTGTTCATGGTCGGCATGGAAGAAGGTTTCCTGCCGCACCGCAGCAGCCTCGGCGACGGCGATGCGCCGGACGGCGCCAACGAGGCGGCGCTGGCGGAGGAGCGGCGCCTGGCCTACGTCGGGATCACCCGCGCCCAGCGCACGCTGACCTTCACCCTCGCCCGGCGCCGCAAGCGCTACGGCGAGGTCGTGGAATGCGCGCCGAGCCGCTTCCTCGGCGAACTGCCCGCCGATGACCTACACTGGGAGGGCGAGGGCCGCGCGGTGGCTCCGGCGGAGCGCCAGGAGCGGGCGGATGCCCACCTGGCCAATCTGCGCGGCCTGCTCGGGCGGTAATGTCCGAGCGCCACGCTCGGGACATCGTTCCCGGCGGGACGACTGGAGCGAACCATAAGACCTGCGGCAGGGAGGCGCATGGAATCCCGCGATTTTCTTCATTATTCTAGCCGTCCTGCACCGCGGACCAGGGGAGCTGGCCGGGCCTCGCATACGCACGTCGACGAGCACACAGGCCGGACAACCCGATGAACCGCAACGATCTGCAAGACGTCCTGGAGGCCAGTCTTCAGCAGGGCGAAACCGCCGGACGGCCGTTCGGCCTGATCCTGTTCAGCGTCGACCGTTTCAAGCTGGTCAACGGCCGCTTCGGCCACGCGCTCGCCGACCGGGTGCTCACGCGCATCCATGAGATCGCGCGCGCCGCGCTGCGCGACCGCGGCCGGATCGGGCGCTGGGCCGGCGACGAGTTCCTGTGCGTGCTGCCGGGGGCGGATACCGGGCGCGGCGAGGCGATCGCACTGGAGCTGCGCCAGGCCATTGCCCACGCGGCCATTCCGATCGACTCCAGCATCATCAACGTCACGGCGAGCTTCGGCGTGGCCGATTTCCCGCACGACGGCACCAATGTTCAGGGTCTGCTGCTGGCCGCCGACGAGGCGCTCTACCAGGCCAAGCAGCGCGGCCGCAATCGCGTGGTGTGCGCCGGCAGCCTCGAGCAGTACGCGCTCGCCATGGGCAATGTGCTCGACACCGCGCTGCGCGAGGACCGCGTCATGCCGGCCTACCAGCCGATCGTCGATCTCAAGAGCGGCGAGACGGTCGCCGAGGAGGCGCTGGCGCGCATCGTCACGACCGACGGCGAGGCGATCGCCGCCGAGCGCTTCATGGACGTCGCCAGCCAGTTCCAGCTCACCCACAAGATCGACCGCACCGTGGTGTTGAGCGCCTTCGGCCGCTACCTGTCGCACCTCGACGGCGGCCGGCCGCTCACCCACTTCGTCAACATCTCCGGCGACCTGCTGCGCCATCCGGAGCTGTTCCGCGAGCTGCTCGAATCGGTGCGGCGGCTGTACGTCGCCGACGGCGGTCCGGCGGCGCGCGACTTCCCGCTGGTGATCGAGATCACCGAGCGCGAGATCCTCGGCAGTCCCGAGCTGACGCGCCAGATGCTCATGCCCTTCGTCGAGCTGGGGCTGCGCCTGGCGCTCGACGATTTCGGCAGCGGCTACTCGTCCTTCCACTACCTCGCCGACCTGCCGGTCTCGTTCCTGAAGATCGACGGCCGCTTCACCCAGCGCCTGCACGAACCCAAGGTGCGCGCCATCGTGCACGGCATCCAGAACACCGCCACCGAACTCGGCCTGATCACGCTCGCCGAGCATGTCGAGACCGAGGCGCAGGCCGAGATCCTGCGGCGCATCGGCATCAACTGGGCCCAGGGCCATCACTACGGCGCGGCGGCGCTCGACCAGGAGGAGGCCGACGTGCGGCGGCAGATGAGCGTGAATTGGGCGCGCGGATATTATTATCAAAAAGATCAGTAGCAAGTAGCAAGTGGCAATATTACTGGCTAGCCGTCCTTGCTACTTGCTACTTGCCACTTGCTACTTGCTACTTAATTTACGGATCGCATCAAGCCTGTCCTGTACCGCGCGCCGGCCGGCGTCGATCGCCTCGACGGCGCGGTAGAATTCGACCATGCCGATGTCGTGCACGTCCGGGGTCAGCATCAGGTCCGGTGGATAACGTTGCGCGCGCAGCTGGGTGATCTGCGCCTGGCCGATGCCGATCACCTGGTCCAGCACCCGGCGCGTGCCCCAGGCCTCGACATCCTCGGGGGGCGGCTCCTTGAGCTGCTCGTTCAGCCAGATGCGCAGGCCGTCGGCCGGGCCGAGCCACGGCTGCTGGAGCAGCTGGCGGACGCGGCCGCGCCATTCGCCCGACGGGCGCGGTTGCATTTCGCGCTTGCTCAAGCCGCGCGCCCCGGCGTGCACCGCCACACCCAGCACCGGGCCGCCGAAATGCTCGCGCGCGACGTCG
The DNA here is from genome assembly GCA_036393295.1 of Acidiferrobacterales bacterium. Classification (GTDB taxonomy): domain Bacteria; phylum Pseudomonadota; class Gammaproteobacteria; order Acidiferrobacterales; family UBA6901; genus DASWHF01. Next base: position 26,743 of record DASWHF010000165.1, read on the forward strand.
ACCGGCACCGGATTGACCACGCCGCCGTCCACCAGCAGGCGTGCGCCGATGCGAAACGGCGCGAGCAACCCCGGCACTGAGAGACTGGCGCGCACCGCCTCGCTCAGCGATCCGCGGTCGAGCACGACCTGTTCGCCGGTCTCGAGGTCGGTGGCGATCGCCACGAATCCAATCTCGAGATCCTCGATGCGGCGCTCGCCGAGGTGCGGCGTCAGAAAATCCATGATCGAGGCCCCGGAGGCGATCCCGCCGGTCGGCAGGTCGGGGAAGAACAGGCGCAGCGTCTTGATCCAGTCGAAGCCGGTGGCGACCTCCTGCAGCGCCTCGATCGGCATGCCGGTGGCGAAGAACGCGCCGATCTCGGCGCCGACGCTGGTGCCGGCGACGGCGCGCACCGGTATGCCCTGGGCGTGCAGCTCGGCCAGCACGCCGATGTGCGCCAGGCCCTTGGCGCCGCCGCCGCCGAGCGCCAGCACCAGTCCCTGCCCGCCGCCTCCGCCCGCCATTCGCCCTCCTTCCACACGCCGCCGGCCACCCGATGCGCCGGTCCCAGCATAACGGGACCTGACGCCGGCTTCCAACCCTGGCCCTGGACCCGCGGAACTTGCTATCCTTGACATTGCGCACCCGAACACCGCAACCGACATCACCACCTGCCACCAGGATCCCGATACCCCCGATGTGGAACAACCTGTCCCGCGTGCTGTTCCTGCTCGGCGTGCTGGCCGCCGGCCTGGCCGCCTGGCTCTACTGGGGCTACAGCGAACGGCTCCGCGAGACCCAGCGCGAGCTCGAGGAGCGCAACGCCGAGCTCACGCTGGAGATTGCCCGGCTCAAGGAGCACGTGGTCTATCTCACCAACCGGCTGGACGAGGAGGTGGCGAAGCTCTCCAAGGAAAAGGAGGAAGAGGTCGCCCGCGCCCGCGCCACGCACGACGAGATGCTGAAGACCCTGGAGAAGGAGGTCGAGCGCGGCCAGGTCACGATCACCCAGCTCGCCGACCGGCTGTCGGTGAACATCGTCGACAAGATCCTGTTCCCGTCCGGCCAGGACGACATCACCGAGGAGGGCCGCAAGGTTCTGAAACGGGTCGGTGACGTGCTGTTCCAGGTGAAGGACAAGACCTTCCGCGTCGTCGGCCACACCGACAACGTGCCGACCGGCAAGGCCCTGCGCGACCGCTACCCGACCAACTGGGAGCTGGCGGCGGCGCGCGCGACCAACGTGGTGCGCTTCCTGCAGGAGGAGGCCGGCATCGATCCGGCCACGCTGGAGGCGGTCGCGCTCGGCGAGTACCACCCGATCGCCAGCAACCGGACCCCCGAGGGCCGCAGCCAGAACCGGCGCATCGAGATCCTGCTGTACCCGCGCGTCGCCTCGCTCGTCAAGGAACTGCCGCTCAAGAAGCCGGCCGCGCCGGCCGGCAAGCCGGCTCCGAACCGGGCGCCGGCGAGCGCTCCCCGGCCGGCGCAACCTTAGCGCACCACGGTCCCGCCCACGCTCAACGCCAGGAGCATCCGTCCCCATGCATCGATATCGACTCTCGGTAACCGCGTTGTGTTTGATCTCCATGGCCGTGCTGACGACCGCCTGTTCCGGCCGCATCGCCGGCAACCAGGCGGTGGAATGCTCCGAAGGGCTCAAAATCGCCTACGTCGAGCTCGAGGAGGCTGAGGTCAATGGCTTCGGCGGCACGGTCGCGTGGAGCAAGGCGGCCGGCCTGCTGACGGCGGCCAGCGTCCAGAAGGAATTCGAGAAATACCCGAACTGCGTGGACAAGGTCCGGCGCGCGCGGCTGTATATCCGCGAGGCCCAGCGCTGAGCCGGCGGCGAATTCCCAAGGCCGTCGGTGGCTGGTAGAGTGTCGGTCGGGGTGGCGGCCGGCCGGTGGGGCCCGCCGGCCGGATTCAAAATGGAGAGCACTATGAGCGCGCAGATGCAGCCCGATCCGTTTGTGACCGCGTTCCGCGGTTACTTCGTGAGCCTCCTGAGCTGGACGCAGCTCGACGAGTTCTGGAAGGTGGTGCGCGCCGCGGCCGGCGACGGCTGGTATCTCTATGCGATCGGCGAGCCGGTCCCGACCGCGGTCAGCAGCGCCGAGCAGGTCGACAGCTTCCTCACCGAGATCGACGCCCTGCTGCGCAAGGAGCACCGCGAGGACTACTGCGGCATCGTCTTCACCGACAGCAAGTCCGCGCCGACCCTGATCAAGATCTTCGATCCCCACAACCTCGGCGTCTCCTGCGGCTTCAGCGACAACCCACCGCTGCCCGGCTGGGTCATGAGCCGGCTCAAACCCAGCGAGCTCCGCGACCGGCGCGTGCTGCCGGAAGGGCGGCGGCGCTGGTGGCAGAAGCTCTGGGCCTGACGACATCGCGATACCGGGGAGAACGCCAACTAGTCCACAGCGACATCTTGCGGGTCCCTTCTCGAAGCCGTCGGCCCTCACCCCGGCCCTCTCCCGGAGGGAGAGGGAGAACACCGTACGCACTATGCATCCTGAAAACCTCAGACACGATCACGATACGCCGCCGGCCTACGTCGCGCCGTGGTGGTGCCGCAATGCCCATCTGCAGACGGTCTGGTCGACCCTGTTCCGCCGCGCGCCGCGCATCGCGTGGCGGCGCGAGCGCGTCGAGCTGCCGGACGGCGACTTTCTCGATCTGGACTGGGCCGGCGGCGATGCCGGCCGGCCGGCGGTGCTGATCCTGCACGGGCTGGAAGGCAGCGCCGCCTCCCCCTATGTGCGCGGCCTCACCGCGGCGCTCGCCGCGCGCGGCCTCGGCGCCGTCGTCATGCACTTCCGCGGCTGCAGCGGCGAGCCGAACCGGCTCGCCCGCAGCTATCACTCCGGCGACACCGGCGACATCGACTTCATCGTCCACCGCCTGCGCGCGAACGCGCCGGCGCGCGCGCTCGGCGTGGTCGGATACTCCCTGGGCGGCAACGCGCTGCTCAAGTGGCTGGGCGAGACCGGCGATGGCGCGCCGGTCGACGCCGCGGCGGCGGTCTCGGTGCCGTTTCTGCTGAACGAATCGGCCGACCGCATGCGGCACGGACTGTCGCGCGTCTACCAGTGGCGGCTGCTCGCCAGCCTCAAACGCTCGTTGCGCCGCAAGTTCGCCGGCCGGCCGCTGCCGCTGCCGGCGGCGCGCCTGGCGCGGCTCGACGATTTCTGGGCATTCGATGACGCGGTCACCGCGCCCTTGCACGGCTTTCGCGACGCCGTAGACTACTACGCGAAATCGAGCTCGCGCCGGTTCCTCGACCGGATCCGCGTTCCGACGCTGATCGTTCATGCCGTCGACGATCCGTTCATGACCGCAAAAGTCGTCCCGCGCGCCGACGAGTTGTCGCCCAGCGTGCGGCTCGAGCTGTCGGCGCACGGCGGCCATGTCGGCTTCGTCGACGGGCCGTGGCCGTGGCGCGCCGGTTACTGGCTGGAGCGGCGCATCCCGTCGTTCCTGGCCGAGACACTGACCGTCCAGAATCCCAAGGAAATCCCGGAAAACCTAAAAAGGCCGGGCGCGCTGAATCCAGAAGGGGGCGGATTCAACTCATAAGTGCAACTTTACTGGCTGAACAAGAGGCAAGCTGCGGTAGCATCGGTGCCTCTTAAACCGCCAAGTCATAAGGAGCACCGATGAAACACTACACGCAGCTCACCCACGAGCAACGATATCAGATTCATGCCTGTATGAAAGCCGGATGGGATCAAACGGAGATTGCTACAGAGATCGGGACGCACAAGTCCACCGTGAGTCGTGAGCTCCGCCGCAACCGCGGGGCGCGCGGCTACCGGCCGAAGCAGGCACACGCCGTGGCCATGGCGCGGCGCGCGGCCAAGGTCAGCACCAAGCTCTCGCCGCGCGATTGGACACGCGTCGAGCGACTGCTCCGTCTCGATTGCATGCAACCAAAACAACCAAAAGAACAACCAAAAGGGTCAGACCCACTGCTGTCCCACAAACAGAAATAAGAAAGGCCCAAATCTGCACCCGCTGCTACAATGCCTGTGCGACCAAACGTTGTAGAACAAGGGAGATTTGAGCCTTGGCACATCATAACACTGTCTTCGCGCAATTACTCAAGTTGGTTCCCAGACATGAATTTGAAACGCTCGCCAAGACGCATCACCGGGGGCGATCCTTGCGGCGCATCAACCGGTGGTCCCAGTTCGTCGCCTTGGCCCTGGCGCAGCTCGGCGGGCGCCAGAGCCTGCGCGATATCGTGGGGAATCTCGCCGCCCAGGCCGCAAGCCTGTATCACCTGGGGTGTCGCGCCGTCACCCGTACGACGCTTGCGCGGGTCAACGAGCAGCAGCCCTTTACCTTCTATGAAGCCTTGTTCGCCAAGCTCTACGCACGTTGCCAGGGCGTGGCACCGAGGCACCGCTTTCGATTCAAGAACAAACTCTATTCGCTCGACGCCTCGTTGATCGATTTGTCGCTGAAATTATTCCCCGGTGCGCACTACGCCCTGGGCAAGGCCGCCATGAAGCTCCACGTCGGTCTCGATCACGACGGATATCTGCCCGCCTTTGCCACCGTCACGCCGGGCAAGCGCGCGGATATCGCCATCGGGCGTACCGTCGACTTCCCCCGGGGCAGTATCGTGGTTTGCGACAAGGGCTATACCGACTATCGCTGGTTCAAAATGCTCGATAATCAAGGCATTTTCTTCGTCACCCGGTTGCGCCAGAACGCCAAGCCGCGAACCCTCCGGCGCCATGCCTTCCCCGAGGGCCGCGGGATCACCTCCGACCACACCGTTCGGTTGGCCGGTATCAAACCGACGAAGCTCGGCTTGCCGTCACTGCGGCGTGTGGGTTATCGCGATCCGGCCACCGGCAAGCACTATGTCTTTCTCACCAACGTTTTTCACTTGTCCGCCACGACCATTGCCACCCTGTACCAGGAACGCTGGCAGATCGAGCTCTTCTTCAAATGGCTGAAACAGAACCTGAAAATCAAATCGTTTCTCGGGCTCAGCACCAACGCCGTGCTCACTCAGATCTGGATCGCCCTGTGCATGTACTTGCTGTTGGCGTTTCTGAAATTTGTCTCCCAGCTCGGCGCATCGATGCAGCAACTGCTCCGTTTGCTTCAGCTCAATCTCTTTATCAAGCGGGATCTCGTGGCATTGCTCCGGGGCGATCCACCTGACAGATCGCTATCCGACCATCAACTCCGGTTATCGTTCGCATGAAGTTTGTGGGACAGCAGTGGGTCTGACCCTTTTGGTCGTGGTAATTCCGGTCATTTGACGTTGTGAGTCAGGGGGTCGGGGAGGTCCGACCCGAGTCCCGAATTGCGATGTGACCGAGGCCGGGGATGCGCGGTTTATCGTGGCGCTGCGGCGGTCGGAGACGCTGGAAGGCTACCTGGAAGAGAACGTCGCGAAGCAGTGAGCGGCGGTTAGCGAAGAAGCCGGCGCGGGGCCGGCTTCGGTCATGACCGACTTAGTTACGTCGGTTGCTTGTTTTCCTTCAGGTCGTTAACGACAACAGCGAGGAAGATAACGGGCAACATTAAGGTCGGCAAAGACCCGCTCTCGAATGCGTGCCACCATGCGATCAAACCCCCGCTGAGAAGCAACCCTAGCTGTGCGCACAGGTGCGAGAGTTTTCTTGAACCGGCCCTTAGCTTGAAGACAAGCGCACTCAACGCCAGCGCTACTGTCAAGAGTGGCACATAGAAGAAGCCAACAGCGTATTTTATGTCGTCGAAAGTTGGCGGGAATATGAGAAAGTCCGAGTAAAAAATAAGTATGGTAAACAGGCCGTAAATTACACCCACCGCTAGCAGTGCGACGCTAGTTTTGTTCGCCTTCGACTTATCGTCTGCGCTCATCATCTACTTTTCCTCACATTCCTGGCACTCATTAAGTTTTTCGCCGATGTGCCCTCCAACTTCTTTTGTGGCCTCGCCAATCGGATCCATGATGTACATACCAAACGTCACGCAGAACCACAGACGCTCGGAGGCACATTTCACCCTTTTTCGATCATTGTCCGGACCACCAGAAGAGGGGTATGCAGCTTGGCAATAATTATTCGCTTGGATCGCGCAGTACGCCGTGAAGCAGGCGCCACCCACGATTACACCAAATGTGCCAATACCTTCGCCGGTCGGGTCTGTCCGTCGCAAAGGGTTATTGGCGACATACGCGTAGGGATTCAGCTCAAGAGGGATTTGCACCGGGCTCGGCGTCAACGTGACACCGATCTTGCGCAACAGCTCGGGGGCGCGCATGCGTGCCAGCATTGCTTCGACATGCTGGTTTACGCCACGGGGGTCCGCGGTGATGTACCTACCCAACTTCGGATCATAA
>DASWHF010000166.1:0-17735 GCA_036393295.1 Acidiferrobacterales bacterium
CGCTCGACAAGGTCTTCATCGGCTCCTGCACCAACTCGCGCATCGAGGACCTGCGCGCCGCCGCCGGCGTCGTGAAGGGCAGGCGCGTCGCCGGCAACATCAAGCTCGCCATGGTGGTGCCGGGTTCCGGTCTGGTGAAGGCCGAGGCGGAAAAGGAAGGGCTCGACCGGGTGTTCCGCGACGCCGGTTTCGAATGGCGCGAGCCGGGCTGTTCGATGTGCCTGGCGATGAACGCCGACCGGCTCGCCCCCGGCGAGCGCTGCGCCTCGACCTCGAACCGCAACTTCGAAGGCCGCCAGGGCGCCGGTGGACGCACGCACTTGGTGAGCCCGGCGATGGCCGCCGCGGCGGCCATCGCCGGGCATTTCGTCGACGTGCGCAAATTGTGAGCGGTTGTTCAATACGGGATCTTTTGTTGCCATGCAGAAATTCGAGAAATTGACGGGGCTCGCAGTACCGCTCGATCGCGCCAACGTCGACACCGACGCGATCATCCCCAAGCAGTACCTGAAGTCGATCCACCGCACCGGCTTCGGGCCGAATCTGTTCGACGACTGGCGCTACCTGGATCCGGGCGAGCCGGGCATGGACCATAGTCGCCGCCGCATCAACCCGGATTTCGTCCTGAACCAGCCGCGTTATCGCGGCGCGCAGGTGCTGCTGGCGCGCGACAACTTCGGCTGCGGCAGTTCGCGCGAGCACGCGCCCTGGGCGCTCATGGATTACGGCATTCGCGCGATCATCGCGCCGAGCTATGCCGACATCTTCTACAACAACAGCTTCAAGAACGGCCTGCTGCCGATCGTGCTGGACCGGGACAGCGTCGACCGGCTGTTCCGGGAGTGCGCGGCCACCGGGGGCTATGCCCTGACGATCGATCTCGCGGCGCAGACCGTGACCACGCCGGGCGGCGCGGTATTCGCGTTCGACATCGACGCCTTCCGCAAGCACTGCCTGCTGAACGGCCTCGACGACATCGGCCTGACCTTGCAGCATGTCGACGAGATCAAGGCCTACGAGGCCCGGCGCCGCCAGGAAGCACCGTGGTTGTTCGAGAGGCACTGATGACGAAAAAGATTGCGGTATTGCCCGGTGACGGCATCGGCCCCGAGGTGACCGCCGAGGCGGTCAAGGTGCTGGAGCGCCTGCGCCGGGACTTCCGCCTCGGCATCGAGATGGAAACCGCGCCGGTCGGCGGCGCCGCCTACGATGCCCACCGGCATCCGCTGCCGGAGGCGACGCTGACCCTGGCGCGGCAGGCCGATGCCGTGCTGCTCGGCGCGGTCGGCGGCACCCGCTACGACGAACTGCCGCGCGAACTGCGGCCGGAGAAGGCGCTGCTGGGCCTGCGCGCCGGGCTCGGGCTGTTCGCCAACCTGCGGCCGGCGATTCTGTATCCGCAGCTCGCCTCGGCCTCGACGCTCAAGCCCGAGGTGGTGGCCGGGCTCGATATCCTGATCGTGCGGGAACTCACCGGCGACGTCTATTTCGGCGAGCCGCGCGGCGTGCGCAGCCTCGAGAGCGGCGAGCGCGAGGGCTTCAACACCATGAAATACGCCGAGCACGAAGTCGAGCGCGTCGCCCGGGTGGCCTTCGACGCCGCCGGCAAGCGCGGCCGTAAGCTGTGCTCGGTGGAGAAGGCCAATGTCCTGGAGGCCTCCGGCCTATGGCGCGAGGTGGTGATCCGGGTGGCGCGGGACTATCCTGACGTGACGCTCAGCCATATGTACGTCGACAACGCCGCCATGCAGCTGGTGCGCGCGCCCAAGCAGTTCGACGTGATCGTGACCGGCAACCTGTTTGGCGATATCCTGTCGGACGAGGCCGCCATGCTGACCGGCTCCATCGGCATGCTGCCCTCGGCGTCGCTGGACGCGGCCAACAAGGGCATGTACGAGCCGATCCACGGCTCGGCGCCGGACATCGCCGGCCGGGGCATCGCCAATCCGCTGGCGACCATCCTGTCCGTGGCCATGATGCTGCGCTACAGCCTGGGCGAGCCCGACCTGGCGGCGCGCATCGAGCAGGCCGTCTCGCGGGTGCTGGATCAGGGACTGCGGACCGGGGACATATACACCGAGGGCACGAGGAAGGTCGGCACGCGGGAAATGGGCGACGCCGTCGCGGCGGCATTGGGTCGTTAAGCAGGGTTCGATTAAGGTGACACGATGAAACGGGTAGGGCTGGTAGGCTGGCGCGGCATGGTGGGCTCGGTGCTCATGGGCCGCATGCAGGAGGAGCGGGACTTCGATCACATCGAGCCCAGGTTCTTCACCACCTCGAACGTCGGCGGCAAGGGTCCGGCGATCGGCAAGGACATGCCGCCGCTCGAGGACGCCCGGAGCGTCGATGCGCTCAAGGCCATGGACATCGTCATTTCCTGCCAGGGCGGCGATTACACCAGCGAGATCTTTCCGAAGCTGCGCGCGGCCGGCTGGAAGGGTTATTGGATCGACGCCGCGTCGACGCTGCGCATGGACAAGGACGCCGTCATCATCCTCGACCCGGTCAACCGCGGCGTGATCGAGGCCGGCATCCGCAACGGCACGAAGCACTACATCGGCGGCAACTGCACGGTATCGCTGATGCTGATGGCGCTCGGCGGCCTGTTCAAGGCCGACCTGATCGAGTGGATGACCGCCATGACCTATCAGGCCGCCTCCGGCGCCGGCGCCAACAACATGCGCGAGCTGGTCCGGCAGATGGGCAGCGTGCACGACGCGGTCAAAGCCAAGCTGGACGATCCGGCCGGCGCCATCCTCGAGATCGATCGCGCGGTGGCCGACCATATCCGCGGCCGCGACTACCCGACCGAGTACTTCGGCGTACCGCTGGCGGGCAGCCTGATACCTTATATTGACAAGCAGCTCGACAACGGCCAGAGCCGCGAGGAATGGAAGGGCCAGGCCGAGACCAACAAGATCCTCGGGCGCAGCGCGTCGCCGATCCCCGTTGACGGCATCTGCGTGCGCGTCGGCGCGATGCGTTGCCACAGCCAGGCGCTGACCATCAAGCTCAAGCAGGACGTCCCCTTGGACGAAATTCACCAGATGCTGGGCACGCACAACGACTGGGTCAAGGTCATCCCCAACGAGCGCGACGCCAGCATGCGCGAGCTGACCCCGGCGGCGGTCACCGGCCGGCTCGGCATCCCGGTCGGCCGGCTGCGCAAGCTCAATATGGGCGGGGACTATCTCGGCGCCTTCACGGTCGGCGACCAGCTGCTGTGGGGTGCGGCCGAGCCGCTGCGTCGCGTTTTGCGCATCCTGATCGGGGCTTAGGGCGGGTGCCGAAATCGGCGTTCGGGTCGGGAATGATCGATCGGATGCGTGGTCCGATCTGAGTATCGAGTCGACTCCATTTACGGGAGGGACGCATTTGCCGACCGCCTGGGGACCGGCTATACCATCAAATAGCTGAAGACGATACGCCGCTTGCAGGTCGCCATCACCCCGCCGGTGTATGCCACCCTCGCTCGCCGTGCCGCAGCGCCCGGAACTCTTGGCATGGCCAACCCGTTAACCCGCTTTGACGCCACCGGCCGTTGGAAAGGAGTGGATCGCGAGCTGCCCCCGGCAGGGCGCCTCGAAATGTCGTGGAAAAACAGTGTACAGTCTGTGGAAACCTTGGTAAAAGAGCATCTGTGGGCTATAGTTACTCCATGTTTATAAAGGCTATTGCGATTATACATAGCTAACTACAAGTATTGAAAACCGAAATTGAAAACGACCGATCTTAGTGTAAGGCCGTCGGGGGATTGAGCACCATGCACCATAAGGTTGCTGGCAGGCTGCGAATCACCGGGCTGGTTCTTGGCGCGACCCTTGTCGGTCTGCCGCTGGCGGCCCATGCCCTGGGGCTTGGCCGTCTGGTGGTGAGCTCCCATCTGGACGAGCCGCTGCGCGGCGAGATCGAGCTGCTGTCGCCGACACCGCAGGAGCTCAAGACTCTCACCCCGTCACTCGCACCGCGCGACGAATTCGATGCCGCGGGCATTGACCGCCTGCCGGTGCTGTTCAACATCAAGTACGAGGTCGTCAAACGCAATGACGGCCGCTACTACCTGACGCTCAAAACCGACGAGTCGCTGCGCGAGCCCTATCTGCACATGCTGCTGCAGGTCGAGTGGTCGGGTGGCCGCCTGATCCGCGAGTACACCGCGCTGCTCGATCCGCCGACCTGGGTGGCCGGGCAGCCGGCCGAGGTCGACGTTCCCGAGGTTGCGCCTGAATTCGTCGACGCGCCGGTCGCGGCCGAGCCGATGGAACCGGCGGCACCGGTCGCGCAAGCGGCGGCCGCCGCGCCGGAAGCGATGCCACCCGAAGCCGCCGCGCCGGGCGCACCCGAGCCGATGGAACCGGTCGCGTCCGCGCCGCCCGCCGAGCCGGACGGAAGGCTCGGCCCGACGATTCCCGAGCCGAGCGTCGAACCGTTGCCCGCCGACGAGCCGCCGTCCGCCATTGAGCCGGCGATCGCCGACGCCGCCCCGGCGGTGGCGCCGCTCGAGCCCGAGCCGCGCTGGGTGAGCACCGAGGCCGACTGGGCCGCGACGTCCGAGTACGGGCCGGTGCGGCGCGGAGAGACGTTGAGCGGCATCACCGCCAAGGTGCGTACTGACAAGTCGGTGAGCGCCGAGCAGGTCATGTTGGCGCTGCTGAAGGCCAATCCCAAGGCCTTCTTCGGCAACAACGTCAATAATCTCAAGGCCGGTGCCATCCTGCGCATGCCGGAACGCGACGAGATCGAGGCCGTGCCGCCGACGGCCGCGCGCCGCGAGTTCCGCGCGCAGTACAACGCCTGGCAGGAGTACAAGCTCAGGCTGGCCGCCGCCAGCCAGACCGTTACCGTGGCCAGTGCGCCGCCGGAGCCGGCCGCCGCGCCCGCCGTGACGCCTGCGGCGCCTGTGGCCCCGGAGAAGCCGGCCACCGCCAAGCCGGAGCCGGCGAAACCGGCCAAGACCCCGGCGCGTGCCGCCGCCAAGGTCGAGGTCTCGGACGACCTGCTCAAGATCGTGCGCGCCAACCTGGACGACAAGACCCGCACCGACAGCAGCAAGACACCCGGCGTCGACACGCGCAAAGACGCGAGCTCGGAACAGCAGGAGCTCGGCGAGCGCGTCGCCACCCTGGAAGAGGCGATCGAATCCAAGGACATTGAGACCAAGGATCTGACTGACCGCGTCGGCAAGATGCAGGATCAGGTCAAGAACACAGCCCGCCTCATCGAGCTCGAGAACCAGCAGCTGGCCAAGGCGCAGCAGCAGGCCGCGGAAAGCCTCAAGGAGCAGGAAAAGGCCCAGCCCAAGCCCGCCGAGACCGTCGCCGCGGCACCGGCTGAACCCGCGGCCCCGGAGCCCTCGGCCGCAAAGCCGCCGGCTGCCGCACAGGCGCCGACGCCCACGCCGGGCGAGCCCGTTGCGGTGGCGCCCGCCGCTCCGGAAGGACAGGCCCCGGCCGCCAAGACCGCCCCAGTGCCTGCCAAGCCGACGCCCGCCAAGCCGGCGATCAAGCGTCCGGCAGCGCCGCCGCCACCCGTCGAGGAGCCGAGCTTCCTCGACAGCATCGTCGAAACGCTGTTCGGCAACACCCTGACCCTGGCGGTACTCGGCGGCGTGGGTGTGCTGGGCCTCGGCATTCTGGGCATGTACCTGGTACGGCGGCGGCGCGCGCACGCCGAGTTCGAAGAGAGCATCCTCTCCGGCGGCAGCCTGAACACCGACGCCGCCAGCGTGACCGATACCGGCAGCCAGGCGGCCTCCAGCGACACCTCGTTCCTGAGCGATTTCAGCCAGGGCGGCATGGGCAATATCCACACCGACGAGGTCGATCCGATCGCCGAGGCCGAGGTGTATCTGGCCTACGGCCGTGACGAGCAGGCCGAGGAAATCCTGAAGGAGGCCATCGTCAAGGATCCGGCCCGCCATGAGCTCAAGCAGAAGCTGCTGGAGATCTACCACCAGCGCAATGACGTGCGCGGTTTCGAGACGCTTGCCGAGGAGCTGTATGCGGCCCTGGAAGGTCAGGGCGGCAAAATCTGGGAAAAGGTCGAGGAAATGGGTCGCAAGATCTCGCCGAACAATCCGATGTTCAGCGGCGGCGGTGGCGGCCGCAGGCCCCCGAGTGTCGCCCCGACGGTCATGGCGGCGGCCACGGAAGCCGCGATGCCCCGCCGCGATATGGATGACCAGCCGCTGTCCTTCGACATGTCCGGAACCCCGTCCGAGCCGGTGTCCGCGCCGGCAGCGTCGGGCGGCGGGCTGGATTTCGACCTCGGCGTGCCGGCCGAACCGGCACCGTCCGCCGGCGAGATCAGTTTCGATATGGACCTGGGCGGCGCGCCGGAACCGGCTCCGGATAGCGGCGGCCTGGATTTCGACATCCGCGGCAGCGACACCGTGGATACCGGCGGCAGTCTGGACTTCGAGATGGGCGGCGGACTCGAGTTCGAATCATCCGATGTGGCGCCCGGTGCGGTCGAGGAGGATCTGTCCTTCAGTATGGATTCCGGCACCGGCGGCGAGTCACTGGAATTTGAAACCGCCACCGAGACGGTCACCGAGGCCGGCGGCGAGGAGGAGGCGGAATCCGGGCAGTGGGACGAGACCGCGACCAAGCTGGACCTGGCCAAGGCCTATATCGACATGGGTGACGCGGAGGGCGCGCGCAGCATCCTCGACGAGGTGCTGGCCGAGGGCAACGAGTCCCAGAAACAACAGGCGCGCGACCTGGCCGCACAGATCGGCTGATTGGAGCCGCCGGCGTCCTGCCGGCGGCTGCTTAACTCTCCGTTTTTTCCAGCACCACGAAACTGTACGCGTAAGCGTTCTCCGCATCCGCCTCGTGGCGCTCGCGCCGGCGCTCGCGCCAGGCGCGTGCGTCGATCTCCGGAAAGACGGTGTCGCCGGGCACCTCGGCATGAATCAGCGTCAGATAGAGGCGGTCGGCGAGCGGCAGGGTCTGGGCATAGAGCGCAGCGCCGCCGATAATGAAGGGCTCGGGGTCGTCCCGGGCCAGATCAAGCGCCGCCTCGATCGAGTGCACCACCTGGCAGCCCGGCGCCCGGAAGTCGCGATTGCCCGTCACCACGACATTGGTGCGCCCCGGCAGCGGCTTGCCGATCGACTCGTAGTTTTTGCGACCCATGACGACATGATGGCCGAGGGTGGTGCGGCGGAAGTGACGCAGATCGGCCGGCATGCGCCAGGGCAGGTCGTTGTCGCGGCCGATCACACGGTTCTCGGCCATGGCGGCGATTATCGAGACACGCATGGTGTGTCAGAGGAAAGAGAAAAGTGGAAAGAGAAAAGTGAAAAGAAGAAACGGAAAGCGCGACCAGATCGGTGTCGTTGTCGATTTCACTTTTCTCTTTTCTCTTGTCACTTTTCTCTGCCTAAACAGCCACCGCCGCCTTGATGGCCGGATGCGGATCGTAGTTCATGAGCTCGAAGTCCTGGTAGCGGAACTCGAAGATCGAGCGCACTTCGGGATTGAGCCGCAGGGTTGGCAGCGGCCGCGGCGCGCGCCCGAGTTGGAGCCGGACCTGCTCCAGGTGGTTGCTGTACAGGTGGGCGTCGCCCAGGGTATGCACGAACTCGCCAGGGGTGAGACCGGTGACCTGGGCGACCATCAATGTCAACAGCGCATAGGACGCGATATTGAACGGCACGCCCAGGAACACGTCGGCGCTGCGCTGGTAGAGCTGGCAGGACAGGCGGCCGTCGGCGACGTAGAACTGGAAGAAGGCGTGACAGGGCGGCAGCGCCATCCGTTCGATGTCGGCGACGTTCCAGGCGCTCACGATCAGGCGCCGCGAATCCGGGTTGCGGCGGATATCGTCGACCAGCCGCGCGATCTGGTCGATGTGCCCGCCGTCGGCGGTCGGCCAGGAACGCCATTGGTATCCGTAGACCGGACCGAGCTCGCCGTGCTCGTCGGCCCATTCGTCCCAGATCGTGACGCCGTTGTCGCGCAGGTAGCGTATGTTGGTGTCGCCGCGCAGGAACCACAGCAGCTCGTGGATGATGGACTTGAGGTGAACTTTCTTGGTGGTGACCAGCGGGAAGCCCGCGCCTAAGTCGAAGCGCATCTGGTGGCCGAAGACGCTCAGGGTTCCGGTGCCCGTACGGTCGTCCTTGCGGACGCCGTGCTCGAGGATATGACGCATCAGGTCCAGGTATTGCCGCATCCCGGCATTTTCCCATGAATCCGCCGTCGGATGAAGCCGGAGCGCCGGCCCTCGCCGCCTGCGCCGGCGCGCTTCCGTTCGTCGGGCCGTAGGTGCGTTGGACGGGTTTTTCTTTTCGTTTCCCGCGACTTATGGCACTAAGGCACGATAGGCCCCGCCCGCCCGATGCCGCGGGGTCCACGGGGGAGAAGATGGAAAAGTATTTTTTCATGAGTCGCGTGCTGGAGTGGCTGGCGCGGCCCGGATTCCTGAACAAGCTGGTGGCCGTGACGCTGCGCGTGCTGGCCGCGCTCATCGTGCTGCTCAGCCTGGTGGCCTTTTTCAAGGCCGGCAAGGTGATCTTCGATCTCCCGGCCCAGGCCATCCCGGGCGGCATTCTGTTTCAGATCTTCTTCATCGTCGCGGTCTATTCGGTGGTGCATGTCTTCCTCATCCGGGCGCGCGATATCGAGGTGCTCCGGACCGAACACTACCTGATGTTCCCGCTGGCGGCGGTGCTGCTGCGCGTGACCGGTGAGGCGTTCGCGGCCTTCGTCAGCCTGGTGGCCGTGGGCGGCGGTTTCTACGTGTGGTTCACCGGCAAGAGTGTCGCGACCATCCTCAATCCGATGCCGTTCTTCTTCCCGAGCTTCGGGGATACCAGCTTCATGGGCGGTATCGAATTCATGGTGGGCGGGGTGTTCATCGGCCTGGTCACCCTGATCGTGCTGTATACCGCCTCGGAGCTCATGACCCTGGTGGCGGAGACCGCCCAGCGCATGGTCGAGTCCCGCCGCACGCCGGACAACGCCGTCAAGCTGCGTTCCGGGACCTGAGGCCGCACCGGCGGTCCGGCGGCAGGGCGGGTGCGTCGGGGGGCGGCCGGACGGGTGGCGGGGGGCCAGCCCGTGCACTATGCTTAGCTCAATGGGAGTTCCGCATAGAAACCAAATAATAATCAGACGGTTAAAGCATGACTGCCAGCGCCAGCGTCGAGCCCGGCGAGATCCGCATGCTGTTCGTGGACGACTCGCGGACCTCGCGCGATTACTACAGCCGGATTTTCACCAAGGCGGGATATGCCACCGAGACAGCCGACGGCGTCGATGACGCCCTGGCGAGGCTCGGTGCGGCGCTGTTCGACATCGCGATCATCGATTATTTCATGCCGGGGAAAAACGGCGATGCGCTGTGCCGCGCCATCCGCCAGGACCCGGACATGGTCCACATCACGCCGGCCATCCTCACCGCCAGCTATTCCGACGACGTGATCCGCGCCTCGCTCGAGGCCGGCGCCTCCGACTGCCTGTTCAAGGACGAGCCGGTCGAGTTGTTGCTCACGCGCATCGCCGCCATGGTGCGCGCGATCGGCGTGCGCAAGACCATCGAGCGCGAGCGCCGCTACCTGGCCGGAATTCTCGGCTCGCTCAACGAGGGCGTGTACGGCGTTGACGAGCACAATCGCATCACCTTCATGAATCCCGCCGGCCTGCGCCTGCTCGGCTACGACTCGGAGTCCGAGCTGATCGGCCGCACGCCGCACGAGGCCTTCCACTATGCGCTGCAGGACGGCCGGCCCAACCCGGCCGAGACCTGCTACCTGCACCAGGCCTACGAGCTCGGCGACGAGCTGCCGAACTGGGAGAGCGTGTTCTGGACGCGCCAGCAGCGGCCGATCTGGGTGGAGTGCAACGTCGTGCCGCTGCGCAGCGCCGGCCGCCATCACGGCTCGGTGGTGGCGTTCCGCGACATCACCGTGCTGCGCGAGCATATCGAGAAGCTGCACTGGCAGGCCTATCACGACAGCCTCACGCACCTGCCCAACCGCCGCTATTTCAAGGAGGCGCTGGAGCGCGAGTTCTATCGCTTGAAGCGCAGCGAGGAGGTGAGCGGCGTGCTGTACATCGACCTCGATCACTTCAAGAGCGTCAACGACCAGGCCGGACATGCCGGCGGCGATCAGCTGCTCGCCGAGGTCGGCAGGCTGCTGGCCAACCGCACCCGCGTCGTCGACGTACTGGCGCGCCTGGGCGGCGACGAATTCGGCATTATTCTCCAGAACGTCGAGCGCGACCGCGTCATGGATATTGCCGGATCATTCCAGGAGATGCTCAGCGGCTATGCCTTCAATTTCGACGGCCGCGGCTACACCATCGGCGCCAGCATCGGGGTCGCATTGATGGACAAGGACAGCGCCGACCCCGAGCAGGTGCTGATCCAGGCGGACACCGCGAGCTACGCCTCGAAAAAGCGCGGCGGCCACCACGCGCGGCTCTACCGGCCGGGCGACGAGAGCGAGGTGGCCTGACCGGCGCCGCGCCCGCCGTCAGTGCTCGGCGACAGCGCGAAACACGCTGCGCAGGTCCTGCTCCCAGCGCGCGAACTGGCGGCCGAGCGGGGCGTCCGGGAAATACTGGCTGAGCTTGGTCGGATTGAGGCTGACCAGCACGGTCTCCTCGTTCTCGGCCATCACCACGATCATCAGCGGCAGGTAGGGGATCAGCTCCGGGTGCGACCGGCTGAGCGCATGGATCTCGTCGGGTTTGCCGTAGAACACCACGCGGTACTCGGCCGTGGCGTAGCCGCTGGCGGTCAGGCCGACATCGACCCGCTGGACGCGCGATACGGTGTAACCGTGCGCCCGGATCACCGCTTGCAGCTGGGTGATGGCCTCCGGAAAGGCGCGGTCGACGCGCGCCATCATCAGCTCCTCGGCGCCGGCCGGTGCGGCGAACGCGCCGAGCGCGAGCGCCGCCAGGATCAGGTGCCGCAGCCGCGTGCCGATCAAAACACGCTCTCCTCGAGGATGTTCACGTAGACTTGGTGCATGCGCTCGCACAGCTCGTTGAGCTCGGCATTGTTGAAGATCGCGCTCAGGCGCTTCGGGTTGATCGACATGACGCGCACCCGCTTGCCGTCATCGACGACGGTCACGCGGCAGGGCAGGAACAGGCCGACGCGCGGATCGATCTTGAGCGCCTCGTTCAGGAACGGGAAGTCGCAGGAATAGACGATCACCTGGCGCTTGTCCTCCTTGCCTTCCGGCACCAATCCCTCGTCCAGGTATTGCACGCGGATCAGCCGCATGTTGGCCGCCTTGACCGCGGTTTTGAGCTTCTCGACGGTCTCGTCCAGGTCGTAGGCCGATTCGCGCACGATCACCGGCGTCTCGGTCTCCAGCACGCGCGTCGCCTCGGGAGGCGGCGCGTCGGCGAAACCACGGACGAAGGCCACGACGTCGTCGATGTCGCGCTCGCGCAAGCCCTGCTCCAGGAACGAACGCATCGGGGTGCCGCTGCGGCCGCGCGTCAGCGTGGTCTTGATCATTGTGTCCGTGGCGGCGGCGAGGAAACCGGGATTGTTGAGGCCCGGCGCGAGGATCGGCTGACGGCGCGGCCGCGACAGCGTGACGCCGGTACCGTGCCCGCCCTCGCCGTGCTCGCCGTGGCAGGCCGCGCAGTGTGCCGCGTACAGCCGGGCCCCGCGCGCGCGATCGCCGGCGATCCGTGCCTCGTCACGCGGCGGTGCCGGCCGGGACGACCAGCCGCGCATATGGCGCACGATCGCGTCGATCTCGCCGGCGCCGAGCCGGCCGAAGGCCGGCATCACGCGGCCCGGCCGGCCGCGGCGGATGGTCTCGCGCAGGAATTTGTCGTCGACGCTGTCGAGGAAGGCCGGCAGGGCAAGCGGCACGCCGACGCCGCCCTGGCCGTCACGGCCGTGGCAGGCGGCGCAGTGCTCGCGGTACAGGCCGGCGCCGTCGGCCGGGGCTGCCGTCGCGGCGTGCGCGGTCAGCAGGCCGATGGATAGCAGCGCGGCGAAGCGGCGGTGGCTCATGCTCGAATCAGAGGAGACGCGTGGCACACGCGGTAGTTTTACACAGGAGCGGGTTTGCTGTATAGAAGCACGCCATGAAATACCGCGTCGAAACCAGCCCACAGCACGGCCGCGGCGTGTTCGCCGCCGCGCCGATCGGCGCCGGCGAGGCGATCATGCGCTTCACCGGTCCGCTGCTCGAGCCGCCGGACGTTGATTTCAACGACTACCATCTGCAGGTCGGCGAGCGCCAGTATCTCGGTCCGTCGGGTCAGGCGGACGACTACGTGAATCACTCCTGCGCGCCCAACTGCGCGCTGCAGGACGGCCTCGTGCTCACCGCAATGTGCGACATCGCGCCGGGTGAGGAACTGACCTGGGATTACAGCACCGCCATCGACGAGGCGGGCTTTGCCGGCTTTCCTTGCGCCTGCGGCGCGTCGAATTGCCGCGGCGCGGTGCGCTCGTTCCGCGACCTGTCCGCGACCGACCGGGCGCGCCTGCGGCCCTGGCTGCTTCCTTACCTGCGTGCGAAGTATTTCCCCGACTGACCCTGCAGGACCGTGTCGCCCTGATTCCGGGCCGGTGACGGGAAGCGTCAACCGCCGCCCAGCACCGCCGCCGGGTCCTGGCGGTAGAAGGCGCGCAACTGGACGTAGACGCGCGGGTACTCGGCGCGCAGCGTGCGCGGTTCGAGAAAGAAGACCTCGCTCATCACCGCGAAGAACTCGGCTGGACTCTCGCCGGCGTAGGGATCGATGAGCGTGTCCTCGCCGCGGTCGACGCGCGCGCACAGGTCGTCGTAGGCGGCGTGGAAGTCCGCCTGCCAGGCGCGTGCATCCATGCCGCGGTGCAGCGGCGGACAGCCGTCGGCGACGCCGCTTTGCATATCGAGCTTGTGGGCGAACTCGTGCAGCACGACGTTCTGGCCCGCGTCCCGGCCGGCCGCCACCGCCTGCCAGGACAGGATCACCGGCCCGCGCTCCCAGGACTCGCCGGCCCGGTCCTCGGTCTCCTCGTGCTCCACGCCATGTTCGTCGAGATAGCGGTGGCGCACGCGGAAATCGCCCGGATACACCACAATGCCGGCGAAGTCGTCGTACCAGTCGAGGCCGAGATTGAGGATCGGCAGGCAGGCCTGCAGCGCGATCAGGCAACGCAACCGGTCGGTGATCGGCTGGCCGGCCGCGCCCTCGAAGGTTTTCGTCGCCAGGAATCCGGCGACCAGGGTGCGCAGCCGCTCGCGGTCGGCGGGCGGCAGCGTCAGGCAATAGGGGATCTGGCGCAGCGCCGACCGCCAGTCGGCCGCGGTGATCTCAGGCGGCGGTCGCCGCCAGAAGCGCAACCACTCGAGCACGCGCCGCATGCCGCGCCTGGGAGTGTGTCAGGAACCGGCGCGCGGCGCGGCGGTGCCGGCGGGCGTCTCGGAGAGATAGCGGATCGTAAGGCGTTTGCCGGTTTCGACCGACGGCTGATCGAGCGGGTTGATGCCGTACAAAAGGCCCGCGTAGACGGTGGCGTGCTGGTAGAGCTCGATGAGCTGGCCGAGCGTATACGCGTCGAGCACCGGCAGCTCGATGGTCATATTGGGGTGACCGACATCGGTGATCACCTGGCGGGTGGCGCGGAACTCGGCGTGGATCACGTCGTTGAGCGTCTTGCCTTCGAGGAATGGGAAGGCCGTGCGATCGTCGGCCGTCAGCGGGATGCCGATCTCCGCGCCCCAGTGACGGAGGTTGATAAAGGTGAACATCTTGTCGTGCGCCGATTCCAGGTACATCTGCAGCTGGCTGTGCTGGTCGATCGCCCCCATGGCCCGCACCGGCAGGCTGCCGGCGGGGCGGCGGCCTGGCTGGTTGCGGTCCCACTTGCCGAGCGACTCGGCCCACAGCTGGCAGTACCAGTCGCCGAACAGCCGCAGCCGGTTCACATAGGGCATCATCACCGCGATGCGCTTGTCGCGCCCGGTGTGCAGCAGGTAGTGCAGGGCGGCCAGCTCCAGCGCCGGATTGGCGGCGACGTCCGCGCCGCGACAGCGCGCCGCCATGTCCGCCGCGCCGCGCAGCAGCGTCGCGACGTCCACGCCGAGCGCGGCCAGCGGCAGCAGCCCGACCGCGGTCAGCACCGAGTAGCGGCCGCCGACCGTCGGCGGCACCGGCAGGCTGGCGATCCCGTCGCGCCCGGCGAGCCGGCGCAGCCAGCCCTGCCGGGGGTCGGTGACGATCCACTGGTGGCCGCGCGCCGCGCGCTCGCCGAGCGCGCGCGTCAGCCAATCGCGCAGGATCAGATATTGCACGACGGTCTCGATCGTGCCGCCGGATTTGCTGACGCACACCACGGCCGTGGTCCCGGGGTCGAGCACCTTGAACAGGTGTTCGAGGTGGTAGGCATCGACGTTCTCGACGAAGGTGAGGTGCGGGCCGTCCGGGGTCTCGTGTTCCGGCTTGAGCGCGTGGCGGATCGCCTTGGCGCCGAGGCTCGAGCCGCCGATGCCGATCAGGAGGATGTTCTTGAAGCCGGACAGCGCCGCGGCCGCGGCTTCGATTCCGGCGAGCTCGCCGGACATGGACTCACCGAGCGTGAGACAGGCGAACTCGCCGTCGAGCGCGTCGCGGGTCCCGGCGATGAGCGCTTCCTGCGCGCGACGCAGCTCGGGCGCGAACGCGGCCAGCCGCGCGCGATCGATGCCCTGCTCGCCGACACCGTCGGCGTACATGGCACGGGTGTCGAGAATCAGGTCGTGACCGGCGGCGGAGGGGTTCGATTTCGGCATGGCGGGAACGGGGGTCTTTGTCCTGGGCGGCCGGCGCCGGAGCGCACATCGCGCCGGTCGCCGCGTGAATCGGTCATGCGTCGTGTGCGCCGTTTCGGCGGCAGGTTCCGATCCAAGGCGCGAATGGAATTGTACCATACTATTATGCCGCGCCGGGGGGGTCCGGCGGGACAGGCGTGAGTCGATCGCGCCCGCGACGCCAGGCTGCTGTTGCGCCGACGCACCGTTTGTCGTGCAATATTCACCGCTGGCGGCTGGTGCGGGTGACTGCGCCGTCGGTAATCCCGACAATGACCGCGTCACGCGAAAATATTTTTTCAGAATGCCTTGCGTCGTCTACCGGCTTGTCGGGTTCTCGGTATAATGCGCTCGGCGTTGAAGCCAGTGCCGATGTTTTATCCAGTGTGCATCCGAACGGGAGATTGAGAGATGAAGAAACTGATGATTTTGTTCGCCGCCGCTTTCGCGCTGGCCGCCTGCCAGCAGAAGGCCCCCGAGGCCCCGGCCGCCGCGCCGGCGATGGAAGAGGCCCCAGCCGCCGCGCCGGCCGCTCCGATGGAAGAGGCCCCGGCCGCCGCGCCGGCCGAGCAGCCGGCCGGGCAGTCGCAGCAGTAAATCCGGGTGGCGCGTGGCGCATCTCGCGCCACGCGCTGTCTTGGTTTGGTCCGCCAGTCTGGCGTCGCGCCGGACAGCGTGGCAGTGTCGCTTTTTCCGTTCTCCAGTGAGTGTTTCCGCCCGGTAGTCCGCACCGCTCCCGCAGCACGTCCCGCACGCCGGTGGTCAGGTGCCGCGCCGTTCCGCCGCGTCCAGAGTGTTCTGCAAGAGCGTGGCCACCGTCATGGGACCGACGCCGCCCGGCACCGGGGTGATCCAGCCGGCGCGCTTGCGTGCCGGCGCGAACTCGACATCGCCTGTGAGACTGCCGTCGGGCTGGCGACTGATGCCCACGTCGATGACCACCGCGCCCGGCTTGATCCATTCACCCTTGACGATGCCGGGCCGGCCGACTGCCACCACCAGGATATCGGCGCGCGCCACCTGGGCGCCGAGGTTGCGCGTGAAGCGATGGCAGATGGTCACCGTGCAGCCGGCCAGCAGCAGCTCCAGCGACATCGGCCGGCCGACAATGTTGGAAGCGCCCACCACCACTGCGTCCTGGCCGCGTATCGGTTCGCCGGTGCTTTCCAGCAGGGTCATGACCCCGCGCGGCGTGCATGGCCGCAGCACCGGCATGCGCAGCGCCAGCCGCCCGACGTTGTAGGGATGAAAACCGTCGACATCCTTGTCGGGGTCGATGGTCTCGATGACGGTCTGCGGGTCGATCTGCGGCGGCAGCGGCAACTGCACCAGGATGCCGTCGATCGCCGGATCGGCGTTGAGCCGCTCGATGAGCGCGATCAGTTCGGCCTGGGCGGTGCCGGCCGGAAGGTCATGGGCGTAGGACCGGATACCGGTTTC
Organism: Acidiferrobacterales bacterium; assembly: GCA_036393295.1. GTDB lineage: Bacteria > Pseudomonadota > Gammaproteobacteria > Acidiferrobacterales > UBA6901 > DASWHF01. The sequence continues at coordinate 16,211 of DASWHF010000166.1, forward strand.
GGCGCAGGCCTTGCGCTTGCTGTGCACGTAGACCGCCGATGCCGCGTTGTCGCCGACCATGACCACCGCCAGGCCCGGCGCGCGCGCGCCGCGCGCGACACGCGCCGCGACCCGCTTCGCGGTTTCGGCGCGTTGGGCGGCGGCGATGGCCTTGCCGTCGATGAGGCGTGCAGTCATGGCGGGTGGCAGGCGTGGGCGGAAAGCGCGCATCATCGCATGCACCGCCGCCGCCCGCCAAGCGCGGCCGGCGGCCATTGACCGGCTTTTGGGCTGCGCGTATAGTCTGCGGCCTTGCGCGGCGCCTCGCCGGCGCGGCCGGCGCGCGGGTGGGAAGCCGGGATCGCACCAGGGTGGAGTCGGTACCGCACCATGGATTACGCGGGGGATTACGCGGGAGTCGAACGATCGTCCGGAGGGAATTCCGGGGTATAGCGCAGCCTGGTAGCGCACCTGCTTTGGGAGCAGGGTGTCGGGGGTTCGAATCCCTCTACCCCGACCAAGTACCTGCCTGGTTTGCCTGCGGCCCGCACAAGAATGGGCGGATGGGCCGAGAACGATAGTCTTGTCCGATTTGCGCCCGTAGCTCAATCGGATAGAGCACCAGCCTTCTAAGCTGGGGGTTACAGGTTCGATTCCTGTCGGGCGCGCCAGGCGGGAGCGGCCGGCGGGGACGCGGTGCCGCCGCCACGCGCCGCAGCGGTTGTTTTATGGTGAGCGTAGCTCAGTTGGTTAGAGTCCCGGATTGTGATTCCGGTTGTCGTGGGTTCGAGTCCCATCGCTCACCCCACATTACGGGTCGGGTGCCACGGCGGCGGTCAGGACCGCCGGGACCGCGAACCGGATCGAGACCGCCGCGGAGCAGGCCGGGCGGAGTGCAGTCAAGAATTCGGGCCGTTAGCTCAGTTGGTAGAGCTGGAGACTCTTAATCTCTAGGTCGTAGGTTCGAGTCCTACACGGCCCACCATCCTGCCGGGCTCGATGACCGACCGTCGAGCCTCCCCTTTTCCCCTGGTCGTGCCGCGGTCGCGGACCCCCGCCGTGGCGGGGTGCGTGAGACGCGCAAGTGCGCGAATGTGGCGGAACTGGTAGACGCGCTGGATTTAGGTTCCAGTGGGGCAACCCGTGGGAGTTCGAGTCTCCCCATTCGCACCAACCTCAACACCGCCGTCCACCGGCCCGGCGCCGCGCGCAGTTGGCCTGCCGTGGGTGAACCGGTATGATCTGGCCTCAAGAACGGCGCGCGAGGCGCCGTAAGCGACTGTGACGACGAGGCAATCGATGCAGGTTTCAGTGGAGGCGGCCGGCAATATCCGGCGGCGCATGACCGTGGCGCTGCCTGCCGAGCGCGTGGAGAAAGAGTATTCGGCCCGGCTTCAGCGGGTATCCCGGACGGCGCGTTTTCCCGGTTTTCGTCCGGGCAAGGCGCCGCTCAAGATGGTCGAGGCTCAGTACGGCGGCCGGCTGATGGACGAGGTGGCTGGCGAGCTGATCGAGGAGACCTTCCGCGAGGCCGTCAGCAGCCAGG
>DASWHF010000167.1:0-2549 GCA_036393295.1 Acidiferrobacterales bacterium
CGGCGACGGCGCCAGCCAGTACTTCATCTACCTCGCGCTCGACCAGTGCCGCAGCTACCTGCGCAGCGACCTGGACCTCGCCAGCGAGAATCTCGAGCGCATGGCCAGCATCGCGGACCTCACCACCGAGGAGCGCATCACCTGGCAGTCCGAGTACGCGCGCTGCCGCGGCTTCTCCATGACCGACTGGAGCGCGCTGGGCGATGCGCTCGGCGACGACCGCCCGGGCGCCGAGATCGAGTACGCCTCGGTCTGGTTCGAGCGCGCCGCGCTGGCCGGCTACCCGCCGGCGCTCGCCGAGCAGGCCCTGCGGCCGGGGCCCTATGGAACGGACGATCGCATGGCGTTGCTGCGCGAAGCGCTGCCGGGCGCCGGCGCCGAGGTGGCCTGGCTGCTGTTTGCGCACAGCGGTGACGCCCAGGCGGGCGAGATCAACGTGCCCGCCCTGGCCTGGCTGATCGTGGCCTGCCGGGCCGGGCAGGACTGCTCGGAGGACGCCCGCTGGTATCGCGGGTTCGTCTGCACCCAGGAAGAGCACCGCTGCAGCGCCGGCCAGTCCGCCCTCGAGTACTACTGGCAGGCCGCTTCGCCGTCAGAGCGGGACCGGGCGTGGACACAAGCCCATGAAATAGAAGCAGTTCTTGGAACCGGGGAGTGGCACAGCCTGCCCCTGCCAGAACTCGAATCCCGGGATTACCGGCGCCTCTGGGGCGGGGCCGACAGCTAGGGGCCGCGCGGCTCGCAGTTCGCTTCCAAAAGCCCTGTTGACAGGGCATGACCTCGAACCTATGATGCGCGCCCTTTCATGACGGGTCGGCTTGCCGGCCCGTCATTTCTTTCTAAATCCGGGACGTCCTTAACGTGCCTACGATCAATCAGTTAGTGCGCACTGGCCGCGCGGCCGTGGCGACGAAGTCAAAGGTGCCGGCGCTGGGTGGCAACCCCCTCAAGCGCGGCGTTTGCACGCGCGTGTACACCACCACGCCGAAGAAGCCGAACTCGGCCCTTCGCAAGGTGTGCAAAGTGCGCCTGACCAACGGCTTCGAAGTCATTTCCTACATCGGCGGCGAAGGCCACAACCTGCAGGAACATTCGGTCGTGATGATTCGCGGCGGCCGCGTCAAGGATCTTCCCGGAGTCCGCTACCACACGCTGCGAGGCGTGCTGGATTGCGCCGGCCTCGAAAAGCGCCGCCAGGGACGTTCCAAATACGGCGCCAAGCGCCCGAAGGGGAACTAAGCCATGTCGCGCCGCCGCAAGCCCGAAATCCGGACCATCCTGCCGGATCCCAAGTTCAAGTCCGAGCTGCTCGCCAAGTTCATCAACAAGATCATGGAGCGCGGCAAGAAGTCGCGCGCCGAAGAGATCGTGTACGGCGCGCTCGCGACCATTTCCGACAAGAAGAAAACCGACGCGCCGCTGACCGTGCTCGAGCAGGCGCTCGAGAACGTGCGCCCCTCGGTCGAGGTCAAGTCCCGCCGCGTCGGCGGCGCGACCTACCAGGTGCCGGTCGAAGTGCGCGCCGTGCGCCGCAACGCGCTGGCGATGCGCTGGCTCATCGAAGCCTCGCGCGCCCGTGGCGAGCAGGGCATGGCCGCGCGCCTGGCGGCCGAGCTGCTGGACGCTGCGGATCACCGCGGCGCCGCGGTGAAGAAGCGGGAGGACACCCACAAGATGGCCGAGGCCAACAAGGCTTTCGCCCATTTTCGCTGGTAATCCACCCCGAGCTACGAGAGATTTCGAGAGCAGTCATGGCCCGCACCACCCCCATCGAGCGTTATCGCAACATCGGTATCTCCGCGCACATTGACGCGGGCAAGACCACGACGACCGAGCGCGTGCTGTTCTATACGGGCGTGAACCACAAGATGGGCGAGGTGCACGACGGCGCCGCGACCATGGACTGGATGGAGCAGGAGCAGGAGCGCGGCATCACCATCACGTCGGCCGCGACCACCGCCTTCTGGAAGGGCATGGGGCTGCAGTTCCCCGAGCACCGCATCAACATCATCGACACCCCCGGGCACGTCGACTTCACCATCGAAGTCGAGCGCTCGATGCGCGTCATCGACGGCGCCTGCATGGTGTACTGCGCGGTCGGCGGCGTGCAGCCGCAGTCCGAGACGGTCTGGCGCCAGGCCAACAAGTACAAGGTTCCGCGCCTGGGCTTCGTCAACAAGATGGACCGCGACGGCGCCGACTTCTTCAAGGTCGTCGGCCAGATGAAGTCGCGCCTGGGCGCCAACCCGGTGCCGATCACGATTCCGATCGGCGCCGAGGGCAACTTCAGCGGCATCATCGACCTCGTGAAGATGAAGGCCATCCACTGGGACGAAGCCTCCAAGGGCATGAAGTTCGAGTACGGCGACATTCCGGCCGAGCTGCAGAAGACCGCCGCCGAGTGGCGCGAGAAGATGGTCGAGGCCGCGGCCGAGGCCAACGACGAGCTGCTGCACAAGTATCTCGACAGCCACGACCTGACCGAGGACGAGATCCGCGCCGGTCTGCGCCAGCGCACCTGCCGCCAGGAAATCGTGCCGGTGATCTGC
>DASWHF010000168.1:0-3118 GCA_036393295.1 Acidiferrobacterales bacterium
GAGCACGTCATCGTGGCGCCGGCGCAGCCGTTTGACTTAGGCTTCGCCTCCATGCACGCCTCACCGCCGCTCGAAGCGACGCCGGTGAAGAGCTTCTTCTACGTCACGGATGCGCGCGCCGACCAGTCACGCGAGGAGCAAGGTGCCTGGCTCGAGCGGTTCAACTACGCCTCGCTCGCCATCACGGCGGCGCACGAGGCCATGCCGGGCCACTGGCTCCATTCCACCTACATGCGCACGACGCCGGGCAAGGTGCGGCGCATCTGGATCGGGCTCAACCCTTTCCCGCAACCCTCGTCCGGCCAGGACGGCTGGGCGCACTACACCGAACAGCTCGTGGTGGACGAGGGGTTTGCCAACGGCGATCCACGCTACCGGCTGGCCCAGCTCTCCGACGCGCTCACCCGGATCTGCCGGCTGCTCTCAGGCATCCGGCTGCACACCAGGGAATGGGCGCTGGCAGATGCGCGAGCCTGTTTTGAGCGGCAGGCCTATCTCGCGGCTCCGGCTGCCCAGCGTGAGGCCGAGCGTGGGACCTACGATCCGACGTACGGGGGGTATTTCCTGGGGAAAATGGCCATGCTGGCGCTGCGGCGGGACTATCAGGCGGCGATGGGATCCACCTTCACCTTGAAAACGTTTCACGAGCGAGTGATGTCCAACGGCATCGCGCCGGTCTGGGCACACCGGCAGCTTCTCCTGCCGGGCGACCCCGCGCGGCCGATTCGGTGAGCACGGCGCACAGGCCTCCTCGGCCGAGCAGCCGTGCCGGCCAGCGCGGCGGCACGTCTCGCCGCCGCGCTGCCGTTGCCTCTCGGTCGCTCGGTGCCGGCGGCTACTGGCTGATGGTGAATTGGTAGCAGTCGCTGGTCAACGCGACTGCCCCCGTGGCGGCATTCACCACGCGAAAGTGGATGTCGAACTCCGACCCAATGGGAAACGCCGCGACGCTACGGAACAGCGCCTCGCGCCCGGTTCCTTGATTGTCGGTGGTGATCGCCTGCGGCAGCAAGCCCTTTCCCAAGGTGAGCCACGCACTACCGGTGCAGTTGTCGTCCACGTTCGTGTCCACGGCTCGCTGGAGCAGATAGCTGGTGTTGGGCTCGAGATCGCGCACCCAGGTGTCGAGGTGCACGACGAGGACGGCGTCGTTGGGCTGGCGGAACTTCACCAGGCCGAACCCGTCGCCGCGCAACACGACCTCGAGGTTGAAGTTCGGCGACTCCGGCCCCCACGCGTGCGTGACGTCGAACGCCGGTGCCGTGGGCTCCGGTGCGGTGCACGCTGTGAGCAGGAGCGCGGCGGCGGGGACGAGGATGCGGTTGATCGCGCGATGCATGGGTCCTCCCTGTGAATGGTGGTGATCCGGTGCTCCGACCCCGGCCGCCGAGCACGCACAGGTTCTTTTCGCCCGCCTGAGCGGCGACTGTGCGCAGATTGCGGCGGACGCGGTACGGCTGCACTTTAGGCCGCATCGGTGACCTACCAGTGATGCAGGTGTGACCTGCCGGCGATGATTCGGCTCAAAACGTTGGGGGGCTTGGACCTCCGGGACGGAGAGGGACAAGAGCTGCGACCCCTTCTGGCCCAGCCCAAGCGCCTGGCACTCCTGGTGTACCTCGCGCTCCCAAGCGGTACGGCGTTCCGTCGCCGCGACAGCGTAGTAGGGTTGTTTTGGCCCGAGCTCGACGACGAGCACGCGCGCGGGTCCCTGCGCCAGGCGCTGACGTTTCTACGCCGAACGCTGGGGGATGGTGTCATTGTTACACGCGGTGAGGAGGAGATCGGCCTCGACCGCGCAGCGGCCTGGTGTGACGCCGCGGCTTTCATCGAGGCCGCCGATGCTGGGCACCATGCCGAGGCGCTCCAGCTGTACCGCGGCGATTTCCTCGACGGCCTCTTCGTGTCGGATGCAGCGCCGGAGTTCGAGCGATGGGTCGAGGACGAGCGTGCCGAGCTCCGCCGTCGTGCGGCGAGTGCTGCGTGGGCCCTGGCGCAGGCGTCTCGCGTGGCTGGTGAACGTGCTCAGGCCATGACTCTCGCACGCCGCGCCGCCGGCTTCGCGCCGGAGGATGAGGGTCAGCTCGCACGGCTGATCGTCTTTCTCGACGAGCTGGGCGACCGGGCAGGCGCGATGGGCGCCTACGACGAGTTTGCGCGCCGCTTGCGACGTGAGTATGACGCGGTCCCGGCGCCCGAAACGCAGGCACTCATGCGGTCGATTCGAACGCGCGCCGCGGTGGTCGGCGGAGACGTTGCCGTCGCGCCGGCGCGCGACCAGACGGAGGCGGGGCAGCGGAGCGTCGAGGCCCAGACCGTCCCCGGGAGGCTGAGTACCACCGCGCGGGCGGCCATCTACCTCGCGGCCCTCGGGTTTGTGGCGGTCGCCGGGTACCTGCTTGCGCGCAAAACACCGTGGCGGGTGCCGGCTCAACCAACCGTGGCGGTCCTCCCGTTCGAAGACCTGAGCGGCGATACCGCCCAGAGGTATGTCGCCGATGGTCTGACCGAGCAGCTCATCACCGATCTGGCTCAGACGGGCGCGCTTCAGGTGATCAACCGCCGGACGATGATGGCCTATCGGGACTCGGCGAACACATCCCGGGCCGTCGCCCGAGCGCTACGCGCGGACGCTGTGGTGTCAGGAACCGTGCAGCGCATCGGCGACACGGTTCACATGACAGCGCAGCTGGTGTTGGCTGGTGAGGATCGCGCGGCCTGGGCCATTCCCCTGGAAGGAAGCCGAGGCGACCTGCTCCGTATGCAGCGTGAAGTGGCGCGCGCCGTGACGCGTCAGCTGCGCATTCCGCCGACGAGACAGACGGCCCTGACCGGCGCACCGAGAGTCGATCCGGAGGCGTTCGATCTCTACACGCGTGGGCGCCATTGGTGGAACAGGCGGGGCAAGGCCAACCTGCTCCGATCCATCGAGCTGTTCGCCCAGGCCCTGGACGTCGATCCGGCTTTTGCGCTGGCGCATTCCGGCATGGCCGACGCCTACGTGCAGCTCGGCTACGGCAGCTACCTCGCGCCGAGCGACGCGTTCCCCAAGGCCGCGGAGGCCGCGCGTCGCGCGCTGACGCTGGACTCGAACCTCGCGGAGCCCCACGCAACGCTG
>DASWHF010000169.1:0-1659 GCA_036393295.1 Acidiferrobacterales bacterium
TTGGCGCCCTTGCCGAAATCGACCAGGACCAGATCGGTTTCGCCCTTGTCGGTGCGCAGTTGCGGCGTCAGCGTCTTGCGCACGTCCATCACCGGCGCGAACGCGGATACGATCAGCGACAGCGGCGCGATCACTTCGCGCTCCCCGCCGTCGGCGTGCCGCCACACGGTCTTCATCGACATCGAATCCTTGCCGACCGGAATGGAAATGCCGAGCGCCGGGCAGAGTTCGAGCGCCACGGCGCGCACCGTGTCGTAGAGCGCCGCATCCTCGCCCGGGTGGCCGGCGGCCGCCATCCAGTTGGCGGAAAGTTTCACGTCCGGGAGTTTCTGGATGCGCGCGGCGGCGAGATTCGTGAGCGCCTCGCCGACCGCCATGCGCCCGCTGGCCGCGGGATCGATGAGCGCGAGCGGCGTACGCTCGCCCAAGGCCATGGCCTCGCCGGTATAGCCGTCGTAGCCGCTCGCGGTCACGGCCACGTCGGCCACCGGCACCTGCCACGGGCCGACCATCTGATCGCGGCACACCAGGCCCGAAACCGTGCGATCGCCGATGGTTATAAGGAATGACTTGTTGGCCACCGTCGGCAGACGCAGTACCCGGTAGGCGGCCTCCTTGAGATCGATGCCCTTGGTCTTGAAGCGCTCGAGCTTCTGCTGGCGATGTTTCACATCGCGCAGCATTTTCGGCGGCTTGCCCAGCAGCACCGACAGCTCCATGTCGATCGGCTGGCTCATGCGCCCGCCCTGTTGGGCGAACCGGCTGTCATCCAGCACCAGACGCTGTGCTTTCGTGGCCCGGCCCACCACGGCGTAGGGGCAGCGCTCGCGCTCGCACAGCGCCCGGAAGGTTTCGAATTCTTTTTCCTCCACCGCGAGCACGTAGCGCTCCTGCGCCTCGTTGCACCAGATTTCCATGGGCGACATGCCGGGCTGATCGTTCGGCACCGCCCGCAAATCGAACGCACCGCCGCAGCCCGCGCCGTTCACCAGTTCGGGCAACGCGTTGGACAGGCCGCCGGCGCCGACGTCGTGGATCGAAAGGATGGGATTGTCCTCGCCCAGCGCCCAGCATTGGTCGATCACTTCCTGGCAGCGGCGCTGCATCTCGGCGTTAGCGCGCTGCACCGAGGCGAAATCGAGCTCCTCGTGGCTGGTGCCCGTGGCCATGCTCGAAGCCGCGCCGCCGCCGAGGCCGATGAGCATCGCCGGGCCGCCGATGACGATGAGCTTGGCGCCCGGCGGAACCGGGTGCTTGTGAATATGCCGCCCGCGTATGTTGCCGATCCCGCCCGCGAGCATGATCGGTTTGTGATAACCGCGGACTTCGCCGTCGACCGCCATTTCGAAGGTGCGGAAATAGCCGCCGATGTTCGGGCGGCCGAATTCATTATTAAAGGACGCCCCGCCAACCGGTCCTTCGAGCATGATCGAGAGCGCCGAGACGATGCGCCCGGGCTTGCCGTAATCCTGCTCCCACGGCTGCTCCGCGCCGGGAAGGCGCAGGTTCGAAACCGAAAAGCCGGTGATGCCGGCCTTGGGTTTGGCGCCGCGGCCGGTGGCGCCCTCGTCGCGGATCTCGCCGCCCGAACCGGTGGCCGCGCCCGGAAACGGGGCGATCGCGGTCGGGTGATTGTGCGTCTCGACCTTCATGAGGATG
>DASWHF010000170.1:0-4223 GCA_036393295.1 Acidiferrobacterales bacterium
GGCGTAGTCCCGCACGTCCTGGGTGATGCGCATGCTGCAGAAGTGCGGGCCGCACATCGAGCAGAAGTGGGCAATCTTGGCCGCATCCACCGGCAGCGTCTCGTCGTGGTAGTCACGCGCGGTCAGCGGGTCGAGCGCCAGGTTGAACTGGTCGTCCCAGCGGAATTCGAAGCGGGCCTTGCTCAGCGCGTTGTCACGCAGCTGCGCGCCCGGGTGACCCTTGGCCAGGTCCGCCGCGTGCGCGGCGATCCGGTAGGCGACGATGCCGTCGCGCACGTCGTCCTTGTCCGGCAGGCCCAGGTGCTCCTTCGGTGTCACGTAGCAGAGCATCGCCGTGCCGTACCAGCCGATCTGCGCCGCACCGATCGCGCTGGTGATGTGGTCGTAGCCGGGCGCGATGTCGGTGGTCAGCGGCCCGAGCGTGTAGAACGGCGCTTCGAAGCACTCGGCCAGCTCCTTGTCCATGTTCTCCTTGATGAGCTGCATGGGCACGTGGCCGGGGCCTTCGATCATGACCTGCACGTCGTGCTTCCAGGCGACCTGGGTCAGCTCGCCGAGCGTCTTCAACTCCGCGAACTGCGCCTCGTCGTTGGCGTCGGCGATGCAGCCCGGCCGCAGGCCGTCGCCGAGCGAGAAGCTCACGTCGTAGGCCTGCATGATTTCGCAGATGTCCTCGAAGTGCGTGTAGAGGAAGTTCTCCTGGTGATGCGCCAGGCACCACTTGGCCAGGATCGAGCCGCCGCGCGAGACGATGCCGGTCACGCGGTCGGCGGTGAGCGGGATGAACGGCAGCCGCACGCCGGCGTGGATGGTGAAGTAATCCACGCCCTGCTCCGCCTGCTCGATCAGCGTGTCGCGGAAGATTTCCCAGGTCAGCTCCTCGGCCTTGCCGTCGACCTTCTCCAGCGCCTGGTAGATCGGCACGGTGCCGATCGGCACCGGCGAGTTGCGCAGGATCCACTCGCGCGTCTCGTGGATGTGCTTGCCGGTGGACAGGTCCATGACCGTGTCGGCGCCCCAGCGCGTGGCCCACACCATCTTCTCCACTTCCTCGGCGATCGAGCTGCTCACCGCGGAATTGCCGATGTTGGCGTTGATCTTCACGCGGAAGTTGCGGCCGATGATCATCGGCTCGAGCTCGGGGTGGTTCACGTTGGCGGGGATGATGGCGCGGCCGACGGCGACTTCCTGGCGCACGAAATCCGGCGTGACCAGCTCCGGCAGGCGCGCGCCGAAGCCCTGGCCCTTGTGGCGCTTGAGGTAGCCGGCCTGCGCGTAAGCCTCGCGCAGCTCGTTGAGCCGGCAGTTCTCGCGGATGGCGATGTACTCCATCTCGGGCGTGACGATGCCTTTCTTCGCGTAGTGCATCTGGCTGAGGTTGGCGCCCGGGCGGGCGCGGCGGGGTTTGGGCAAGTGGGCGAAACGAAAAACTGGATTCCCGCCCTCGCGGGAATGACGGGAAAATGTCGACGTCGGGCCCGCGAGCTGCTCGCTGTCGCCGCGCTCCTCGATCCACTGCGCCCGGAGCGCCGGCAGGCCGGCGAGCAGGTCGATGCGCGCGGCCGGGTCCGTATAGGGCCCGGACGTGTCGTACACCGTGACGGACGGGTTCGCGACGGCGTCTTTGGCCGTGCGCGTCAGGCTCTGCGCCACCTCGCGCATCGGTACGCGCAGGTCGGGCCGCGAGCCTGCGACGAAGACCTTGCGGCTGGCCGGGAACGGCCGCGTGGCCTCCTCGGTCAGCGCGGCGGTCTGCTTCAGGAAATCGGTTTGGGGGGCGTTATGTGGGGCCTTCGGGGTCGCGCTCATATTCATCGCGGCCATGGGCCGCTCCTACGAAAGAGGAGCGGGTGCCGGGCATCCCGGCAAGCGCTCCCTACGCCGGTCGCCCGGCCAGGTTCCAAGGGTTTGCTCTCAGCCCCGCCCGATTCGGCGATGGCACCCCCGGCTTGAAGGCGCCTAGGGTAACGCCGTAGCCCTCGGCTTGCAGGGTTTTCGGCCAAAAGGACTATCGCGCACCGGGGCGCGAACACGCATAGTTGTACTCCGCCCGGGGACGGAATCGGCGTAAGGAGCCGCGTCATGAAAACGTATTACGGTCGATCGGCGCTGGTACTGGCCCTGCTGCTGCTCGCGGGGTGCGGCTCGGACGACGACCCCGCGCCGGTCCCCGCCGACGGCGGCGCGCTGAAGGTCCTGTCCAACCGGCCGGACCTGGTCAGCGGCGACGACGTGCTGGTCGAGGTCGTGCTGCCGGCCGGGGTTTCACCGGACGCCGTCGTGCTCAGGGCCAACGGCGGCATCGCCTCCGGCGACTACGGACTGACCGGCGACGGCCGCTACCTCGCGCGCGTGACCGGCCTGGCGCTGGGCGCCAACGTGCTGACCGTGGACGTGCCCGGCCTGGCGCAGTCCGGCGCGACGCTGGTGAACCACCCGAACGGCGGACCGGTGTTCTCGGGCCCGCAGGTGCAGCCCTGGGTGTGCCAGGAGGACACGGCGGTGGACGAATTCTGCAACCAGCCGGCCGAGTACACGTTCCTGTACAAGTCCACCGATCCGAGCGCGACGGGACTGCAGACGTACGACCCGGACAACCCGCCCGGCGACGTCGCGACCACGACGACCGACGAGGGCGTCGAGCTGCCGTTCATCGTGCGCCTCGAGCGCGGCTACCAGGCCCGCGACGAGTACAAGATCTTCCAGCTGTTCCGGCCCGGCGAGCCGTGGGCGCCGTGGGCGCCGCAGGACCAGTGGAACCACAAGGTGCTGGTCACGCACGGCGGCAACTGCGGCAACGACCACGGCTCAGGGAGCGCGCCGACCAACGACTACTCCGGCACGATCGACGAGAACCCGGCCTTCGAGCAGAGCTACATCGTCGCGCTGGGACGCGGCTTCGCGGTCATGACCACGGCGCTCGACAACCTCGGCCACAACTGCAACCTCGTCACCGCGGCCGAGTCGCTGATGATGGCCAAGGAGCGCCTGGTCGAGCAGTACGGGCCGCTGCGCTACACCATCGGCACCGGCTGCTCGGGCGGATCGATCACGCAGCAGCACGTGGCCAACGCCTACCCGGGCATCTACCAGGGCCTGATCACGATGTGCGCGTACCCGGACACGCTGACGACCGGCGCGCAGTTCGCCGACCTGCACCTGATGCGGATCTATTTCGAGCCGGACCAGTCCACCGGACAGACCAAGTGGGGCGCCGGCATCGTCTGGACCGAGCAGCAGATGGCCGACGTGGAAGGCCACATCGCCCACGCCAACGCGATCGCCTCGGACGAGCTGTTCTTCAAGCGCGTCACCAATCCCGCCTTCGCCGACTGTTTCGGGGTCACCGCCGACGAGTTGTACAACGCCGATACCAATCCGGGCGGCGTGCGCTGCGGCCTGCCCGACTACATCATCAACCTGCTCGGACCGCGCGCGCCGGCGGTGTGGTCGCCGATGGAAACCGCGGCCGGCCGCGGCTTCGCCGGCATCTTCGCCGACAACACCGGCATCCAGTACGGGCTCAACGTGCTGCGCACCGGCACCATCACGCCGGCGCAGTTCGTGGACCTGAACACGAAGATCGGCGGTTTCGACATCGATTTCGGCTTTGCGCCCGAGCGCCTGGTCGCCGACTCGCCCGCGCTCGCCAACGGCTACCGCACCGGCGGCGTCAACTCGACCAACCATCTCGACAAGGTCGCGATCATCAACTTCATCGGCGCCGACCCCGGCGCCGCCCACGACTCGGTGCACGCCTGGTGGACGCGCTGGCGGCTCGACCGCGAGCACGGCCATCACGACAACCACGCCATGTGGGGCGGCCCGGTGGCGCTGATCGGCGACCCGAATTACGTCGAGCAGGGCCTGCTCGCAATGGACCGCTGGCTGGCGGCGATCGAGCAGGATGCGAGCGCAACGCCGCTGCCGCAGAAGATCGTCGGCAACCGGCCCGCCGACATCACCGACCAGTGCAGCAATGGCAGCGGCACCAAGGTGACGGACAGCGCCGACTGCGTGCCGGTGTTCAGCACGCCGCGCGTCGTGGCGGGCGACGTCGACACCGCCGACACCATGAAGTGCCAGCTCAAGCCGCTCGATCGCGCCGACTACAACGTCGAGTTCACCGACGAGCAATGGGCCGCGCTGCAGGGCGCGTTCCCGAGCGGCGTGTGCGACTTCTCGAGGCCGGGAATCGGCTTCCAGCCTTCCGTGCCGTGGCT
>DASWHF010000171.1:0-20866 GCA_036393295.1 Acidiferrobacterales bacterium
GGCGGCGGACGCGTGTCCGCCGCCCCCTCTGTCCGGTAACCTGAGAGCTTGAGCCCCTTCGGTGGGCGGTGCAGCACCGCCGCTCTCCAGAGTCGATCCGGGGCGCGAATGCCCCAACAGTAAAGTCCTGCGGTCCTTTTGCCTGAGCGATTCCGGGCGGTTGCGCCTTCGGCGCCCCGATGGCCTCGCGGGCTTCGGGGTCTCTCCCGCAGGGACGGGATCGAGCGCGCACTATAACCTCGATGCCGGACGGCGCCAAGCAGCCCCCGCGCCGCGCGCGGCGGGCCCGGCCGATCAGCAGCTTAGGGCCCGGGGGGCGTCTGCGCCGCCGCCGGCCGTCATGCAGCGACCGGCGATGCGCCGCGCTCTCAGGGGACGATCTTGCTGCCCACGGTAGTGTTGTTCGCCTCGTTGCTCTCGGCGACCGCGTGGGTCGCGTCGGCAACCGCCTTGAACTGGTAGGTGCCGGTCGTGAACACGAGCGCCGGCCAGAACGCCAGATGGTGCACATGGCTCGCGCCGGGCGGCAGCGCCGGGATGTTGATCACGGCGTGATCGGGCAGCGCGGCATCCTCATAGGCGGCCATGCCCGGCGCTTCCGGGCAGCCGCCCCCGCCGCCGACGTGGCCGAGCTTCTGGCATTGGATCGCCAGCTTGCTGGGCGCGGCGGCGGCCGTGCCGATGTTCCGGACCTCGACCTGGCCGCTCATGGGATCGGTGAGCACGGGGATCAGATCCGGCTGACCGGAGGTCTGGCCGGGCAGCGCGACGCCGGCGCAGCGGCCTTTCAGGCCGACTTTCACGCGAAACAGGTTGTTACCCTCGTTCGACTCGACCACGACGTTGCCGTCGTCGAGCATCAGGCTGACGACATGCTCGCCGGGGGCGAGATAGGCCTGGGTGTTGACGGTCTTGCTCTCGCCGGCGTTGAGCTGCCGGCCGGTCTGCTGGCTGATGACGGTCGCGCCGGCCCGCAGGCGGTTGGCGTAGGCCGGGCTGGTCGCCACCGGACCGAGGTTGATCTCGCTATAAGTGACGTTGAAGGCGCACTTGCCGTTGGAATGCAGAAACGCGTCCGACGCGGTGAGCGCGAGCGCGCCGCCCCAGGGCGCGGACTTGCCGCCGATGGTGATGCCGCCCTGGCTGGTGATGTCGGGGCGCTGGGCAATCGGCAGCTTCATGCGCGGCGCGCGCGGGTCGGGGGCCGGCGACACCTTGGGGTCGACCGGCGACTGGACGGCCGGCAACTGGTTGATCGCCGGGCTCTGCACCGCAGGAAGCCTGCGGTCGGCGGCCTCGTCGGCCAGGACCGTGCCGCAGGCGCTTGCCGCCAGCACGACAGCCAGCAGGGTTCTTTCGAAGTTCATGGTGGTCTCCTCCGGGTTCGTTGTGGGTGCCGCATGTCAGCACGCTGACGACGCGCGTCTTGCTGGTTATTGAGTCGCCGCACCCCGCGCCGGGGTTCAAACCGCATGCGGGCGGCCGGCCAACCGGGCACAGCGTAACCATGCTAGCAGGGGCAACGCGCGGGCCGCGCCCGGCGGCACGCGGGCGGCGGGGCGCCGCCGACCGGCGGCGTTATTTTCTGTCGTTCCGGCGCCGCGACCAGATCCAGGTGCCGGTCGCCGCCAGCACGAGAAAGGCGAGCGCCGCCAGGTCCATGAGCCACGGTCCCCAGCGGCCGAACAGGCGACCGGAGTGCAAGTCCAGCAACACGCGCTCCCAGCTCAAGCCCTGGCCGCGGTAATGCCGGATCATCGCCGCGCGCAAGGCCGCGGGCGGGGTGGCGGCCGCCGACCAGACGGGATCGGCGCGCGTCGGCCGCCAGCGGGCGAGGTCGGCGTCACCGCGCAGGCGTGCCCGATCCGTGCGCAGCACCGGACGGCCTTCGGCCAGACCGATGGCCTCGGCGGGCGCCGGCAGCCCATGCTCGGGGCCGAGCGTCTCGATGCGCGCGCCGGAGCCGTCCAGCACCAGCAGGCGGTCGCCGACCAGCGCCAGGCGGTAGTCGCCGACCGCGACCGCCCCCTTGAGCGCGGCGTGGCGGCCGGCGACCGGGGCGCCGTTGAAGTAGACATGCTCGCCGATCTGGCCGATCCAGTCGACGTCGGCGGCGAAGGCGATCGGCGGCGCCGGGACGTCTATGCCGTACCAGTCGAGCAGCCCTTCCGACTGCGCATGGCGACGATCCAGCCCGAGCGTGTCGCTGTGGTTCAGCAACACCCCGGTGACGGACAGAAACACGATGAACAAGGCCGCGGTCAGACCGATGCGCCGATGCCAGATGCCCAGCGCCTTGAGCGTCGGTGGACGAAGGCGGAACACGCGACGGCGCGGGCTCACGAGGCGTTCACGCGCGCGTCGAGGAACAGTGCCAGCCGCGCGAGCCGGGTCAGCGCACGCACCGAGAGCGTGGCGCCCGAGATGCCGTCGATGTCGCGGTCGAGCTCGTGTTTGCCGGTCAGGGTCGCGGCGCGAAACTGGTCGGTGAAGAACGGGTGGCGCACCTCCCAGCCGCGGCTCTCGCGGAACGCCAGCACCTGCACGCGCTCGATCCGGCCGGCGTCGACGACGATGCCGACGGTGATCGGCCGCTCCTTGCCGATCTCGTCCAGGACCCAGGCCGTGCGCGCGCCGCGCCGCCAGTAGCGCAGGCGCCGGCCGTCCGGCGGGTGACCGAGGATCGCGCCGATCTCGCGCGCCAGCGCGTCGTCTATCCACAGCGTCTTGGGCGCGGGCGCGTTGCCGCCGAAGGCTTCGCGCACGAACGCCGCGGGCGGCTGGTATACGCCCGGCGCCGCCGCGGCGGCCGGCGCGAACAACCAGCCGGGGATCAGCAGGATCGGCAGGGCAAATCGCATCGGCCGGCGCTCAGAACATGTAGCCGATGCCGAGATTGAAGCCGTCGATCTCGTCGACACCCGGCAACGGCGCCTTCTGGTTCTGGACATCGGCCTTGATCACGACCTGCGGATGCGGCCAGTAGTTCACGCCGACGTCGATCTGCGCCATGTCGCTGGCGGTCGCATCGTGCGCCTGGGTGTCCCGCCGGCTGTAGCGCGCGAACACGCCCCACTGACTGCCGAGCTTGAGCGACGGCTCGACGTACCAGCCGTACTGCTTGTCGGCGCCGGCCGCCGCGGGGCCGTCGCCGGCCAGCTGCCACTGCGCGTACAGGGCGCGCAGGCCGAACCGGCCGCGGTTCACCACCGCATGCGACTCGTAGAGGGTGGCGCGGCCGAGATCCGGCACCAGGCCCTGGCCGATGTCCTTCTGATGTATGACCGTCATCGCCCACTCGACGCCCGGCACGCCGGTCCATTTGATGCGACCCGTGTAGGCCGGATCGTTGGCCGTGGCGCTGGCGCTCTTCTGGCGGCCGCCGCGGATCTGGAAATTGTTTCCCACTTTCAGGCCGGAATGATAGGCGAGATCGGCGCTGAACCCCGCGCCGAGTTTCGCGGTCACGGCCGCGCCGGATTCCCACCAGGTGGTCGGGACGATGCTGCTCTCGACGTTGTTGCGCTCGACGCCGTAGAAGGTCGGCGGCTCGTGGGTTTCGTTGAGAATGCCGACCGGAATGAGGAACAGCCCCCCCTTGGCGGAGAACATCGGACTCAGGTCGAATTCGAGATAGGCCTGTTCCAGCTCGACCTCGCCGGGTGAGGTCTGGCCGGTGCCGTTGTTGTTGTCCTTCACGAGCGCATGCTCGATTTCGACCTCGGAAAAAAACCGGATCGAATCGCTGAAGGCGTAACCGAAGAACAGCACGAAGCGGTGAAAATCGATCATGTCCCTGCCGCTGCCGTCCTTGCGGTTCTCCAGATTGTTGAAGTGCAGCTCGCCGTAACCGCCGACGGACACGCGATTCGGCCCGCCGGAAGCGCCGCCCACCTGCTGTTTGAGCTGCTCGATCTCGGCGCTGAGAATCTCTATTTTCTGCTCCGTGGTCGGCTCGGCGGCCCACCCGGCGGTGGCCATGCCAGCCAAAAATATGGCAAAAACAAGCTTATTGCCCAACATGTTAGCTCTCCCCTGAATAAATAATAACGTAAATGAGAATCGTTATTATTTATATTTACGAATAAATGTCAACTGAGGAAGGGCTGATGGCCCGCGAAGACGGACGGGAAATGGTCCGACCGCGCAGGACCGAAATACGACGCAGGCCCTGCACCCGGCTTCTATACTCAACCACAACGATTGCAACGCTGCGCAGGCCACGTCTATCGTTGGGCGTCGCCTGCGCAGTCACCAAAAAACAGCGGGGGGTTCATGGGCAACGTGGCTGCACGCGTGATCGGTGTTGCCAGCCTGATGTGCCTGACATCGGTCGCCACAGCCGCGGAGCTGATTTTCACCGCGCCGCCGCGCGAGTCCGCCGGCCAGGGCGCCGACGATTATCAACCGATCGCCGAGCTGCTCAGCAAGGCGACCGGTCAGCGCGTCACCTACCGGCACTCCGACAACTGGCTGACCTATCAAAGCGGCATGCAGAAAGACGCCTACGACCTGGTCTTCGACGGGCCGCACTTCATCGGCTGGCGCATGGCCGTACACAGCCACATGCCGCTCGTGAAGCTGCCCGGCAACCTGGCCTTCGTGGTGGTCGTGCGGGCCGGCGAAACACGCTTTCAATCGGTGGAGAATCTGGCGGGCCACACCCTCTGCGCGCATGCGCCGCCGAACCTCGCCACGCTGACGACGCTCGCCCAGTTCCCGAATCCGTCGCGCCAGCCGTTGGTGATCGAGGTCAAGGGGTTCAAACCGGCCTACGAAAGCCTGCTCGCCGGCAAGTGCGTCGCGACGGTGCTGCCGGTCGCCATCCATGGGCAGCTCGACAAGGACAAGACCATGACCCGGGTGCTGTCCAAGAGCAAGCCGGTGCCGAACCAGGCGCTCACCGTGAGCAAGCGTGTGCCGACCGAGATGCGCGCCAAGATCGTCAACGCCCTGCTGTCGCCCGAGGGCACGGCGGCCAGCGCCGGCCTGCTGGCGCGCTTCAACAAGGACAAGTTCGAGCCCGCCAACCCGTCGGACTACGAGGGCCTGGGCGTGCTGCTCAAGGACGTCTGGGGTTTCGCGCAATAGGTCGGATCGCGCGCCAGGACTTCACCGTTACCGCGCACGCCGCTCAATCGAGGTCGAACTCCGCCACCACCGGGGCATGATCGGAGGGACGCTCGGCCGCGCGCGGGCCGGTATCGATGCGGCAGGCGCGGCAGGCCTTGCACAGCTCCGGGCTCGCCAGGATGTGATCGATGCGCAGGCCGCGATTGCGCCGGAACGCGCCCATGCGGTAATCCCACCAGCTATACAACCCCTCGGCCTGCTCAAACAGCCGGAAGGTGTCGCACAGCCCGGCGTCCACCAGTGCCCCGAACGCGGCGCGCTCGCGGTCGCTGAACAACACCTGGCCCGCCCAGGCCTTGGGGTCGTGGACGTCGCGCTCCTCGGGCGCGATGTTGAAATCCCCGATCAGCGCCAGCCGGGGGTGGGCGGCGAGCTGTTCCTTCGCGTAGCGCGCGAGCGCGGCGAGCCAGTCGAGCTTGTAGGCGTACTTGGGGGAGTCCACGCTCTCGCCGTTCGGCACGTAGAGGTTCAGCACGCGCAGCTTGCCGACCGTGGCGCCCAGCACCCGGCGCTGCGGGTCCTCGATCCCGGGCAGGTCGGTGACGATGTCGCGGAGCGCCCCGCGGCTGAGCAGCGCGACGCCGTTATAGGTTTTCTGGCCCGCGAACACGACCCGATAGCCCGCCGCCTCGATCGCGGCGCGCGGGAACTTGTCGTCGGTGAGCTTGGTTTCCTGCAGGCCCAGCACATCGGGGCGTTCGGCCGAGAGCCAGTCGAGCACCTGCGGCAGGCGGACGTTCAGGGAGTTGACGTTCCAGGTGGCGATTTTCATGGAGTGGCGGCGGCCCGCACGCCGCGCGGCGGCACCCGGCGGTATCGGCTTATTGTTGTTGGGGCGATGCGCCTTCTTCGGCGGACTCCGCCTTGGGGTAGCCGGCCGCCTCCAACTCGCCTTCCAGCAGCGATTCCATGAAGCCCTTCATGACCTTGCCGCCGACCACGATGGTGGGCACCGACAGGTCGCCGACCTTGGCCTTCATCGCCTCCTGGACCTTCACGTCGTTGGACACGTCGATCTCGGTGAACGGCACGTTGCGCTGCTGGAGATAGACGCGCGCCGCGTCGCAGGGCGAGCACTTGGGGATCCGGTAGAGCGTCACGGCGGCCTTCGGCCCGCCCTCGTCGTCCTCGTCCAAGCGGTAACGGCCGCCGACGCGCACGTCCTTCTCCTCCACGCTGCCGGCACCCTCCGGCGGCGGGCGGTCCTGGTAGGAGACGTTGCCCTGCTCGTCCACCCACTTGTAGAGCTTGGCGGCCTCGACCGGCGCCGTCGATCCCACGGTCAGGCCGATGACGGCGACCATCAGCGTTGCGATTCTCATGGCGTCAGATCCTCAGGTGCATCCCACCCAGTTTGCGGCGGTTCAGCTCGCGCAGCCACCACACGCCGGCGGCGAAACCTATTATCAGCATAGCAAAGGAAATGCCGAGCCAGGTCCAGTCGAAGAACAGGCGCCCGGCCGGCCCGGGCGCGGCGGCCGGCGGCGGCGCGGGCGCGGCGGCATCGGGCTGCGGCGGCGCGGGCGCGTTCTGCCCGGCCGCCAGCTCGGCGAGTTTCTGCGCCAGCTCCTTGGTGCGCGCGGTTTCCGCGGCCAGCGCCGACTGTGCGGCGGCGAGCTGGCCGCGCAGCCGGTCCAGCTGCTGGCGCGCCGGCGGCTCGGCCATCAGCGCGTCGTTCGCCGCCCAGCCCTCGGCGCCGGCGGCGTCGCGCACGCGCGTGAAGGCGGCACCGCGCTCCAGCACCTCGAGCGATGCGCCGGTACTGAGCGTCTTGACCGCCGGCGCGTCGGCGGCCGGCGACCAGTGCAGGGTGATCTGGACGCGGTCGGTCACCCAGGCCGTTTCGGCGCGCGCCTCGGCGGCCAGCACGAGCAACAGCGCGGCCACGACTGTCAGTCTCAAACCCATCATCCTCTCTCCCGCTAGGCGGCCAATCCGGAATGACGCAACAGCGCGTCGATGCGCGGCTTGCGACCGCGAAATTGGACGAACAGCTCCATCGGTTCGTGCGCGCCGCCCTGCTCGAGGATGGCGTGCAGGAATTCCTCCCCGGTGCGGCGATCGAACACGCCGTTCTCCTCGAACTTGCTGAAGGCGTCGGCCGACAGCACCTCGGCCCACTTGTAGCTGTAGTACCCGGCGGCATAGCCGCCGGCGAAGATGTGCGAAAAGCCGTTCTCGAAGCGGCTGAAGGCCGGCGGCCGCAGCACCGCCACCTGGGCGCGGACTTCGTCGGCCAGCTCGCCGATGCGCTGGCCGCCGTCGGGATCGTAATCGGTGTGCAGGCGCATGTCGAACAGCGAGAACTCGAGCTGGCGCACCATCTGCATCGCCGACTGGAAGTTCTTCGCGGCGATCATCTTCCCGTACAGATCCGCCGGCAGCGGCGCGCCGGTCTGGTAGTGGTGCGCCAGCAGCCCCAGGGCCTCGCGCTCCCAGCACCAGTTTTCCATGAACTGGCTGGGCAGCTCGACCGCGTCCCAGGCGACGCCGTTGATGCCGGCCACGCCGACGTGATCGACGCGGGTGAGCATGTGGTGCAGGCCATGGCCGAACTCGTGGAACAGCGTGGTCACTTCGTCGTGGGTCAGCAGCGCCGGGCGGTCGCCGACCGGCGGCGTGAAATTGCAAATCAAATACGCGACCGGCACCTGCACGCCGGCGGCGGTGCGCTTGCGGCTGACGCAGTCGTCCATCCAGGCGCCGCCGCGCTTGCCGGGGCGCGGGTGCAGATCCATATAGAAGCGCCCGCGCGGCTCGCCGCCGGCGTCGCGGATCTCGTAGAAACGCACGTCCTCGTGCCAGGTCTCGACGCCGTCCGCGCGCCGGATGTCGAGCCCGTAGAGGCGGCGCACCACCTCGAACATCCCGTTGATGACCGGCTCGGCCGGAAAATACGGCCGCAGGTCCTCGTCGGAAAAGGCGTAGCGCTCCTGGCGCAGCTTCTCGGAATAATACGGCACGTCCCAGACCTCGAGCTCGCCTGCGCCGAAACGTCCGGCGGCGAAGGCCTTGAGCTCGTCGACCTCGCGGCGCGCGGCCGGCAAGGCGCGCGCCGCGAGGTCGTTGAGGAAATCGATCACCTCGGCGCTGCTCCCGGCCATCTTGGTCTCGAGCGAATAGGCGGCGTAGTCCGGGAATCCCAGCAGCCGCGCCTTCTCGCGACGCAGCCTGAGCAACCGCTGCATCACCTCGGCGTTGTCCCAGCGGCCGGCGTGCGGGCCCTGGTCGCTGGCGCGCGTCACATAGGCCTCGTACATCCGGCGGCGCAGCGCGCGGTTGTCGCAATAAGTCATGAACGGTATGTAGGACGGGGCGTGGAGCGTGAATTTCCAGCCGTCCTGGCCGTCGTGTTGCGCCGCCTCGCGCGCCGCGGCCAGCGCCGACTCGGGCAGGCCGGTGATCGCATCCGGATCGTCGATCAGCAGCTCCCAGGCGTTGGTCGCGTCCAGCACGTTCTCCTCGAACCGGGCGGCGAGCTGCGAGATCGCCTGCTGGATGGCCTTGTAGCGCCGCTTGGCCTCGGGCCCGAGCTCGGCGCCGGCCAGGCGGAAGTCGCGCAGCGCGTTCTCGACGATCTTGCGCTGCGCCGCGCCGAGATCCTTGAAATCGGCGCGCGCGGCGATCGCCTGGTAGGCGCGGTACAGGCGCTCGTCCTGGCCGAGCTCGGTGTAGTAATCGCTGAGCTTGGGCAGGCAGCGGTTGTAGACCACCCGCAGCGCATCGTTGTTCATGACCGCGTTGAGGTGCGAGACCGGCGACCACATGCGGCTGAGCTGCTCGGTCATGTCCTCGAGCGGCTGCACGAAACCGTCCCAGTCGGGTTCGCGCCCCGCGGCCAGCAGCACCTCGAGCTCGGCGCGGTTGCGCGCCAGCATTTCATCGAGCGCCGGCTCGACATGCTCGGGGCGAATCGCGCGAAACCGCGGCAGGCCGCTGAAGTCCAGCAGCGGGTTGCCGGTGGCGCTCGTGTTCTGCGACATAGTCGATTAACCTTGGGGGTTCATCCGAGGAACCGGCATAATCTAGCATGACTTCCGGCGACGCAGTACAAAGCGGGCCACGGCACATCCACCCATGAGCACCGCCCATCCTTACGACGCCCTGACGCCGGACCTGATCCTGGACGCGGTTGAGACCTTCGGCGTGCGCTGCACCGGCGGCCTCCTGGCGCTGAACAGCTACGAGAACCGCGTCTACCGGGTCGACACCGAGGAGCACGGCGCGCGGGTCGCCAAGTTCTACCGGCCGGCGCGCTGGCCGGACGCGGCGATCCTGGAGGAACACGCCTTCTGCCTGGAGCTGGCCGAGCAGGAGATCCCGGTGGTCGCACCGCTCAGGCGCGAGGACGGCGAGACCCTGTGCCGGCACGGCGGATTCCGCTTCGCGGTATTCCCCTGGCAGCCGGGGCGCGCGCCCGAGCTCAACCGGCGCGCCGACCACGAGCAGCTCGGCCGCTACCTCGGCCGCCTGCACCGCGTCGGGGCGAGCGCGCGTTTCGCGCACCGGCCGGGCGTCACCGTCGAGAGCTACGGCCGCGAGTCGGTGGCGTTTCTCCTGGACGGTGGCCTGCTGCCGGATTATCTCGTCGAGGGTTATCGCTCCCTGACGACGCTGTTGCTCGACACCATCGACGCCCGCTTCGCGGCGATCGCGCCGCGCGGGCTGCGCCTGCACGCCGACTTCCATCTGTCCAATCTGTTGTGGACCGACCAGGGTCCGCATATCGTCGACTTCGACGACTGCCGCATGGGCCCCGCGGTCCAGGACCTGTGGATGCTGCTGTCCGGCACGCGCGCCGAGATGGAGACGCAGGTCGGCGAGCTGCTCGAAGGCTATACGCAATTCATGGACTTTGCGGCCGCCGAGCTCGCGCTGATCGAGCCGTTGCGCACGCTGCGCCTGCTGCACTACAGCGCCTGGCTGGCGCGGCGCTGGGACGACCCGGCCTTCCCGCGCAATTTTCCGTGGTTCAACACCACGCGCTACTGGGAGGAGCAGGTCCAGTACCTGCGCGAGCAGCAGGCGCTGCTCGACGAGCCGCCACTCGCCTGGATGCCCTGACGTAAGGTCGCTACACTGGCGGCGACCAAAGCCCACGGTATCTTCTTGTTGAGGAGAACGGGAATAGTGCGCACTGCCCGTCCACGGGGTCCCTTCTCCCTCCGGGAGAAGGACAGGATGAGGGCGGTTCTTCGGAGCCGTCGGCCCTCACCCCGACCCTCTCCCGGAGGGAGAGGGAGAAACCCTACGCACTATCTACCGATCGGATCAATATGACCATAAACTACGACTTCCTGGTGATCGGCGGAGGCAGCGGCGGGCTCGCCGCGGCCAAGCGCGCCGCCGCCCATGGCGCGCGCAGCGCCATCATCGAGAGCGGACGCATCGGCGGGACCTGCGTCAACCGCGGCTGCGTGCCGAAGAAGGTGATGTGGAACGCCGCCGCGGTCGCCGACCTGCTGCGCGCCGCGCCCGACTACGGCTTCGACCTGGGTTCGACGAAGTTCGACTGGGCGGTGATCAAACGCGCGCGCGACGAGTACCTCGAGCGCCTGAACGGCATCTATCATCGCGGCCTCGAGGTCGCCCGGGTCGACGAGATCGCGGGCCACGCGCGGTTTCGCGACGCACATAGCGTTACGGTCGGCGACAAGGTCTATCGCGCCGGGCATATCCTGATCGCCACGGGCGCGACACCCGAGCGGCCGCCGGTCGAGGGCGCGGAGCTCGGCATCACCAGCGACGGCTTCTTCGAGCTCGAGTCCCAGCCGCGGCGCGTGCTGGTCGTGGGCGGCGGTTATATCGGCGTCGAGCTCGCCGGGCTGCTCAACGCGCTCGGCTCGGACGTGACGCTGCTGCTGCGCGGCGAGACCCTGCTGCGCGGTTTCGACGCCGGCCTGCGCGACACGCTCATGGAGGCCATGCAGGAGGACGGCGTCAGCTTCCTGACCTGCGTGCACCTCAAGCGCCTGGCGCGCGGGCGCGACGGCCGGATCGAACTGACCGGCGCCGCGGGCGTGTCGGTCGGCGGATTCGACACGGTGATCTGGGCGACCGGCCGGCGCCCCAGCACCCGGGACCTGGGTCTCGCCGCCGCCGGCGTGGCGACCGACGACCGTGGCCACGTCACCACCGACGCCTGGCAGAACGCCTCGGTCGCCGGCATCTACGCGGTCGGCGACGTCACCGGGCGGGTGGCCCTGACGCCGGTGGCGATCGCCGCCGGACGCCGGCTCGCCGACCGGCTGTTCGGCGGCCGGCCGGATGCTAAACTCGACTACGAGAACATCCCCACCGTGGTCTTCAGCCATCCGCCGATCGGCACCGTGGGCATGAGCGAGGACGCCGCCCACGAGCGCTATGGCGAGGGCGCGGTCAAGGTCTACCAGACGCGCTTCACCGACATGTTCCACGCCGTCACCCGGCACAAACCCAAGACACTGATGAAGCTGGTGACCGTCGGGGAGCGCGAAAAGATCGTCGGCTGCCACGTCATCGGCCCGCACGCCGACGAGATCATCCAGGGCTTCGCGGTGGCGGTGAAGATGGGCGCCGCCAAGGCGGATTTCGACAACACCGTGGCGATCCACCCCACCAGCGGGGAGGAACTCGTCACCATGAGATGAACATGGCGATTCGAGTTTATAAAGGTATCACGCCGACAGTCGCGGCCTCGGCCTACGTGGACGAGCAGGCCGCGGTGATCGGCGACGTGCACATCGGCGCGGACAGCTCGATCTGGCCGATGTGCTCGGTGCGCGGCGACGTGAACATCATCCGCATCGGCGATCGCACCAACATCCAGGACGGCAGCGTCATCCACGTCACCCACCAGCACATGCACAACCCCGGCGGCCACGCGAGCCACATCGGTGACGACGTGACCATCGGCCACAACGTGATCATCCACGGCTGCCGGATCGAAAACCGCTGCCTGGTCGGCATGGGCTCGGTGATCCTCGACGGCGCGGTGCTGCGCTCCAACGTGTTCCTCGGCGCCGGGTCGCTGGTGTCCGAGGGCAAGGAGCTGGAAGGCGGCTATCTCTATCTCGGCCGGCCGGCGAAGCGGATACGCGAGCTGACCGACGTCGAATGGAAGTGGTTCGAGTATTCGGCGCAGCATTACGTGCGCCTGAAGAACGATTATCTCAAGTGATCGTTGTCGCGAGTGGGTCAGGTAGGGCGGGCCTTGGCCCGCCGTAATATTTCTTGTCGAATCGCCTTCGGCGATGATGAGCCCCTACTTGCGGGTCCCGCCCCGCGGGCGGGCTGCGGTGCTCGGCGAGCTCTGACGGGGGTCAACGTCAAAACCAGCGGTCATAGGGCGTTGCCAAAACTTAAAGGGCTAGGTGGCTTTGTCGCTAATTTGTTTTCCTTTGCGTATTTGCGTTGAAAATTATTTCATCATCCCTCTTTCCTCAACATCTCAATCACCGCCCGCGTCTCCGGCCGCTTCCCGCGCCACAGCAGGAACGACTCCGCCGCCTGCTCGACCAGCATGCCGAGGCCGTCGACGGCCTGCTCGGCGCCGTGCAGGATGGACCAGTCGATGAACGGCCGCGCCTTGTCGCCGTACATCATGTCGTAGGCGGTGGCGCGGTTGGCGAAGACGGTCTCGGGCAGCGGCGGGACCTCGCCGGCGAGGCTGGCGGCGGTGCCGTTGATCACTAGGTCGAAATGCCGGCCCTTGAGGCCGTCGAAGCCGACCGCCTCGAGCGTCCCGTGGTGCGCGAAGGCGCGCACCATCTCTTTGGCCCTGGAGACGGTGCGGTTGGCGATCACGATCAGCGCCGGGTTCTGCTTGAGCAGCGGCGCCAGCACGCCGCGCACCGCGCCGCCAGCGCCGAGGATCAGGATGCGCCGGCCCTTGAGATGCAGGTTCAGGTTCCGGGTCAGGTCGTGGACCAGGCCGGCGCCGTCGGTGTTGTCGCCGAACACGCGGCCGTCGGCCTCGAACTTGAGCGTGTTCACGGCCTGCGCCACCTGGGCGCGCTCGCTGACATGATCGGCGAGCCGGAAGGCCTCCTGCTTGAACGGCACGGTGACATTGAGCCCCTTGCCGCCGTGGGCGCGGAACTGCTCGACCGCCTGGGCGAAACCGCCGACGTCGACCTGAATGGCGCCGTAGTCGATGCGCTCGCCGAACTGCGCCGCGAACGCCTTGTGGATGCGCGGCGATTTGCTGTGCGCCACCGGATTACCCATCACGGCGTAGCGTTCGGGCTGGTCGAAATCGAAGGGGTCTGCCATGGCACTCCGTCCGCTGCCGGGGACCGGCGGTGTCTGTCGTCCGCATGCCGGCGCGCGACGGCGAACCACCGGCATCCGGCTCCGATTCCGGCCAGTTTACCGGAAGTCGGCCGTCGACTCTTCATAAGCGTTCATTGAATTACCGTGGCCGTCCGGCGCTCGGCCCTTGTGTCCGGCCGGGGGATATGGAAAATGCGCGCTTCGCCCACACCAAAACAACCAGCAGTGGCAACCCCGATGGGCGCGGCCGGCGGCGAGGGATGCGTCGCTTCCGGCCACGATTCCGCATCGGATCATTCGAGGTTTATACAAGAATGCGGCGCCGTTCCGGAAAATCGCCATGGTGACGTCGCACGCCATATGCCTGCTGACCGCCGCCGGTCTGTTGCTGGCCGTGCCCCCGGCCGGCGCCGAGGTCGTCGCGCCCGATGAGATCGCGGGCGTCGTGAAAGTGGATGCCGAGGGCCTGATCGGGCTCGCGCAGCGCAGCCGGCCGGTGCTGATCGACGCGCGCATCGCCGTCGACCGCAAGCAGGGCTACATCGAGGATTCCGTGAGCCTGCCGGACGTCGAGACCGACTGCGCGAGTCTCGAGACCATCGCCCCCGACCCGGCGACGCCGCTGCTGTTCTATTGCAACGGACCGAAGTGCGGGCGCAGCGTGGTGGCCGTGCGCATCGCTCTCCAGTGCGGGTACCGCGAGCTCTACTGGTTCCGCGGCGGGTTCGAGGAATGGCAGCTCAAGGCTTATCCATATTTGAAGGATTGAGAGGAGACGGCTGATGCCGCGCGGCCTGTCGATGCGCACCACGCTGGGTTTGACCATCGCATTGATGGGCCTGCTGGGCCTGCTGCTGGCGCTGACGACCGGCGAGATCTACCGTCGCCTGGCCGTGGAGAATCAGCGCGGCGCCCTGGCCGAGCTGATCCGCTATTCGGTCAACGACCGGCTGCGCGAGCTCGAGGCCCATTCGCGCGATCTCGGGATGGCGCTGCAAAGCACCACGGGGTTTCGCCGCGCCTTCGATAATCGCAAACCCGCCGCGCTGGCGGCGCTGCTCGACAGCCAGTTCCATCAATATTTCGTCACCGCCGAGGTCATCACGCTCAGGCAGCTGGTGGTCTACGACAACGACCTCGGCCTGCTGAGCGTCGCGACCGCCGACCCCTCCGCGGTCGCCGGACCGTCGTCCTGCCCGGAGCTCGTCGAGCGCGCGCGGCGGCGCGCCGGTCCCGAGCGCCTCCAGGTCGTGTCCGATCTGTGCGTGATCGACGGCGCGCCGCGGTTCGCGGTGATGGTGCCGGTCGGCGGCCTGCGCGTGCGCGGCTATCTGGCGGTGGTCAGCGATCCGGTCGACAGCCTGACACCGATCGAAACGCGGCTCGGCATCCCGATGCGGCTGACGGTCGCGGACACCCATGAGCTCTACCGCTCCGCCGACTGGCCGCCGCCCCAGGCCATGCACAATGCGCTGGTGGCGAGCTACCCCCTGGCCTCGCACGGCGGCGACACCGCGTTCAAGGTCTGGGCGATGAACGACATGCAGGCCTTCCAAGCCGGCCTCACGCACACGCGCTACCTGGTGATGCTCATCGCCGGCGCGGCCACGGTGCTGGGCGTGCTGCTGGCGCTGGTGGTCATGGACCGCACCGCGCTCAAGCCGCTCAAGCGGCTGACCGCGCAGATCCGTCGCGTGCAGAAGGACCGCAGCCAGCTCGGCGAGCAGGTGGCGAGCGGCGGGATCGCCGAGATCAGCGAGCTGGCGCGGGAGTTCAACCGCATGACCACCGAGCTGCGCCATCTGTACCGTACCATGGAGCTGATGGCCTTCACCGACAGCCTCACGCGCCTGCCGAACCGCATGCGCTTCCACGACTCGCTGCAGGAGCTCACTCATCTGAAGGCGGCCAACCAGCCGTTCGCGCTGCTGCTCATGGACCTCGACCGCTTCAAGATGGTCAACGATACCCTCGGCCATCACGCCGGCGACCAGATCCTGCTGGAGGTCAGCGACCGACTGAGCGGCGTGCTGCGCGGCTCGGACACGGTCGCGCGCCTCGACGACGAGGCCGGGCGCGCGTCCGACGGCCGCATGGTCGCGCGCCTCGGCGGCGACGAGTTCGCCGCGATCCTGCCGGCGGTGCGCAACAATGAGGACGCCGAGGTGGTGGCGCGCAAGCTGCTCGCCGCCATGGAGCCGCCGTTCCTGGTCGACGGCCAGCCGATCCACGTCGGCATGAGCATCGGCATCGCCCTGCACCCGCAGCACGGCGGCGACAACGACACCCTCATGCGCCGCGCCGACGCCGCCATGTACCACGCCAAGCAGAACGGCCGGGGCTTCGCCTTCTGCGACGAAACCAGTGAGCAGGCCAGCCTAATCTGACGCGCGCGCGGGCACGGCCGGCGCCAGCGCCTCGACCAGCGCCTGTTTCAAATCATTCAATTGCCGGTGGAAGAAATGCCCCGCGCCCGGCACCACGGTGAGCCGCGGCGGCGGCACGAGCGCCGCCGCCCAGCGTTCGACGTCGCCGTAAGCCACCACCTCGTCGGCGTCGCCCTGCACCACCAGCCATGGACAGGCCGGGCGCGGAAGCGCGGCGAAGTCGTACATCGCCACCGGCGGCGCGACACTCACGAGCTGCGCGACCGGCAGGCGCGCCGCCGCGCGCGCGGCGACATAGGCGCCGAAAGAAAAGCCCGCCAGCCACAATGCGTCGTCCGGGCGGCGCGCCCGCGCCCATTCGACCACCGCCCGCAGGTCGTCGGTCTCGCCGATGCCGCGATCGTAGCTGCCGCCGCTCGCGCCCACGCCGCGGAAATTGAAGCGCACGGTGCGGGCGCCGAGCTCGCCCAACGCGCGCGCGAGCATGTGCACGACCTTGTTGTGCAGGCTGCCGCCGTGCAGCGAGTGTGGATGGCAGATCACCGCCGTGACGGCGCGCGCCGCCTCCGGCGCCGGGCAGGCGAGCAGCACCTCGATCTCCCCGGCCGGGCCGGGCAGGCGTGTGATCGAACCGTCGCAGGGAAAACCGGGCGCCGTCATGCGTGCGCGCTCAATGCGCCAGTATCGCGAAATAGGCCGCGTAGCACAGGCCGTTGAAGATCAGGTGGTAGGGTCGCAACGTGCCGCGCCGCACCCGGTAGAAAAGGTAGATACTGGCCGTAAGCGTCAGCGCCAGGCCGAGCAGCACCTCGGGACGCGGCTCCCAGGGCGTGAGCATGATGCCCATGGCCGGCAGCAGGCTGCCCTGGAACATCATGGCGCCGGTGATGTTGCCGAAGGCGAGCGTGTCGCGGCCGCGGCGGATCCACAGGATACTGTTCACCTTCTCCGGCATCTCGGTCGCCACCGGTATGATCAGCAGCGACAGCACCAGCGCCGACACGCCGATCCGGGCCGACAGGTCCTCGACGCCGTGCACGAAACCCTTGGCGCCGAGGATGATCAGGGAGAGACCGAGCGCCACCTGGAGGACGATGACCGCGATGTGGTCGGGCAGGCGGATCCGGCTCAGGTACAGCGCGTCGTCGGCCGCGGTCGCGTGGCCGTCGGCGACGAGCCTGGCCGAGGCGCGGACGGTCAGCAGCAGATACAGGAAATAGATCAGCACCAGCGACAGCGCGATCAACCCGCGCACGAAGCCGAGCGAATGCGGCACGAAGATCGCCGCGGTCGCCAGCCCGAAGGCGAACAGGAACCACGACAGGTCGCGGTCGATGCCGCTGCGCTCCGGCCGCAACTGGCCGCTCCAACCGCGCTTGTTGGCCGCGAACACCGCGACCAGGAACAGCGCCAGGCTGGAGAGCATCATCGGCGCACCGAGGATCGCGCCGACCGCCACGTCCTGGCCGAGCTCGGGATTGCGCGCCGATACCGCGAGCGCCACCATCGGCACCATCGCCTCCGGCATCGCCGTGCCGACCGCCGCGAACACCGAGCCGGTCACGCCCTCGGAGATCTTCAGCCGCTCGCCGAGATGCTCGAGTGCGTTGGTGAACAGTTCCGCTCCGGCGAGGATCACCAGCAGGGCGAACAGCAGCACGGCGATGGTCATAAAGAGTGGTGTTCCCCGGCCCTACCCGATTCCAAGCTCGGCCCATAAAGCATCGACGCGCGCCTTGACCTCGGGCGACATGGCGATCGGCCGGCCCCATTCGCGCCGGGTCTCGCCCGGCCACTTGTGGGTCGCGTCGAAGCCGATCTTCGATCCGAGGCCGGCCACCGGGCTGGCGAAGTCGAGATAGTCGATCGGCGTGTTCTCGACGATGGTGCAGTCGCGCGCCGGGTCGAGGCGCGTGCTCAAGGCCCAGATGACGTCGCGCCAGTCGCGCACGTTGACGTCGTCGTCGGTGACAATGACGAACTTGGTGTACATGAACTGGCGCAGGAAGGACCAGACACCGAACATCACGCGCTTGGCGTGGCCGGGATACTGCTTGCGCAGGCTCACCACCGCCACGCGGTAGGAGCAGCCTTCCGGCGGCAGATAGAAGTCGACGATCTCGGGGAACTGCTTCTGCAGCAGCGGCACGAACACTTCGTTCAGCGCCACGCCCAGCACCGACGGCTCGTCGGGCGGCCGGCCGGTATAGGTGCTGTGGTAGATCGGATCGCGGCGGTGGGTGATGCGCTCGACCGTGAAAACCGGAAACCGCTCGACCTCGTTGTAGTAACCGGTGTGATCGCCGAACGGCCCCTCGTCGGCCTCTTCGCCGGGCGCGAGATAGCCTTCCAGCACGAACTCGGCGCTCGCCGGCACCTGTAAATCGTTCGTCTGACAGGTGACGACCTCGGTGCGCGCGCCGCGCAGCAGCCCCGCGAACTGGTATTCCGACAGCGTGTCCGGCACCGGTGTCACCGCCGCGAGAATGGTCGCCGGATCGGCGCCGAGCGCCACCGCCAGCGGGAAGCGCTCACCCGGCCGCGCCGCGCGGAAATCGCGGTAGTCGAGCGCGCCGCCGCGGTGGGCCAGCCAGCGCATGATGAGCTTGTTGCGGCCGATCAGCTGCTGCCGGTAGATGCCGAGGTTCTGACGCTCCTTGTGCGGCCCGCGCGTGACCGTCAGCCCCCAGGTGATGAGCGGTCCGGCGTCGCCCGGCCAGCAGGTCTGAATCGGCAGGCGCGCGAGGTCGACGTCGTCGGCCTCGATGACCACCTCCTGGACCGGCGCCGACTTGCGTTCGCGCACCGGCATGTTCAGCACCTGCCTGTAGCTCGGCAGCTTTTCCCACAGATCCTTGAAGCCCTTGGGCGGGTCCGGCTCCTTCAGGAAGGCCAGCAGCCGCCCGACATCGCGCAGCGCCTCGACCGAGTCGGCGCCCATGCCGAGCGCCACGCGTTGCGGCGTGCCGAACAGATTGCCGAGCACCGGAATGGTATGGCCCTTGGGTCGTTCGAACAGCAACGCCGGCCCGGCGGCGCGCAGCGTGCGGTCGCAGATCTCGGTCATTTCCAGATACGGATCGACCTCGACGCCGACGCGCTTCAACTCGCCGCGACCTTCGAGCT
This sequence comes from Acidiferrobacterales bacterium, assembly GCA_036393295.1. Taxonomy (GTDB): domain Bacteria; phylum Pseudomonadota; class Gammaproteobacteria; order Acidiferrobacterales; family UBA6901; genus DASWHF01. Next base: position 18,900 of record DASWHF010000171.1, read on the forward strand.
GATCGATGAAGTCGCGCAGGTCACGATATCGCATGGCGGCTCAAGCCTTGCGGCGCCGGGCGTCGGAGCGCGTCAGGCGCGGCGTCATTGCTTCCGCATCTCCGGCGGCAGCGTCTCGCGGAAGCCCGGGCGCCGGTTGATGGCGGCATGCCATTCGCCGAGCCGGGGGTGGCGCTTGCGCCAGTCGTGCGCATAGCGGAAATCCATGTAATCGAAGGCCGTCGCCATGGCGATGTCGGCCAGGCTGAAGCGGTCGCCGACCAGGTATTGACCGGCGGGCAGGCCGCGGTCGGCGTAGGCCAGCGCCTGCGCGACCTTGACCTCCTGCTTGCTCACCGCCTCGGGCAGCTGCTTGTCCGGAAAGCGCCGCAGCTCCAGCATGCGCAGCACCACGGCATCGAGTATGCCCTGGCTCAGGGCCTGCCAGCGCAATACCTGCCAGCGCGGCTCGCCGCTGGCCGGGACCAGCGGCTCGCCCTTCAGGCTGTCCAGGTACTCGCAGATCAGCGGCGAGTCGAACAGCACCTCGCCGTCGTCGCGCTCCAGCACCGGCACCTTGCCGAGCGGGTTCAGCGCCGGCACCCGGCTGCCGGGATCGGACGGGCCCTGGACGATGAACTCGCAGGGAATGTCCTTCTCCCGCAGCACGATGCGGACCTTGCGCACATAGGGCGAGGTGAGTGAACCGTAGAGCTTCATGGCGCCTCCTTAACTGATCCGATCGGAAAATAGTGCGCTGGGTTTTCTCCCTCTCCCTCCGGGAGAGGGCCGGGGTGAGGGCCGGCAGCGGCAAAACCGCCCTCATCCTGTCCTTCTCCCGGAGGGAGAAGGGACCCTGTAGACACCGGTGTGCACCGTTTACCATTCTCGTCAGTAACTCAAGAACATGTCGTTGGATTCTGGTGGTGAATCTTAACGCACCCGGAAGCAGAAACGCAGCACCTCGGCCTACTCAGGGGCCGACCCAATAATCGACGGCGAGGCCGGCGAACACCGCCAGCCCGAACCAGTTGTTGCTCAGGAAGGCGCGAAAACAGGCGTCCCGGTCGCGCCCGTGTATCAACCACTGCTGGTACTCGGCGAGCGTCGCGGCGGCGATCAGGCCCAGGAAATACACCCAGCCGCGCCCGCCCAGCATTCCCGCCCACACCAGCAGGATCAGCGTCGCGGCATGGAACAGCTGCACCCACAGCCGGTCCCAGCGCCCGAACAGGATCGCCGTCGACTTGACGCCGATCCTGACGTCGTCGTCGCGGTCCACCATGGCGTATTCGGTGTCGTAGGCCAGCGCCCAGAACACCGTGGCCGCGAACAGCACCCAGGCGAGCGCCGGCACCGTGCCGGTCTGGGCGGCGAAGGCCATCGGCACGCCCCAGCCGAAGGCGGCCCCGAGCCAGGCCTGGGGCAGATGGGTGTGGCGTTTGGTGAAGGGATAGATCACGGCGAGCAGCGCGCCGCCGAACGAGAGCGCGACGGTCAGCGGATTCATCAGCAGCACCAGGCCGAAGGCGGCGAGGCTTAAGACCGCGAACAGCACCAGCGCCTCGCGCGGGCTGACGCGGCCGGCGGCGATCGACCGGTCGCGGGTGCGCGCGACGTGCGGATCGAAGTCGCGGTCGGCGTAGTCGTTGATGACGCAGCCGGCCGAACGCATCAGCACCACGCCCGCCACGAACACGAACAGCACCAGGGCGTCGGGCGCGCCGTCGCCCGCGAACCACAGCGCCCAGAGCGTCGGCCACAACAGCAGGAAGATGCCGATCGGCCGATCGAGACGCATCAGCCGCGCGTACTCGCCCAGCCGTTCGGCGATGCGCGTCACCGGCATGGCGGCAGGTCGGCGAGAAAGATCTCGCTCACCAGCAGCGGCTTGGCGTGCAGCCGGAACACCGAGCGCCGTCCCCAGACCTCGGCCGGGCGCGGCGTGAGGCGCGCCGTCGCGCGCGGATACAGACTGTCGCGCGGCG
>DASWHF010000172.1:0-1987 GCA_036393295.1 Acidiferrobacterales bacterium
CGCCGGCGCCGACTGCATGGAGCTCGGCTGCCGGGCGCGGCGCGCCTGCCCGGTCGGCCGCGAGCACGCCTATCCGCCGGCCCAGGCCGCCTTCCATATGCGGGCCTTTCGCCGCGCGGCGCCCTAGCAGGCTGCTGAAAAACCCGGTTCACATCGGGTCGAGAATCTGATTCTGTGCATTGGGTTCTGTCCTTTGGCGGTGAAGGTGCGATGCGCGGAGAAGATCAACGGTCGGAGGGGATGTTCAGCTACGTGAGCGCGGACAAGCGGGTGCCGAGCGATCATCCGCTGCGGGCGATCCGCGCCATCGTGGACGCGGCGCTGGCCGATCTGTCGCCAGCCTTGATGAAGCTCTATTCCAATCTTGGCCGGCCGTCGATCCCGCCGGAGCGGCTGCTGCGGGCGCTGCTGTTGCAGGCGTTTTACACGGTGCGCTCGGAACGGCAGTTGATGGAGCAACTGGACTACAATCTGCTGTTTCGCTGGTTTGTCGGGCTGTCGATGGACGATACGGTGTGGGACCCGACGGTGTTCAGCAAGAATCGCGACCGGTTGCTTGACGGCGACATTGCGCGCAAGTTCCTGGCCGCGGTGCTGAGCCGGCCCAAGGTCCAGGGATTGTTGTCGGCCGAACACTTCACGGTCGACGGCACGCTGATCGAGGCCTGGGCCTCGCTCAAGAGCTTCGTGCCGAAGGACGGCAGCGGCACGCCGCCGACCGGCGGTGGGCGCAACGCCGAGCGGGATTTCCACGGCGAGAAGCGCTCGAACGACACGCATGCCTCGACCACCGACCCGGACGCGCGCCTGTTCCGCAAGGGGCCGGGCAAGGAGGCCAAGCTGTGCTTCCTGGGCGAGGCGATGACCGAGAACCGCCACGGCCTCATCGTCGATACGCGCACGATGCCAGCCACCGGCACGGCTGAGTGCGAGGCCGCGCTCGACATGATGGCCGATCGGGACGGTCGCGCCACCGTTGGCGCCGACAAGCTCTACGATCAGGCCGGCTTCATCGCCGGCGCCCGCGCCCTGGGCGTCACCCCGCACGTGGCGCAGAACACCAAGAACCGCCGCTCGGCGATCGATCGGCGCACCACGCGCCATCCCGGCTACGCCATCAGCCAAGTCAAGCGCAAGCGCATCGAGGAGTGCTTCGGCTGGATCAAGACCGTGGGCGGCCTGCGCAAGACCCGCCATCGCGGCCGCGCGCTGGTCGATTGGTTCTTCACGTTGACCGCCGCTGCCTACAACCTGATCCGCATCCCGAAAATCCTCGCGGCGACAGGATGAGTCTGTCCGGAGCCTCGAAAATGACCTCACACCGCACCCCATCCACCGGCAAAACCGAGCCGACCGGCTCGCCCAACCGCAATCCCCGTCAACAAACGGCACAGAATCCGTTTTCAAAACCAGATTCTTCAGCAGCCTGCTAGTGGCCTGCTTGTCCCAGAAATTCGAAAAACGAATTTCTGGGGCAGGACACTAGCACGGACGGCGGCGCGGGCGTCGCTTGACTTGACGCTGGCGCGGTCAGGCCATACCTAAGGGCCGGCCGCGCCGGCAGCAATCGCGGCCGCGGACCTTAGGCCATGGCCAAGCTGGACATCATCACCGCGCCCGACCCGCGCCTCAAGGTCAAATGCCGGCCCGTGCGCCGGGTCGACGACGAGGTGCGGCGCCTGATGGATGACATGGTCGAGACCATGCACGCGGCGCCGGGCATCGGCCTGGCGGCGCCCCAGGTCGGCGTCGCCAGGCGCATCATCGTGGTCGACGCGGCGCGGCGGGACGAGCCGGCGCAGCCGCACCGCCTGGCCAACCCGGAGCTGGTCTGGGTGTCCGAGGAGACGGTTTGCTTTAACGAGGGCTGTCTGTCGCTGCCCGAGCAGTATGCCGACGTGACGCGGCCGGCGGGGATCCGCGTGCGCTACCTGGACCGCGACAACGAAATCCGCGAGCTGGTGGCCGACGGGTTGCTCGCCACCTG
>DASWHF010000173.1:0-9080 GCA_036393295.1 Acidiferrobacterales bacterium
ACCGGGATCTTTCTTTTCATTGCCTCTAATCGCAGACGTGCGGTGCAGGCGGGCGGAGACGCGCGCGCCTGCACCGCGCTGGCGCGTTGACCGAATCCTCCCGTGCCGGTTCTTCAAGCCTAGCCGTGGTCCGACCAGGCCACCAGAAAATAAGCATGCAGGAAATACGCCAAGATATAGACTTGGAATAATTCCAGAATTGGGGTGGGAACGACCGGTATTCCGGCCTACCCGGTCCCGGACGAGACGAAACGCAGGGACAGGTCGACCGCCCGCAGGTGCTTGGTCAGGCTACCGATCGAGATGAAATCCACCCCGGTCTCGGCCACGGCCCGCACCCGCTCGAGATCGATTCCGCCCGAGGCCTCGAGCCGGGCGCGGCCCGCGGCGAGCCGGACGGCGGCGCGCAGATCGTCCAGGCCGTAATTGTCGAGCAGGATACGGTCGGCGCCGGCGTCGAGCGCCTCCTGAAGCTGCCCGAGCGACTCGACCTCCACCTCGACCGGCATGCCGTCCGGCGTCACGCCCCGGGCTGCGCGCAGCGCCGCCGCCACCGAGCCGGCCGCGGCGATGTGGTTCTCCTTGATCAGCACCGCGTCGTGCAGCCCGAGGCGGTGATTCTGTCCGCCGCCGCAGCGCACCGCGTATTTCTGCGCCAGGCGCAGGCCGGGCAGGGTCTTGCGGGTGTCGAGGATGGCCGCCCCGGTGCCGCGCACCGCGTCGACGTAGCGGCGCGTGACCGTGGCGGTGCCGGACAGGGCCTGGAGGAAATTGAGCGCGGTGCGCTCGCCGCTCAAGATCGCGCGCGCCGGGCCGGTGAGCCGGCACAGTGTCTCGCCGGCCGCCGCGGCGTCGCCGTCCTGCCGTCGCCAGTCGATCCGCACGCGATCGTCCAACTGGCGGAACACCTCGTCGAACCAGGGTGTGCCGCACAGCACCGCCGGTTCGCGGCAGACGACCTGGGCGTCGGCCGTGGCGGCGGCCGGGATCAGCTGCGCGGTGCGGTCGCCGCCGCCGACATCCTCGGCGAGCGCACGCACCACCTGGACGCGGATCTCGGCGGCGGGCGGCGGGGTCGGTCGGGTGGTCATGGCGTTCAGTCGTTGCGCCGGTGCGGGCGCGAGAAGTAGTCGTCCTTAAGGCCTTTCACCAGGCCGGCGAGCAGCACCAGGCTCAGCAGGTTCGGCAGGGCCATGAGCAGGTTCATGATATCGGCGATGTTCCAGACCAACGGCAGCGGCACCGCCGCGCCGACCACGATCAGCAGCGTGAACACCACGCGGTACGGTTGGACCGCGCCCTCGCCGAACAGGAACTTGGCGGCGCGGTCGCCGTAATACGACCAGGCGATGACGGTCGAGAAGGCGAACAGCATGAGCCCCAGGCCCACCACCCAGGCGCCGGCCGCGCCGAGCGTCCCGCTGAAGGCGTAGGCAGTGAGCGCGGCGCCCACCGCGTCCTCGGGTCGGCTCAAGTAGGCGCCGGTCACCACGATCACCAGGCCCGTCATGGTGCAGATGACCAGCGTGTCGATGAACGGCTCCATCATCGCCACCAGGCCCTCGCGCACCGGTTCGTTGGTGCGTGCCGCGGCGTGTGCCATGGGCGAGGAGCCGAGACCCGCCTCGTTCGAGAACAGCCCGCGCGCCACGCCCCAGCGGATCGCCTCGCCGACGGCGGCGCCGCCCACCGCCCAGGGGTTGAGCGCGTGGTTGAGGATGGTGGCGAAGGCCGCCGGGACGGCGGCGGCGTGGTTGGCCAGCACCAGCAGTGCCGCGGCGATGTAGAAGATCGCCATGAACGGCACGATGGCGCTGGCGACCCGGGCGATGCGCTGCAGGCCGCCGAGGATCACCATGCCGACCAGCACCGCCATCACCACGCCCACCAGCCAGCCGTCGTCGCGCAGCGCCGGGAACAGGTAGCCGATGCCGTCGACCACCGAGTTGGCCTGCACCATGTTGCCGATGCCGAACGAGGCGATGAGCGCGAAGGCCGCGAACAGCGTCGCCAACCGCGGCATCCTGAGACCGTGGAGCAGCGTGTACATCGGTCCGCCGGCGATGCGGCCGTCGCGGTCGACCTCGCGGAACTTGAGCGCCAGCGTGCATTCGGTGAACTTGGTGGCCATGCCGATGAAGGCCGTCACCCACATCCAGAACAATGCGCCGGGGCCGCCGAGCGCGATGGCGGTGGCGACGCCGGCGATGTTGCCGGTGCCGACCGTGGCCGACAACGCGGTCGACAGCGCCTGGAAGTGCGAGACCTCGCCGACGTCCCGGTGGCTGCTGTAGCGACCCTGCACCAGGTGCAGCGAATGGCGGAAGCCGCGCAGCTGGATCAGGCCCATGCGCACGGTGAGATACAGGCCGGTGCCGAGCAGCACCGCCAGCGTCAGCCAGTTCTTCCACAGCAGGCCGGACAACCAGTCGGTCCATCCGGTGAGCAGCGCGATGGTCTCCTGCATGACTCCTCCCGCGGGGCGGTGATTATTGTGCAGCGCGCGCCGAGTGTAACCAAATCCCGCGCGGCGGGCGATGGCGCGCGCGGTCGTGTTGTTGCGCGGCGCGCCGATCGGCTATGCTGGCGGGCATGACGCCGGTCCCGGCGCGCGGGTGGGGCGGTGCGCGAGGCGGCGGCCGCCCGATCGCGCCGCCGGGCCGGGCGCCGCCAACCCTGCTTTGGAATATTCATGACGCCTGCCGAGCCGCCGGCCGCACCCGGCCCGACCCCGCCGCCCGGATTTCCGCCCGCCACGCGCCGCGAGATCCTCGCCTGGGCGATGTTCGACTTCGCCAATTCCGGCTACACGACGGTCGTGCTGACCGCGGTGTTCAACGCCTACTTCGTCGGGGTGGTGGCGGCGGCCGCCGGCAACGGCACGGCGACGCTGTTGTGGACGCTCAGCATGGCGATCGCCAACGGCCTGGTGCTGGCGAGCGCGCCGGTGCTGGGCGCGCTCGCCGACCACGGCGCCTATAAGAAGCGCTTCCTGGCGGTGTCGACCGTCGGTTGCGTGCTGTTCACCGCGCTGCTCGCCACGGTCGGCGCCGGCGACATCGTACTGGCCATGGCCCTGGTGGCGGCGGCGACCTTCCTGTTCTCGACCGGCGAGAACCTGATCGCCGCCTTCCTGCCGGAGATCGCGACCCCGCGCAATATCGGCCGCATCTCCGGGTACGGCTGGTCGCTCGGCTATCTCGGCGGGCTGCTGGTGCTGGGCCTGTGCCTGGGGTACGTGGCGGCGGCCGAGGCGCGCGGCGACAGCGCCGAGCAATTCGTGCCGGTGACCATGCTGATCACCGCCGCGGCTTTCGCGCTCGCCGCGCTGCCGACCTTCCTGTGGCTCCGGGAGCGCGCCGTGCCGCAGCCGCGCGCGCCGGGCCACGGTTATGTCTACGCCGGATTCCGCCGGCTGCGCGAGACGCTGATGCATGCCTACCGCTATCCCGATCTGTTTCGCTTCCTGCTGACTCTGTCGGTCTACCAGTGCGGCGTGTACGCCGTGATCGTGCTGGCGGCGGTCTATGCCCAGCAGGTCATGCAGTTCTCCACCCGCGACACCATCGCGCTGATCCTGGTGGTGAACGTGACGGCGGCGGCCGGCGCCTTCGCCTTCGGCCATGTCCAGGATCGGCTCGGCTCGGTGCGTACCCTGGCGCTGACGCTGCTGGTGTGGACCGCGGCGCTGGCGGTCGCCTACGCGGCCGAGGCGCGCGCGACGTTCTGGCTGGCGGCGAATCTCATCGGCGTGGCGCTCGGTTCCAGTCAGTCGGCGGGGCGGGCGCTGATCGGACTGTTCGCGCCGCCCAGTCGCAACGCCGAATTCTTCGGGCTGTGGGGCCTGGCGGCGAAGCTCGCGGCGATCGTCGGACCCATGGCCTACGGCGGCATCGCCTACGCCAGCGGCGGCAACCATCGTCTGGCGGTGCTCGCGACCGCCGGGTTCTTCGTCGCCGGCCTGGCACTGCTGCTGACGGTGGATGAAAAGCGCGGGCAGGCCGCCGCGCGGAGTGCGGCATGACGGAGGCATTGTGGCGTTACGCGCTGGTCGCCGCGGCGCTGTCGGCCTGGGGGGTGCTGATCGTCGCGCTGTGGCGGCGGCGGCTGCGGCGGCTGCGCGCCGCGCACCGCGCCGACTGGGGACGTGCCTGGATCAACGAGCTCGACGGCCTCAACCGCTGGTTCTGCCGCCGCTATCACCGGCTGCGCCACAACCGCCTCGATCTGCCGGCCCGGGGACCGGCGATCGTCGCCGCCAACCATGTCTCCGGCCTGGACCCGCTGCTCCTGGTCGCGGCGAGCCGGCGGCCGCTGCGTTTCATTATCGCCCGCGAGCAGTACCGGCGGGCCTGGCTCACCTGGCTGTTCCGCGCGATCGGCTGCATTCCGGTGGACCGCTCGACCAACCCGCGCCGCGCCCTGGCGGCGGCGCGCGCGGCGCTCGCGCGCGGCGAGGTGGTGGCGCTGTTTCCCCAGGGGCGCATCCATCTGGACCATGAACCGCCCGCGCGCCTCAAGGCTGGCGTACACTATCTGGCACAGGCCACCGGCGCGCCGATCTTTCCCGTGCGCATCGATGGGGTGCGCGGCGCCGGCCGGGTGGTGAGCGCGGTGTTGCGGCGCAGCCGCGCGCGGCTGCGCTGTCACCCGCCGATCGACGCCGCGGGCCGTCCGGCGGACGCGGTGCTGGCCGAACTCGGGGAGCGCCTGCGTGGCCGGCGTTGAGCACCCGACACAACGGCGCAAAGATGCCGTGCAATGGTAGGCGGGGCTTCCAGCCCCGCCGGTCTGTGCCAGGTTGTGCAGGGCGGGGCTGGAAGCCCCGCCTACAAAATAATATGTTCTTTGCGTCGAGTTTTGTATCGCTGGGCGTGTCATGGAGGCGCAGGTGGACTTCGGGACTGTAATCGACAAGATCGCCGCGCTGATTGCGAGTCTCGGCTGGCTCGCGACGGTGGTCATCGTGGTGCTGGCGGTCATGTTGTTCCAGGACCTCGCGCAGCGCGAGCACGCGGTGCGCCGCAATTTCCCGATCGTCGGCCGGCTGCGCTATTTCCTGGAGCGGCAGGGCGAGTTCTTCCGCCAGTATTTCTTCGCCCACGACCGCGAGGAAATGCCCTTCAACCGCGCGACCCGTGGCTGGGTCTACCGCACCGCCAAGGGCGTCGGCGGCACCGTCGGCTTCGGCTCGACCAATGACCTGCGCCAGCCCGGGTCCATCCTGTTCGTCAACGCGCCCTATCCGGTCCAGGAGGAGGAGCTCGAACCGACGCCGCCGCTGATGCTCGGCGAGCATCACTGCGAGCACCCGTTCCTGTCACGCTCGGTCGTCAACATCAGCGCCTTGAGTTTCGGCGCGGTCTCGGCGCCGGCGGTGCGCGCGCTGTCGCTGGGCGCGGCGCGCGCCGGCTGCTGGCTCAATACCGGCGAGGGCGGACTGTCGGCGCATCACCTCGAGGGCGGCTGCGACCTGATCATGCAGATCGGCACCGCCAAGTACGGCATCCGCGATGCCGACGGCAACTTCTCGCCGACCCGGGCGCGCGATCTGGGCGGGCAGGTCAAGGCCTTCGAGATCAAGCTCTCGCAGGGCGCCAAGCCCGGCCGGGGTGGCATCCTGCTGGCCAGCAAGATCACCGAAGAGGTCGCGGCGATTCGCGGCATCGCGGCCGGCCGCGACTCGATCAGCCCCAACCGCCATCGCGACATCGCCGACACCGACCAGCTGCTCGATTTCGTCGCGCGTCTGCGCGGGCTCACCGGCCGGCCGGTGGGCGTGAAGACCGCGCTCGGCGGCGAGCGCTTCGTGGACGAGCTGGTCGAGGCGGTGCTGCGCCGCGGCCTCGACGACGCGCCGGACTTCCTCGCGATCGACGGCGGCGAGGGCGGCAGCGGCGCCGCGCCGCAGGCGCTCATCGACCACATGGGCCTGCCGATCAGCGAGGCGCTGCCGATCGCGGCGCGCGCGCTCATCACCTCGGGCCTCAAGAAGCGCACCCGGCTCGTCGCCAGCGGCAAGATCGTCACTTCGGCGCACGCCGCCTGGGCGTTGTGCGTCGGCGCCGACTTCGTCGCCACTGCGCGCGGCTTCATGTTCGCGCTCGGCTGCATCCAGTCGCTGCGCTGCCACACCAACACCTGCCCGACCGGCGTCACCACCCACAACAAGCGCCTGCAGCGCGGCCTGGTGGTCGAGGAGAAGTACCGGCGCGTCGCCAACTACGCCCAGGCGGTCAACCGCGAAATCGACATGATCGCCCACGCCTGCGGCGTCAAGCACGCCCGCAAGCTGCGCCGCCGCCACGTGCGCATCGTCCAGGAGGCCGGCCGCAGCCTGCCGCTCGACGTGCTCTATCCCTATCCCGGCGACGCCGCCGACGAGGCCGAACCGGTGGCCCGGCGGGAGGTGCGTTAGCGCGATCCTGTATGTGTTCAATGAAAAAACCCAACGCAAAGACGCAAAGAACACAAAGAAAAATGTAGGGCGGGGCCTTGCCCCGCCGAAACGGCCATTGCAACTTCACGCGCGCCATGGTGGGGCAGGGCCCCACCCTACGCTCTACCTTTGTAGTTTTCTCTGCACCTTTGCGACGAACATGGATGTTCTAGCGCCGCGAGAGCGGCCGTCTCTGCGTTGGGTTTTTTTATGTCCTGCATGGCGGGATCGCCTTGAAATCCCCGTCGCGCCCCCCATAAACCAGTCAACGAACGCGACGGCCGAGGTCGACCCATGCGCATGGACAAACTCACCACCAAATTCCAGATGGCGCTCGCCGAGGCGCAGAGCCTGGCGGTCGGGCGCGACCATCAGTTCATCGAGCCGGTGCACCTGATGGCGGCGCTGCTCGACCAGGAGGGCGGCACCACCCGCCACCTGCTGACCCGGGCCGACGTCAACCTCAACGCCCTGCGCTCCCGGATCGGCCAGGCCCTCGACCGGCTGCCGCAGGTGGAGGGCGCCGGCGGCGAGGTGCACGTCTCCAACGATCTCGGCAAGCTGCTCAACCTGACCGACAAGCACGCCCAGCAGCGCGGCGATCAGTACATCTCGACCGAGCTCTTCGTACTCGCGGCCCTCGAGGACAAAGGCGAGCTCGGCCGTTTGCTCAAGGAGGCCGGCGCCTCCAAGGGCGGCATCGAGAAGGGCATCGAGGCGCTGCGCGGCGGCCAGAAGGTCCAGGACGCCAACGCCGAGGAGACCCGCCAGGCGCTGGAGAAATACACCATCGACCTCACCGAGCGCGCCGAGCAGGGCAAGCTCGACCCGGTGATCGGCCGCGACGACGAGATCCGCCGCGTCGTGCAGATCCTGCAGCGCCGCACCAAGAACAACCCGGTGCTGATCGGCGAGCCGGGCGTGGGCAAGACCGCCATCGTCGAGGGCCTGGCGCTGCGCATCGTCAACGGCGAGGTGCCGGAGGGCATCAAGGGCAAGCGCCTGCTGTCGCTCGACCTCGGCGCGCTCATCGCCGGCGCCAAGTTCCGCGGCGAGTTCGAGGAGCGCTTGAAGGCCGTGCTCAAGGACCTCGCCAAGCAGGAAGGCCAGATCATTCTGTTCATCGACGAGCTGCACACCATGGTCGGCGCCGGCAAGGCCGAGGGCGCCATGGACGCCGGCAACATGCTGAAGCCGGCGCTGGCGCGCGGCGAGCTGCACTGCATCGGCGCCACCACGCTCGACGAATACCGCAAGTACGTCGAAAAGGACGCCGCCCTCGAGCGCCGCTTCCAGAAGGTGCTGGTCGACGAGCCGACCGTCGAGGACACGATCGCGATTCTCAGAGGCTTGAAAGAAAAGTACGAAGTCCATCATGGCGTCGACATCACCGACCCGGCGATCGTCGCGGCCGCCACACTTTCGCACCGTTACATCACCGACCGCCAGCTGCCCGACAAGGCCATCGACCTGGTCGACGAGGCCGCGTCGCGTATCCGCATGGAGATCGACTCCAAGCCGGAGGCCATGGACAAGCTCGACCGCCGGCTGATCCAGCTCAAGATCGAGCGCGAGGCGCTGAAAAAAGAGGCTGACGAGGCCTCGAAGAAACGCCTGGAGACCCTCGAGACCGAGATCGCCCGGCTGCAGAAGGAATATTCCGATCTCGAGGAGATCTGGAAATCGGAAAAGGCCTCGGTCCACGGCGCGCAGCACGTCAAGGAGGAGCTCGACCGCGTGCGCCAGGAGATGGAGACCGCGCGCCGCGCCGGCGACCTGGCGCGCCTGTCGGAGCTGCAGTACGGCCGCATCCCCGAGCTCGAGAAGCAGCTCGCCGCCGCCGGCCAGAGCGAGGGCCGGGAGCGCCGGCTGCTGCGCTCGGCGGTGACCGAGAACGAGGTCGCCGAAGTCGTCTCCAAATGGACCGGCATCCCGGTCGCCAAGATGATGGAAGGCGAGCGCGACAAGCTGCTGCGCATGGAAGAGGCCCTGAGCGCGCGCGTCGTCGGCCAGGGGGAGGCGATCAAGGCGGTGTCGAACGCCATCCGCCGCTCGCGCGCGGGACTGTCGGATCCGAACCGCCCGAACGGCTCCTTCCTGTTCCTGGGCCCGACCGGCGTCGGCAAGACCGAGCTCACCAAGGCGCTCGCCAATTTCCTGTTCGACACCGACGAGGCGATGGTGCGCATCGACATGTCGGAGTTCATGGAGAAGCATTCGGTGGCGCGGCTGATCGGCGCGCCGCCCGGCTACGTCGGTTACGAGGAGGGCGGTTACCTCACCGAGGCGGTGCGGCGCAAACCGTATTCGGTGATCCTGCTCGACGAGGTCGAGAAGGCGCATCCCGACGTGTTCAACGTGCTGTTGCAGGTGCTCGACGACGGCCGCCTGACCGACGGCCAGGGCCGCACCGTGGACTTCCGCAACACCGTCATCGTCATGACCTCCAACCTCGGCTCGAACCGCATCCAGGAGCTGGCGGGGGAAGAGAACTACGCGCGCATGAAGGAGGCGGTGATGCAGATCGTCGGTCGGCACTTCCGGCCGGAGTTCATCAACCGCATCGACGAGGCGGTCGTGTTCCACCCGCTCGGCAGCGCGCACATCCGCGACATCGCGAAGATCCAGGTCAGGCGTCTGC
>DASWHF010000174.1:0-23562 GCA_036393295.1 Acidiferrobacterales bacterium
GCCGTTCACCATCGCCGATGCCACGACGCTCACCGAGGCCGGCTACGTCGGCGAGGACGTCGAGAACATCATCCAGAAGCTGCTGCAGAAGTGCGACTACGACGTCGAGAAGGCGCAGAAGGGCATCGTCTACATCGACGAGATCGACAAGATCTCGCGCAAGTCCGACAACCCGTCGATCACCCGCGACGTGTCGGGCGAGGGCGTGCAACAGGCCTTGCTCAAGCTCATCGAGGGCACTATCGCCTCGGTGCCGCCGCAGGGCGGTCGCAAGCATCCACAGCAGGAGTTCCTGCAGGTGGACACCCGCAATATCCTGTTCATCTGCGGCGGCGCGTTCTCCGGGCTGGAGCGGGTCATCCGCGACCGCTCGGAGCGCGGCGGCATCGGTTTCGGCGCCGACATCAAGAGCCGCGCCGAAGGCAAGCCCGTCGGCGACGTGCTGCGCGGCCTGGAACCGGAGGACTTGATCAAATACGGCCTCATTCCGGAGTTCGTCGGTCGCCTGCCGGTGGTCGCGGTGCTCGACGAGCTCGACGAGGAGGCGCTGATCCGCATCCTGACCGAGCCCAAGAACGCGTTGGTCAAGCAGTACCAGAAACTGTTGAAGTTCGAGGGCGTCGAGCTCGAGATCCGCGAGGAGGCGCTGCACGCGGTCGCGTTGCGCGCCATGGAGCGCAAGACCGGCGCCCGCGGCCTGCGCTCGATCCTGGAGCAGGGTCTGCTCGAAACCATGTTCGAGCTCCCGTCGCTGGAAGCGGTCAAGAAGGTGGTGGTGGAGGAGGCCGTGATCACCGAGGCCGCCAAGCCGCTGCTGATCTACGGCGAAGACGAAGAGCACAACCCGAAGCGCGCCTCGACGCGCACGTGATCGCTGCCGGACGCGGCGCGCCCGATATTCTCCTGTGGCTATCCGGACTTAGCGGATCGCGAATGGCGGGGCGCGCGTGTCGCGCAGTCGCTATTGAAATCCACCCGGGGAATCCCCAAACTAGGCTTGGAATTCGCCGTTGCGTACGCGACTGTTGCCCATGGCGGAATTATGGGTTTCTGACGTGCCCGCCGAACGCGATGCGCAGGGGTTTCCGACCGGGAAACGCTGCGCCACCCAGCCGCCGACACGAAACGAGGTAACAGTCCCATGACGCAGGAAAAGAGCCCCCCGACCGATCTCGTGCGCGGCAGCCAATCCGTGATGCCGGTTCTGCCGCTGCGCGACGTGGTGGTGTTCCCGTACATGGTCATCCCGCTGTTCGTCGGCCGCAAGAAGTCGATCCGCGCGCTCGAGCAGGCCATGGAGGGCGGCAAGCAGATCATGCTGGTGGCGCAGAAGAGCGCCTCCGACGACGACCCGACCGTCGAGCAGATCCACGAAATCGGCACGCTCGCCAGCATCCTGCAGTTGCTCAAGCTGCCGGACGGCACCGTCAAGGTGCTGGTCGAAGGCGAGCAGCGCGCCGTGGTCGACCGCTATCTCGAGACCGACGAGTACTTCTCCGCCGAGGTGTCGCTGCTCGAGTCGCCGCCGTCCGGCGACGACAAGGAGAGCGAGGCGCTGATGCGCTCGGTGCTCGCCGAGTTCGACCAGTACGTCAAGCTCAACATGAAGATCCCGCCGGAGATCCTGACCTCGCTGGCCGGCATCGACGATCCAGGCCGGTTGGCCGACGCGATCGCCGCCCACCTGTCGCTCAAGATCGAGGAGAAGCAGCAGATCCTGGAGATGCAGGGCGTGCGCGAGCGCCTCGAGCATATCCTCGGCGTGATGGAGACCGAGATCGACCTGCTGCAGGTCGAGAAGCGCATCCGCGGCCGCGTCAAGCGCCAGATGGAAAAAAGCCAGCGTGAGTATTACCTGAACGAGCAGATGAAGGCCATCCAGAAGGAGCTGGGCGAGCTCGACGAGGTGCCGAACGAGGCCGAGGAGCTGGCGCAGAAGATCGAAAAGGCCGGCATGACCAAGGAGGCGCGCGAGAAGGCGCAGTCCGAGCTCAACAAGCTCAAAATGATGTCGCCGATGGCCGCCGAGGCCACGGTGGTGCGCAACTACATCGATTGGCTGGTCAACGTGCCGTGGAAGAAGCGCGCCAAGATCCGCAAGGACCTGGCGGCCGCCGAGAAGATCCTGCATGAGGATCACTACGGCCTCGAGAAGGTCAAGGAGCGCATCCTCGAGTACCTGGCCGTGCAACAGCGCGTCAACAAGCTCAAGGGCCCGATCCTGTGCCTGGTCGGCCCGCCCGGCGTCGGCAAGACCTCGCTCGGGCAGTCGATCGCGCGCGCCACCAACCGCAAGTTCGTGCGCATGTCCCTGGGGGGCGTGCGCGACGAGGCCGAGATCCGCGGTCACCGCCGCACCTATATCGGCTCGCTGCCCGGCAAGATCATCCAGAACATGGCCAAGGTGAAGGTCCGCAACCCGCTGTTCATGCTGGACGAGGTCGATAAGATGGCCATGGATTTCCGCGGCGACCCGAGCTCGGCGCTGCTCGAGGTCCTGGACCCCGAGCAGAATCACGCCTTCAGCGATCATTACCTCGAGGTCGATTACGATCTCTCCGACGTGATGTTCGTGGCGACCGCCAACAGCCTCAACATCCCGGGGCCGTTGCTCGACCGCATGGAGGTCATCCGGCTGTCGGGCTACACCGAGGACGAGAAGGTCAATATCGCCATGCGCTACCTGCTGCCCAAGCAGCGCAAGAACAACGGCCTCAAGGAGTCCGAAGTATCGCTGTCGGAGAGCGCGGTGCGCGACATCGTGCGCTACTACACGCGCGAGGCCGGCGTGCGCAACCTCGAGCGCGAGATCGCCAAGGTGTTCCGCAAGATCGCCAAGGAACTGCTGCTCGACAAGGAGCGCAAGAAGGTCATCGTCAACGCCAAGAACCTGGAGAAATACCTGGGTGTGCGCCGCTTCCGTTACGGCGTGGCCGAGAACAAGAACCAGGTCGGCCAGGTCACGGGCCTGGCCTGGACCGAGGTCGGCGGCGAGCTGCTGACGATCGAGAGCGTGATCCTGCCGGGACGCGGCAAGCTGACCATCACCGGCAAGCTCGGCGACGTCATGCAGGAGTCCATCCAGGCGGCGATGAGCGTGGTGCGCAGCCGCGCGCGCAACCTCGGCATTCCGTCGGACTTCTACCAGAAGCACGATTTCCATCTGCACGTGCCGGAGGGCGCCACGCCCAAGGACGGCCCGAGCGCCGGCATCGCCATGTGCACGGCCATGGTCTCGGCGCTGACCAAGATCCCGGTGCGTGCCGACGTCGCCATGACCGGCGAAATCACCCTGCGGGGCGAGGTGCTGCCGATCGGCGGCCTCAAGGAGAAGCTGCTGGCCGCGCACCGCGGCGGGATCAAGATCGTGGTGATCCCGGAGGAGAACCGCAAGGATCTCGTCGACATCCCCAAGAATATCCGCGACAAGCTCGACATCCGCCCCTACCGCTGGATCGACCAGGTGCTCGAGACCGCGCTGGAGCGCATGCCGGAGCCGCTGCCCGAGGAGGCCCCGGGCGAACCGCCCAAGTCCTCGGACGACAAGGGTGAATCGACCGGAATCGTCACCACGCACTGACGGCGGGCCGGAAGCCCTTTCTTGACAGGGTTTTCGACGGCTTGATATAAGTTTTTGGCGCCGGGCGCCGACCCGCGCCTGCTTCGTCCCGGCGGCGCCCGGTGGCCGGTTCGGCCGGCGGTCCGCGCCGCGCCCGACCACCACCAACAGGATCCTCGAAGGGGAGACAAAAAATGAACAAGGCCGAGCTGATTGACAAGGTTGCCGAGACCGCGGAACTCAACAAGGCGTCGGCCACCCGGGCGGTGGAGGCGGTATTCGATCACATCGCCGGCACATTGCGCGCCGGCGAGCAGGTAACGCTGGTCGGTTTCGGGACCTTCTCGGTGACGTCGCGCGCCGCCCGCAGCGGCCGCAACCCGCGCACCGGCGAGACCATTCAGATCCCCGCCTCCAAGAACCCCAAGTTCAAGGCTGGTAAAGGCCTCAAGGATGCCGTAAACTAGCGCACCTTTTTCGGGGTGCGGCTTCTTCGGGGTGCGGCTTCCCGTTAGCGTTTTTCGGTGCTTAATGGGGTGCTTAGCTCAGCTGGTAGAGCGTCGCCCTTACAAGGCGAATGTCGGGGGTTCGAACCCCTCAGCACCCACCAGTCCTCGACCCGCAAGGGTCGCCAGGGTGACACAACACGGAGTGGTAGTTCAGTTGGTTAGAATACCGGCCTGTCACGCCGGGGGTCGCGGGTTCGAGTCCCGTCCACTCCGCCAGCGTCATGAAGGGCGAGCCCGCGCGGTTCGCCCTTTTTGTTTTCCGCGCGCGTTCCGATCTCGTTCCGTCGGGGGCGGCTTGCTGGCGGCGGGCCGAATCCGTTAGAGTCCCACACCTATGCTGAGCGCCATCCGTGAAAAAACCCAGGGCCTGATCGCCACCCTCATCATCGGGCTGTTGGCCATCCCGTTCGCCTTCTGGGGCGTCAATTCCTATTTCGAGACCGATTCCGAGCGCGTGGTCGCGCGCGTCGGCGACATCAAGATCCGCGTCGAGGAATTCCGCAACGCCCTGGAGCAGCAGCGCCGCCTCCAGGAGCGCCAGCTCGGCGGCCGCGTGGATCCGCGGATGTTCGATTCGCCGGCGTTCAAGCAGCAGGTGCTGGACGGATTGATCGCCCAGATGCTGGTCGCCCAGGACAACCATGCCGCGGGTTACGGTATCGCCGACGCCGAGCTGGCGCGCCAGATCCAGCAGGCCCCCGAGTTCCAGCGCAGCGGCCGGTTCGATCCCGAGGTCTACCAGGCGTTGCTGCGCCAGGCCGGCTTGGGGGCGGCCGGTTTCGAGCAGCGCCTGCGCGAGGACCACATGCGCCGGCAGGCGGCCCAGGGCTATGTGCTGAGCGCCATCGTCACCCCGACCGACGTCGATCAGGTGCTCAGGCTGCTCGAGCAGCGCCGCCAGCTCGACACGGTGACGATCACGCCCGAGCGTTTCCTGCCGGAGGTCAAGATCGAGCCGGCGGCGGTCGAGGCCCACTACGCGGCGCAGCGCGACGAGTTCCGCACGGCGGAGCGGGTGCGTATCGCCTACCTGCGGCTGTCCGTCGCCGACCTGGAACAACAGGTCGCGATCGACGCGGCGGACCTGCGCCGCGCCTACCAGGAGGCGGTCGAGGGCGCGGGCAGCCGGGAGGAGCGGCGCGCACGCCATATCCTCATCGAGGCGCCTGAAGGCGCCGCGCCGGCCGAGGCCGAGGCGGCGCTTGAGCGCGCCGAGGACCTGCGCCGCCAGGTTCAGGCCGGCGCCGATTTCGCCGCGCTCGCGCGCAAGCATTCCGCCGATCCCGGCTCGGCGGCGCAGGGCGGCGACCTGGGCTTCGTCGCGCGCGGCGTTTTCGTCCCGGAGTTCGAGGCCCGGCTGTACACGCTCAAGAAGGGCGAGATCAGCGAGCCGGTGCGCACCCCGTTCGGCTATCACCTCATTCAGCTTACCGACGTCAAGACACCGCCGCGCCCGAGCTTCGCCTCGCTGCGTCCCAAGCTCGAGCGCGCGCTACGCGCGCGCCGCGCCCAGGAGCAGTTCTACGATCTGTCCGAACGTTTCCGCAACCTGGTCTACGAGCAGTCCGACAGCCTCGCGCCCACCGCCGAATCGCTCGGGCTGCGCATCCAGCGCAGCGACTGGTTCACCCGCAGCGGCGGGTCCGGTATCGCGGCCGATCCGCGCGTGGTCGATGCCGCCTTCGACCCCGAGGTCTTGCGCGAGAGCCGCAACAGCAACGCCATCGATGTCGGCAACGACACCCTGGTGGCGCTGCGCATCGACGCGCACGAGCCCCCCCGGCAGCGCGAGCTCGCCGAGGTGCGTGACGAGATCGAACGCCGCCTGACGCGTCAGGCGGCGGCCGAGCGGGCGGCCGAGGCCGCGGCCGACCTGCTGGCCCGGCTCCAGGCCGGCGGCAGCCTGGCTGCGCTCGCGCGCGAGCGCGGCCTCAGCGTCGTGTCGTCCAAGCCCGTGACGCGCCGGCCGGGTCCGGGTCTGGACCCGCGGCTCGCCGCGGCGGTGTTCGCCGCGCCCCGGCCCGCGGGCACCGCGCCGGCCTACGGCAGCGTCGATCTCGGCGCCCAGGGCGTGGCGGTGTATGCGCTCAATCGCGTCGAGGACGGCGATCCCGCGAGCGCCGACCCGGCGCTGCGCGACCAGGTGCGGCGGTTGCTGGAGAATCACCGCAGCGACGGTTACTTCGCCAACTACGTGGAAGGCTTGCGGTACGAGACCAAGATCCGGACCTTCCCGGACCGGCTATAGGCGCGAAACAACCCGACGCGAAGGCGCAAAGACGCAGAGGGCGCAAAGAAAGAAAAGTTGTTAAGGTAGGGTGGGGCCCTGCCCCACCAAACGACTTAACGGTGGGGCAGGGCCCCACCCTACACAGTTGAATTTTTGTTTTCCGTTCAGTAAACGTTGCCGATACCGACACCGTTGAAGCCGGCGTCGACGTAGGTGATCTCGCCGGTGATGCCGGACGCCAGGTCCGAGCACAGGAAGGCCGCGACGTTGCCGACCTCCTCGATGGTCACGCCGCGTTGCAGCGGCGTGGACTTCTCGTAGTAATCCAGCATTTTCTTGAAGTCGCTGATCCCGGCGGCCGCCAGCGTGCGGATCGGGCCCGCCGAGATGCCGTTGACGCGCGTGCCCTCGGGCCCCAGCGACTGCGCGAGGTAGCGCACGTTGGCCTCGAGGCTGGCCTTGGCCAGCCCCATGACGTTGTAATGCGGAATGGAGCGCACCGCGCCGATGTAGGACAGCGTCAACAGCGCGCCCTGGCGGCCGCTCATGAGCTTGCGCCCGGCCCTGGCGAGCGCGGTGAAGCTGTAGGAGCTGATCTCGTGCGCGGTGTTGAAGCCGGCGCGGGTGGTGGACTCGACGAACGAGCCGGCCAGTTCCTCGCGCGGCGCGTAGGCCACCGAGTGCACGATGATGTCGAGGCCGTCCCAGCGCTCGGCCAGGCTTGCGAACACCGCGTCGATCTGCGCGTCGCTGGCGACGTCGCAGGGCAGGGCGAGGGTCGAACCAGTCTCCTCGGCCAGCTTCTTCACGCGCGTTTCGAGCTTCTCGTTCTGAAAGGTGTAGGCGAGCTCGGCGCCCTCGCGGTGCATCGCCTTGGCGATGCCGGTGGCGATGGAGCGTTCACTCGCGACGCCGACGATCAGCGCGCGTTTGCCCTGCAGGAATCCCATGATTTGTCCCCCTTGTGCTCTGGGTCGGATCGCATACACTAGCGAGAATTTGCCGGCCGTCGTGACGGCCGGCGGCTGTCGATTATAGCGTGTGGCGGCGGCCGTGTAAGCCAGTGGTATCGGAATCGGGGAGTCAGCATGCACCGTTTCGCACCAACCCGCCGCACCGGCGGCCCGCCGGGCCGCGCGATCCTCATACCCGATTGGCTTCTGCACCGTGACCGTCCTGGTGGCGGTGGGCGGCGGGCGGCCTGATGGAGAAGCGTTTCACCGTCAAGGACTTTTCCCTGTTCCTGGTCCTCGCGTTGTTGGGCGTGCTGGTGCTGCTGGCCATGTACATGGTGGACCGGCAGTGGACCAAGCTGGCCGAGATGCAGAGCATCATGGAGGAGCAGGCCCAGGATCTGCGCGGCCTGCGCAACCAGCTACGGACCCTGGAGCAACGCCTGGCGGGCGGGGGCGTGGCGCTACGCGGCGGGGCGGCGGGCGAGGAGGCGGTTCCGCCGGCGTTCCGGCGCGCCTGGGACGCCGCGCAGCGCGATGACTATGCTCCGGGGGACTGGTTCGTGGCGGCCTTCGCCACCGGGCTCAAGACCATCACCCCGCTGGTGTCGAGCGACGCCTACGCCTCCGAGGTGCAGTCCTACGTGTTGGAGTCGCTGCTCACCCGCGATCCCGAGACCCTGGAATGGCAAGGGCTCATCGCCCGGGACTGGAAGGTGAGCCAGGACGGCCTGCGCTTCACCTTTCGCCTGCGGGACGACGTCAAGTTCTCGGACGGCACGCCACTCACCGCCGCGGACGTGGCCTTCAGCTTCGCCTTCGTCATGGACGAGCGCATCGCCGCGCCCCGGCACCGCGCCTACTACGAAAAGATGGAGAGCGTTACCGCCGCCGGTCCCCACGAGGTGGTGTTCCGTTTCAAGGAGCCCTACTTCAATGCCCTGGCACTGGCCGGCGGCATGGAGATCCTGCCGCGGCATTTCTATGCGCCCTACCTGAAGGCGCCTGAAACCTTCAATCAGTCGCGCGGGCTGCTGTTGGGTTCCGGCCCGTACCGCTTGCGTGACCCCAAGGGCTGGACCCCGGACCTGGGGCTGGTGGAATTGGAGCGCAACCCGCGCTACTGGGGCCCCGTGCAGCCGTCCTTGAACCGTGTCCTCTGGAAAATCATCGCCAACGACGCCGCGCGCCTGACCACCTTCCGCAACGGCGAGATCGACGTCTACGGCGCCAGGCCGCGGGAATTCCAGCGGCTGGTGGACGATCGCCAGCTCAAGGCACGCGCCCAGCATCTGGAGTATATGAGCCCGACCGCCGGCTACTCCTACATCGGCTGGAACCAGCGCCGCGGCGAGCGCGTCACGCGCTTCGCGGACAAGCGCGTGCGCCAGGCGATGACGCACCTGACCGACCGCGGCCGCGTCATCGACGAGATCATGCTGGGCTACGCCGAGATCGCGGTCAGCCCCTTCAATCCCCGCAGCCCCCAGCACAACCCGGCCGTGAAGCCGCACGCCTTCGACCTGGACAAGGCCCGTGCGCTGCTCAAGGCGGCGGGCTACGAGGACCGCAGCGGCAACGGCGTGCTGCAAGGGCCGGACGGCAAACCCTTCGAGTTCGACATGGTGTTCTTCCAGGACAACGAGGACACGCGGCGCATCGTGCTGTTCCTCAAGGACCTGTACGCGCGCGCCGGCATCATTCTCAACCCCAAGCCGACCGAGTGGTCGGTGATGCTGGACCTGATCAACCGCAAGGACTTCGACGCCATCACGCTCGGCTGGTCGAGCGGCGTGGAGACCGACATCTATCAGATGTTCCACAGCACCCAGACCGTCTCCGGCGGCGACAACTTCATCAACTACCGCAACCCGGAGCTGGACCGGCTCATCGAGCGCGCCCGCGCCACCGTCGATGAGGCCAAGCGCATGCCGCTGTGGCGGGCCTGCGAGCGCACCCTGCATGACGACCAGCCTTACACCTTCCTGATGCGGCGCAAGTCGCTGGTGTTCATCGACAAGCGCATGCACAACGTCCAGATCACCCGGCTGGGGCTCAATATGCACGCGCTGCCGGTGGAGTGGTACGTGCCGCCGCGCCTGCAGAAATACACGCGCTGATCCGGCCGGGGCCGGCACCTGCGATGCACATCTACATCCTCCGGCGCCTGCTGTTGATGATCCCGACGCTGCTCGGGATCACCCTGGTGGTATTCATGGTAATGGCGGCGGCCCCCGGCGGCATCAGCGCCCAGAGCCTCATCGAGGGCATGGACCTGGAGCCGCAGGCCAAGAAGGCCCTGGAGGACTACTACAACCGCCGCTACGGTCTCGACCAGCCGGCGCCGGTGCAGTACCTGCGCTGGCTGAACAACGTCTCGCCGGTGGGTTTCACCCTGGACGCGGAGCACCGCATCGACGGCTTTTCCCTGTGGAAGGGCTCGGACCTCGGCACCAGTTTCCGCTACGGGCGCCCGGTCATGGACCTGCTCGCCGAGCGCGTGCCGATCACCCTGCTGCTCAACCTGCTGTCCATACCGATCATCTACGTGGTGGCGGTCGCGGTGGGGGTGCGCGCCGCCACGGAGCGCGGCCGCCCCTTCGACGTCGGATCGAGCGTGGTGATGCTGGCCCTGTGGTCCATCCCGACCATGCTGGCCGGCGTGTTGCTGATCGGCTTCTTCGCCAGTGAGCAGTACTGGCGCTGGTTCCCCACCGCCGGGCTCAACCGCCGCGAGGCCCTGGATATGCCGTTCCTGCCGCACTGGGGCGCGCTGTGGGACGTGCTGCTGCTGTTCGGGGCGATGGCGGCCGGTGCCGCGGCGTTCCTGGCCCTGTCGCGCTGGGCGCCGCGCCGGCTGCGCGCCGGCGTAGCCGCCCTGGTGGGGGCCGGGCTCGGCTATGCGATGGCCGCGGCGCTGCCGGGCGGGGCCGGTTGGGGGTTGCAGCTGTTGCTCGCAGTCGCTCTCGCGGGGCTGTTCGGCGCCGCCGGCTACACCGACTTCGCCGGCTTCCGCGCCACGCTCCTGGGTACTTTAGGGGTGATGCTGGGCGCCCACTTCGGCGCGGGATGGATGGGCGAGGGCTTCGTGCGCGGCTTCCTGCTGGACCGGTTGTGGCACCTGGTACTGCCGGTGCTGTGCTTGACCTACGGCGGATTCGCCTTTCTGTCCAAGCTGACGCGCTCGGCGGTGCTGGAGAACCTGCTGGCGGACTACGCGCGCACCGCGCGCGCCAAGGGGCTGGCCGAGGGGCAGGTGCTGTGGCGCCACGTGTTCCGCAACAGCCTGCTGCCGCTGATCACCGTGTCCGCCAGCCTGCTGCCGGCGCTGCTCGGCGGCGCGGTGATCGTGGAGGCCATCTTCAGCATCGACGGCATGGGCAAGCTCGCGGTGGAGGCGGTCCAGGGGCGCGACCGCGAGCTGGTGCTGTCCATCACCCTGGTGAGCGGCCTGCTGACCCTGGCCAGCTATCTGATCGCCGATCTGTGCTATGCCATCGCCGATCCGCGGGTGAGTTATGACTGAAGCCGGCGTTACCGTCCCCGCCCCGCAGGCCGTCGCCCGGCGCAGCTATGCCGCGCGCCTGGCGCGCGAGGTGCTCGTGCAGTGGGGCGCGCGCCTGGGGCTGGCGTGGATCGGGCTGCTGGTGCTGGCGGCGGTGCTCGCGCCGTGGCTGGCCAACAGCCACCCGCTGCTGCTCAGCGAGCAGGGGCGCGTGGCGAGCCCGATGCTGCGGTTTCTCACACCCGGCGACGTCACCCTGCTGGCGGCGTTCCTCGCCGCCGTGGTGCTGCTGCCGCTGCATCGGCTGCGCCTGCGTACGCGGCTGGCGGCGTTCGCGGGGGCGACGACGCTGGCCGGCGCGCTGGCCTGGGCCTTCGTTTCGCCGCCGCCGATCGCCATCTACGAGCAGTACCGGGTCAACGAGGCGGCGGGCGCCTACGATTGGGTGGTGCGCGCGCCCATCCCGTACTCGCCGCGGGACTACCTGCGCGACACCGGCGACACCGGCCTCACGGCGCCGCTCGCCGATCCGGGGCGCGTGCACTGGTTCGGCACCGACGAGAACGGCGCCGACGTGCTGTCGCGCATGATCCACGCCTCGCGCATCGCGCTCGGCATCGGCTTCGTGGCCACCGGCATCGCCATGCTGATCGGCGTGATGATCGGCGGCCTGATGGGCTACTTCTCCGGCGTGGTGGACATGATCGGCATGCGCCTGGTGGAGATCTTCGAGGCCATCCCCACGCTGTTCCTGCTGCTCACCTTCGTGGCCTTCTTCGGGCGCAGCCTGTACCTGATGATGGTGATCATCGGCATCACCGCCTGGCCGGGGTTCGCGCGCTACGTGCGCGCCGAGTTCCTGCGGCTGCGCCAGCAGGACTTCGTGCAGGCGGCGATTGCCTGCGGCTTGCCGCTGCGCTCGGTGCTGTTCCGGCATATGCTGCCGAACGGCGTGGCCCCGGTGCTGGTGGCGGCCAGCTTCGGCGTGGCCTCGGCGATCCTGGCCGAGGCGGTGCTGAGCTTCCTGGGTCTCGGGCTGGTGGACGAGCCCTCCTGGGGGCAGATGCTCAACCAGGCGGTGCAGGCGGCGGTGTTCAACTGGTGGATGGCGGTGTTCCCCGGCGGGGCGATCTTTTTGACGGTGTTCGCCTACAACCTGGTGGGCGAGTCGCTGCGCGACGCCATCGATCCCTATTTGAAAAAGACCGCGACTTAAGGAGGGCCAAAGGCGAGTAACGAGTGGCTAGTAGCTAGAAAAAGCGGGAGCCGTTTCTAGCCACTCGCCACTAGCTACTCAACTAAAGGATCATTCATGCTGCTTGAAGTCAAAAACCTGAAGACGTATCTGCGCGCCGGCGACCGCATCGTCAAGGCCGTGGACGACGTCAGCTTCCACATCGACAAGGGCGAGACCTTCTGCCTGGTGGGGGAGTCCGGCAGCGGCAAGTCGGTCACCGCGCTGTCGGTGATCCAGCTGCTGCCGCGCGACGTCAGCAGCCATCCCGGCGGCGAGGTCCTGTTCGACTGGCGCCGCGACCACGGCGGCGTGGAGCGGGTGGACCTGCTGCGCCTGCCGGAGGAGCAGCGGCGCGCGATTCGCGGCGCGCGCATCGCCATGATCTTCCAGGAGCCCATGACCTCGCTCAACCCGGTGTTCACCGTGGGCGACCAGATCGTCGAGGCGCTGCAGCTCCATCGCCCGGAGCTCAGCCACGCCGAGGCGCGCGAGCGTGCCATCGAGGCGCTCGCCCAGGTGCAGATTCCCAATCCCGCCGAGCGCATCGCCGAGTATCCCCACCGGCTCTCCGGCGGCCAGCGCCAGCGCGTAATGATCGCCATGGCCATGGCCTGCGAGCCCGACCTGCTGATCGCCGACGAGCCCAGCACCGCGCTCGACGTCACCGTGCAGGCCGAGATCCTGCGGCTCATGCGTGCGCTGCAGGAGCGTACCGGCATGAGCATCCTGTTCATCACCCACGACTTCGGCGTGGTGTCGCAGATGGCGCGCCGCCTGGCGGTGATGCGGCTCGGCAGGATCGTCGAGACCGGCACCCTGGACGAGGTGCTGCATCGCCCGCAGCACGCCTACACCCGTCAGCTCCTGGAGGCGCTGCCGGAAAACCTCAAGCGCAAGCGCGACGCCGCGCGCCGGGAGCCGGCGGCGACGAGCGCGCCACGGCGCGCCGACGGCGCGCTCATCGACCTGCGCGGCCTCAAGATCCACTTTCCGGTGCGCAAGGGGCTGCTGCGCCGGGTGGTGGATCAGGTGAAGGCGGTGGACGGCATCGATCTGTCCATTCCGCAGGGGCGCATCCTGGCCTTGGTGGGGGAGTCCGGTTGCGGCAAGACCACCCTCGGGCGCGCCATCCTGCGCCTGGTGGACGCCACCGCCGGGCAGGTGCGCTTCGACGGCAGCGACATCACGCGCCTGCCGCGCAAGGCGCTGCGGCCCTTCCGCCGCCGCATGCAGATCATCTTCCAGGACCCGGTGTCCTCGCTGAACCCGCGGCTGACGGTGGCCGCTACCCTCACCGAGCCCATGGCGGTGCACGGCATCGGCCGGGACGCCGACGAACGCCTGGAGCTGGCCGCGCGCGTGCTGGAGCAGGTGCAGCTCGAGCCGGAGCACTTGTGGCGCTATCCGCACGAGTTCTCGGGCGGGCAGCGCCAGCGCATCGGCATCGCCCGGGCGCTGGTACTGGACCCGAGTTTCATCGTCTGCGACGAGGTCACCAGCGCCCTGGACGTGTCGGTGCAGGCCGAGATCCTTGAAATCCTGCTGCGCCTGCGCGACAGCCGCAACCTCACGCTGCTGTTCATCACCCACAACATCGGCGTAGTGGAGTACGTGGCCGACGAGATGGCGGTGATGCACGACGGCCGCATCGTCGAGTACGGCCCGACCGAGCGTGTCTCGACCCGCCCCGAGCACCCCTATACGCAGCGGCTGCTGGCGGCGGTGCCGCGGGTGAGTCTGTAGGGCGGAGAAAAAGAACCGAAGTTTCGGCGCGCCGACGGGGCGGTGCGTTGTCGGGGGATCGGGATGCGCTGCGCCGTCGGGGCCGCGCCGGGCGCCGCCGGCTAACCCGGACCGTTGACCGCCAGGGCGGCGGACGGACCGGAGTTGGTCCAGATGTGCAGGCGCTGGCCGCGGCGCAGGATGTCGCCGGCCTCCATCAGGTTCCACTGGCGCAGCTGGTGGACGTAGACGTTGTAGCGGCGTGCGATGCCCCACAGCGTGTCGCCGGCGCGCACCTTATGCACCACCTTGACCTTGCCCGAGGTGTTGGCGGCGACGTGCTGCGCCCGCGGGCGGGTCGCGGCGGTGCGGCTGGCCGAGACCGGGATCAACAAGTCCTGGCCGACGCGCAGGAAGCTGCCGCGCAGATTGTTGGCGGTCTTGATGGCGTCGATGCTGACCCGGTAGCGGCGCGAGATCTCGCTCAAGGTGTCGCCGCGGCGCACCGCGTGGTGCCCCCATTTCACGCGCTCGGTCTCCGGCAGCGCGCTTAAGCCGGCAATCAGGGCGTCCTTCTTGTCGGCCGGCACCAGCAGGTGGTGCGGACCGTTGGGATCGGTGATCCATTGGCGATAGGCCGGGTTGATGCGATAGAGCTCGTCGACCGGCATGTCGGCGAGCCGTGCGATGACGCCGAGGTCGATCTGCGAGCCGGCGTCGACGCTGGCAAAATAGGGCTCGTTGGGGATCGACGCCAGCGTGAGGTTGTATTTTTCCGGGTCGCTCACGATGTTGACGATCGCGATCAGCTTCGGCACGTAGTTGCGCGTTTCGCGCGGCAGCGGCAGGTGCTCGTAGTCGGTGGGTTTGCCGTGGCGCGCGTTCTGCGCCCTCAGCCGCGCCACCTTGCCCTCGCCGCAGTTGTAGGCGGCCAGCGCCAGGTGCCAGTCGCCGTCGAAGTCCTTGTTGAGCTTCTCCAGATAGTCCAGCGCCGCCTGCGTGGAGGCCATGACGTCGCGCCGGCCGTCGTACCACCAGTTGGCCTTGAGGCCGTACAGGCGGCCGGTCGAGGGGATGAACTGCCACAGGCCGACGGCGCGGGCGCGCGAGTAGGCGTGCGGCTGGTAGGCGCTCTCGATCGCCGGCAGCAGCGCGATTTCCATCGGCATGCCGCGCTTCTCGACTTCCTCGACGATGTAATAGAGGTACAGCTGGGCGCGATCCACCATTTTCGCCATGTATTCGGGATTGCGCGCGAACCACTGCTCGTGGCGCTCGATCAGGTGGCTGTCGAACGGGGCGAGGTGCAGGCCGTCGCGGATGCGTTCCCACAGATCGGCGTGCTCGTGGGGCGCCACCGATGCCGGCGCTTCGATGGTGCTCTTCGCGGACGCCTTCGTCGCCTCGGGCGTCGGGGTGTCGGCCGCGCCGTCGGCGGCGGCTGCCGTGATCGGCTCCGGGCCGAGCGTGGCGGTGTCGGTGCCGAGCGTGGCGCAGCCGCCGAGCATCGCCAGCGTGGCGAGGAGGCTTAACGGGGAACACGGGAGGCGTGGGCGCGCGCGGGCGCCGGCATTTGTTGTTTGTCTCATGTCATTCAATACTAGAGTGCGGTCAGGGGAGCGTCAACCAATTATCAATACTAGGAAATCCAGCCAGAACCCGCCGGACCGGACCCGCCTCTCATCCTCTGTAATGATCCTTCCATCGGCGCAGCGCGGCGAACACCGCCGCCGGATCGGCGAGCGTCGTGCCGGCCTCGCGTTCGGCGGCGGCGCGCACCGCCGGCTCCCCGGAACGCAGGAACGGGTTGATGCGGCGCTCCAGACCGATGGTCGAGGGCAGGGACGGGCGGTCGGCGGCGCGCAGCGCCTCGACGGTTTTCAGATGCGCGGCGATGTCGGGGTTGTCGGGCTCGACCCGGCGGGCGAAGCCGAGGTTGGCGCGGGTGTATTCGTGCCCGCAGTAGACCTGTGTCTCCGGCGGCAGCGCCGCGAGCCGCGTGAGCGAGGCGTGGAGCTGCGCCGCCGTGCCCTCGAACAGCCGGCCGCAACCGGCCGAGAACAGGGTATCGCCGCAGAACAGCAGGCCGTGGCCGACGTAGGCGATATGGCCGGCGGTATGGCCCGGAACATCGAGGACGCGGAAATTGAGGCCCAAATCGTCGAGCGCCGCGCGGTCGCCGTCGGCGAGCGGCACCGTGACGGCGGCGATGCGCTCGCGCGCGGGCCCGAACACCGGCACCGGGAAGCGCGCCGTGAGCGCGGCGACGCCGCCGACATGGTCGCCGTGGTGGTGGGTGCAGAGAATGGCGGCCAGCCTCAGGCCCGCGGCGTCGAGCGCCGCGAACACCGGATCGGCGTCGCCGGGATCGACCACGACCGCCCGGTCGGGCGCGGCGCCGCGCACGATCCAGATGTAGTTGTCCTCGAAGGCGCGGGCGTGTAAAACTTCCGTCATGGCCACAGTCTGAGAGCGCGCGCCGCGGCCGTCAACGCCCGCCGCGCGCCGGAGGCATCGATGTCCGACGGGGTTCACGGTTTGCAGCAGCTCTCGGCACACCGCCGCAGCCTCAGCGCCTGGTTCGAGCGGCCGCTCGGCCGCGCGCTGCTGGCCGGCGAGGCCGAGCGGTTGGGCGCGATCCTGCCCAAGCTGTACGGCACGGTGGCGGTGCAGCTCGGCCGCGCCGGCAAGGTCGATCTGCTCGAGAGCTGCCAGGCGCCGACGCGCCTGGTCCTGGACGTGCCCTACGGCGCGCCGAGCGCGGCGCGCAGCTCGGTGCTGAGCACGCTCGACGCGCTGCCGATCGACCAGCGCAGCGTCGACGTCGCGCTGCTGCCGCACGCGCTCGAGTTCGCGCCCGACCCGCACCAGGTGCTGCGCGAGGTGCAGCGGGTGCTGGCGCCCGAGGGCCATGTGGTGATCCTCGGTTTCAATCCCTTCAGTCTCTGGGGCGTGCGCAAGCTGGTGACGCGGCGCGGGCGGCGCGCGCCCTGGTGCGGCCAGTTCATCGGTCTGTTGCGCCTCAAGGACTGGCTCAAGCTGCTCGGCTTCGAGCTGGTCCAGGGCGGCATGCTGTTCTACCGGCCGCCGGTGGTCAGTCAACGCATCCTCGACCGCCTGCAGTTCCTCGATCGCATGGGCGACCGCTGGTGGCCCATGGGCGGCGCGGTCTATGTCGTGGTGGCGAAGAAGCGCGTGGTCGGCATGACGCCGTTGCGGCCGGCCTGGCGCAGCAGTGGCATGCTGAACGGTACGGTCGCGCGACCGGTCGCCTTCGTCGCCAACCATCGCAGCGCCACCATCATCCCCTGGCCGCGGCGCGTGCCACGCAGGCGGAGCGCGCCGCGCTGAATACCGAGAAGGTGCATATCTATACCGACGGCGCCTGCCGCGGCAACCCAGGACCGGGCGGCTGGGGCGCGCTGCTGCGCTACGGCGACCACGAGAAGGAGCTGTACGGCGCCGAACGCGAGACCACCAACAACCGCATGGAGCTCATGGCCGCCATCCAGGCGCTGGAATCCCTGAAGCGCCCCTGCGAGGTCGTGCTGACCACCGACTCCGAATACCTGCGCAAGGGGATCACCGAGTGGATATCCGCCTGGAAGCGCCGCGGCTGGAAGACCGCCGACAAGAAGCCGGTCAAGAACCAGGACCTCTGGCAACGCCTCGAGGCCGCGACCCACAAGCATCACATCCGCTGGCAGTGGATCAAGGGGCACAGCGGCCACGAGGAAAACGAGCGCGCCGACGCGCTGGCGAATCGGGCGATTGATGAGTTGTTGGCCTGAGCCTCGCCGTCCCTTCCCGGTTTCTTTCTGATTGACGCTTTGACGTAGGGTGGGCCTTGGCCCACCGCATCATTATCTTGCCGAATCGCCTGTCAGCGATGCTGAACCCCTACTTGCGGTTCCCGCACCGCGGGCGGGTTACTTTCTCTTGTCTCGCCAAGAGTTGATGTAGGGTGGGCCTTGGCCCACCGCACTATTATCTTGTCGAATCGCCCGTCGGCGATGATGAACGGCTAATTGCGGGCTTCCGCGCCCGCGCGGCAGGTTACTTTTCTTTGCGCGCGCAAAGATAAAGTTACCCGCCTGCGGGGCGGGACCCGCAAGTACGGGTTATCATCGCCGATAGGCGATTCGACAAAGATAATATTACGGTGGGCCAAGGCCCACCCTACGCTGGTTTCGCCAGGCGTACATGGGGGATGGCCCGACGAGGATCAACAATATAGAATACCGCCCACCCGACCCGGAGGACCCGCCGCCCGATGCGCCAGATCGTGCTCGACACCGAAACCACCGGCCTCGAACCCAGCCAGGGGCATCGCATCATCGAGATCGGCGCGGTCGAGATGGTCAACCGGCGCCTCACCGGCAACCGCTTCCAGCAGTACCTGAATCCCGACCGCGAGATCGACGCCGGGGCGATCGAGGTGCACGGCATCACCGACGAAATGCTCGCCGACAAGCCGCGCTTTGCGGACATCGCCGAGGACTTCCTGGCCTTCGTCGGCGATGCCGAGCTGATTATCCACAACGCGCCGTTCGACGTCGGCTTCATCAACCAGGAGCTCAAGCTGACCGGCGCCGCGCTGGCCGACATCGCCAGCCGCTGCGCGGTGCTCGACACGCTCAAGCTGGCGCGCAGCCAGCACCCCGGGCAGAAGAACGACCTGGATTCGCTGTGCCGGCGCTACAGCATCGACAACTCCCAGCGCACCCTGCACGGCGCGCTGCTCGACGCCGAGATCCTGGCCGACGTGTATCTGGCCATGACCGGCGGCCAGACCGCGCTGTTCCAGGAGGCCGGCGACTCCGCGCGCCCGGGCACGCCCGCGCCCAGCGCGGTGCGGCGGCTGGACGCCGAACGCGCGCCGCTGCCGGTGCTGCACGCGAACGAGGCGGAGCTGGCCGCCCACGCCGCCTGGCTGGAGGAGATCGACAAGAAGAGCGGTGGCCGGTGTGTCTGGAAGCGGCTGGCCGCGGACTCCGCCGGCTGATACCCGACCGGGCCACTTGGAACCCGCGGTTCCGCGGGTTACCATGGGCGCCCGTTTTCGCCCAAGACCGCACGTTATGCCTTATTTCTGCTTCCGCATCCGCCCCGACCGGACCATGACCCTGCTCGAGACCTACCCCAAGTTCAAGGAGGCCATGGACTACTGCCGGGATCTGCGCCGGCAGCAGGCGGCGGACGACCCGGACCAGATCCGCATGATGTTCGCGGCGACCGCGAAGGACGCCAAGCGCCTGCTCGGCGAAAAGCGCCCGCCCACGCCGCTGGAGGAGTGGGAGGCCTGAGGCTTGGCCGCGGCGGGGCTAGGCCGCCGCAAATCAGCGCAACGCGGTCCGGGCGACTTTCTTGGCCCGCTTCGCGGCGCGTTTCTGCAGCATGGTCTTGGCCGGCTCTTTGCGGGTCTGCTTCTTGCTGTTCATGCCTTTGCTCATTGCCTTCGCTCCTTGGATTTCTGGTTAGCAGGGTGTTGATAAACGAGTTTATCAACACCCTGTTAGGCAGTCGACGGATCGACCGGCATTTTTCAAACACACAAGTGTTTGAAAAATGGAGCAAAGCAAAAATGACATTTTTGCTTTGCGTGGTTGAAAAAGTCGCGGATCGACTTTTTCAATATCCTGTTAGTGGCGGTGTCTTGCAGCGTCGATCCTGAAAGCAATTTGGCGGGAGTGGCGTCCGGAACTGCAGAAGGAAACTTCCAGGCTGACTACGAGGAAAGGACTGCAATGCAACGACTATACGCGCATAGGCGCGAATAGTCACATAAATGTTCGGGCGGCCGGAGCGTCACCCGGGCGCGCCGGACCAGAAGGCGGCGCCCTTGGCGAGGAACTCGTCGTAGCGCATGTAGTGCGACCCGTCGCAGGAAAACGTCAGGCTCACCATTCCGTTGAAGATGTTGATGGAGGCCGTGCGCAGGTAGATGGTCGTATCGACCAGGCGCAGCGCCCGCATGGCGTCCAGAATCCGGGCGATCTCGGTCCGCGGTATCGCGGCCTCGGCGGGGTAGGGGCGCGACGGGTACACCAGACAGATGTCCGGATCCTTGAGTACCTCATGGTCGAGGATGCGATAGCGTAGCGGATCGTCGATCGTCCAGATCGTCGCCTGGCTGCTCGAGAAGTGAATCTGGCACTGGAAGATGCCGCGCTCCGTGAGCAGTTCTTCCAGGATGGACAGCGCCTGCTGCATGTTGCGATCCATCGGGCTCTCGGTCCGGGTCTGCTGGAACAGGGTGCTGCGGATGGCCGGGTCGCCCTTCACCTGCCGCCAGGTGCCCGGCTCCTGGTAAAGCGTCGAGGTCACCGGAAGGCTGCGCAGGTCGAAGTCCGCACCGAGATAGCCCAGCGTGCCCGTGTCCGACGCGACGACTTGCAGCGCGGTCAGTGATGGCCGGTGTGCGACCAGGCTGATGTAGGCGTCCGACAACAGGAATCCCCAGGCCGGCATCGCCTCTTTCATATAGGGACGCTCGGCGCGATTGCGGTGATAGTGCCCGGGCACGAGCCCGGCATGGCCGACGTTGTCGCTGATCTGCACGCCGTCGGTGCCGACGACATACAGATAGGTGCAGTACGGTATGCCCGAGAAGCCTTCCCGAAGCACCGCATTCAGCCGGTCCCGATCGCCCCACACCGGTGCGCATTTCCCGGCCAGCTGCGCGAGCGGCTCGTGGAGCATCCGCGCCAGTTCCTCGCGTTGCCGGTAGATACTGTCTTTCCAGGAAGTTTCCATAGTCTCGTCAGGGCTCGAAGTTTGCCGTGGTGTCATGAACCCTGTTCAGGGGCAATTCGCTGTGCGGCCGAATCGGTCGTGCGACGTTTAAGCATGTGTTCTGCGCCGGGACAGCCACGTCAGCAGCGCCACACCGGCGACTGCGGAAACCACCGACGCCAGAAAGATGCCAAGCTTTGCGCTGTCGATCAGGTCCGGGCTGAAAGCCAGGTGCGCGATAAACAATGCCATGGTGAAGCCGATCCCGGCAAGCAGGCCGCCACCGGCCAGCAATCTCCACTCAAGCTCCGGGGGGCGAATCGCGATTCCCATGCGCACCGCCAGCCAGCTGAACGTCAGAATCCCGATGGGTTTGCCGAGCGCGAACCCGATGAACACCGCCAGCGTGACGGAACTGCCGAGGCCGCCCAAACTCAGCGGAAACCCGGCGTTGGCGAGCGCGAACAGCGGCATGATGACGAAAACGACCCACGGATGCAGCGCGACCTCCAGCCGTTCCACCGGCGACAGGGTTTCGCGCGCGGCGATCTCGGCCACCTGCAATGTCCGCCGATCCTTGGTGTCACCGCTTCCGCGGTCACCGGCCGGATGTGCGACGACTTGCCCCAGTATGGCGTAAAGACGCTCGTCGCTGACCCAGCGGCGGGCCGGTGTCATCAACCCGAGGATCACGCCCGTCACCGTTGGGTGAATCCCGGACGCATCCACGGCGAGCCAGATGAACCCGCCCACCAGGAAGTAGAGTGGAGTGCCTCGAATACCGAGTAGCGCCATGGCGCGCACGATGGCGACACCCAGCGCAGCCAGGGCGAGCGCGCCCCAGGCAATGTGGATGCTGTAGCCGATGGCCACGACCAGTATGGCGCCGATGTCATCGACGATCGCCAGCGACAGCATGAACACGCGCAGGCTCTGAGGAATGCGCGACCCCAGAAGCGCGAGACAGCCGATGACAAACGCGGTATCGGTGGCCATGACCGTACCCCAACCGTGCTGGCCGGGCTGGCC
The DNA here is from genome assembly GCA_036393295.1 of Acidiferrobacterales bacterium. GTDB lineage: Bacteria > Pseudomonadota > Gammaproteobacteria > Acidiferrobacterales > UBA6901 > DASWHF01. The sequence continues at coordinate 21,480 of DASWHF010000174.1, forward strand.
CGATTGCAGAATCAGATACAGGGCGGCCGGCACGAGCATGCCGCCCAGGGCGGCCGCAATCGACAATGCGGCCATGCGCGGGCTGTTCAGTTCTCCCAGGACCAGCTCGCGCTTGAGCTCCAGGGCGACGAGGAAGAAGAACAGCGTCATCAACCCGTCGTTGATCCACTCCCGCAATGAGCGGGTGAAATCCAATGAGCCGAGCTGAAGTCCTGCCGGCATCACCCAGACGGTCTCAAAGAGTTCAGCCCACGGAGAGTTGGACAGCACCAGGGCGGCGACTGTGAACAGCAAAAGCACCGCGCCGCCGGCGGCCTCGATGCGCAGGAACCGGGCGAAAGGCCTTGTCAGCCGGTCGACGAATTCCCTCGGCAGTTCGGCGAACTTGGTATCGGTCTGACGATCGTCGCTCATCGCGAGGGGCTCAAGGGCTTTTCAAGAGTGATTTCTTGCAGGCGCGAAAATACATGGTGGATGTTAACACTCCGTGTCGGAGTGCTAACAGAGTCAGCTGGCATCAGTATTGTTGAAAGCGGTCTGCGTCGGACAGCGGCGTGAGGAGGGGGTTGCCGTAATGACGAAACGCGACGGCGGGAAAGCCGTCGGATCGGATCGACACGCCGGTCGACCGGGGTTTCCCTGAATGCCGACTTGCCGGGGAGCGGATGTCTACAGCCCCTTCGTCGGTTCGGCGTTCCTCGGGGCAGGAGTATTGCGCCATGCGGCCTCACCCGCATCGTCCATCGGCGGCTCAGCGACGGAGGTGTTGCGCTCCCTGCCCTTGGTGCGATACATGGCAGCATCCGCCTGTTTCATCAGGTCGGCGAAAGACTGTCCGTCGGTCGGGTACACGGCAACACCCACGCTGGCGGCCATATGGATCGTGTGCCCGTCGACAATGTAGGGCTCGCTGAGACGCCTGCCGACCTCGGCCGCGAGTGCGGTGGCGATCAGCGGGCTGTCAATCTCCGGCAGCATGATGACGAACTCGTCTCCGCCGTAGCGGCAGGCGGTGTCGGCGCCGCGGATGCCCTTGGTCAAGCGCAGCGCCACCGCCTGCAAGACTTTGTCGCCGCTGGCATGCCCCAGTTTGTCATTGACGTGCTTGAATTCGTTCAGGTCCAGCATCAGCAGCGCCAGCGATTTGCGATGTCGCGCCGCCTGGGACAGGGCCTGGTGGAACCGGTCCTGAAGCAGGCTGCGGTTGGGGAGACCGGTCAGCCCATCGTGGTAGGCGAGGTGGCGGGCCTGCGCTTCCTTTTGTGTCAGTGCAGTCAGTTCCGCCTGCAAGCCGGCATTGCGCTCGGTGAGGATTTCGATTCGACGCAGCGCGCTGTAAACCAGTTGTGTACAGTCGTCGATGACCTCAATGCAGGTCTTCAGGTTCGGCGCCGGCGCCGCGCGCGCTGCGGTGGGGCCGGAATCGGCATGATTAGCGCCACTCGGGTCGCGCCGTGCAAGGTGGGGTTTCTTGCTTTCGACGACCTCAAGATGCACCGTGTCATTGGTCTGTGAGTCACGCGCCATGGTTGATCTCTCCGTGAATGGTTTGGCAGTACCAAAGCCGCAGCACGCCCTGAAAAAACGTCACCCCGTACCGATGCTCTTAATTACACAGAAAATCGCGTGGATTCCGTACGTTAACGAACATAGCGCGCATGCCCGGTCGGATGTTGACCGGACTGCTCGGCTTTTTCAGGGTCGGGCGCGATGCGGCTCCACATCGGCTGAGTGGGGCACCACCTGGCTGCGCTATTTCCGGCCGCGCGGTGATTTACGGTAAAGTAATGCCGGGGGTACACTATGTTCGGTGTCGAACATAGTGCGCGCGGGGAACGGGGTAAAATTGGCACAACCCATTGAGTGCAAACACCATTTAGGACCCGAGGACTGAGTCAGTTGCTCACAACCCGAGAACGGGAATGGAATGGAATCATGACCCTAACCGCCTGCTCGCCGCCCTGCCGCCGGAAGTATTCGACCGCCTGCTGCCCGACCTGAAGCCGGTCACCATGCCCCTCGGCAAGGTGATCTACGAATCCGGCGCTCGGTTGGAGCATGTCTATTTTCCCGTCCCGGGCTG
>DASWHF010000175.1:0-62953 GCA_036393295.1 Acidiferrobacterales bacterium
GCCGGCAACGGCGCTATCAGGGTGTTGAAAAAGTCCATCCAGGACTTTTTCAACCACGCAAAGCAAAAATGTCATTTTTGCTTTGCTCCATTTTTCAAACACTTCCGTGTTTGAAAAATGGCGGTCGATCCGTCGACCGCACCGCAGGCTGTTGAAAAACGAGTTTTTCAACAGCCTGCTATTGCAGGCCCAGCTCCTTGAGTTTGCGCGTCAGGGTATTGCGGCCCCAGCCGAGCTTGCGCGCGGCATCCTGCTTGCGGCCGCCGGTGTGGTTGAGCGCCGCCTCGATCAGGATGCGCTCGAAGTCGGGGTTGAGGCTGTCGAGGATGTTGCTTTCGCCGCGCGCCAGGCGCTGCTCGATCAGCCGCCGCAGTCCGTGTTCCCAGTCGGCCGGGCCGAGCATCTCGCCGGCGTCCTGGCGCAGCTCCGGCGGCAGGTCCTCGGTGCGGATGGTCTGACCCGGCGCCATGACCGTCAGCCAGCGGCAGGTGTTCTCGAGCTGCCGGACGTTGCCCGGCCACGGCAGGCGGCACAGCGTTTCCTCGGTCTCCGGCAGCAGCCGCTTGGCCTCGACGCCCAGCTCCTGGGCGCTGGTCTTGAGGAAGTGCCGCGCCAGCGCCGGGATGTCGTCGCGCCGCTCGCGCAGCGGCGGGATGTGGACGCGGATGACGTTGAGGCGGTGAAACAGGTCCTCGCGGAAGCGGCCGTCGGCCACCCGGCTCTCCAGGTCCTGATTGGTCGCGGCGACGATGCGCACGTCGGTCTCGATCTGGTCGTGGCCGCCGACCCGGTAGAACCTGCCGTCGGACAGCACGCGCAGCAGGCGCGTCTGCAGTTCGGCGGGCATGTCGCCGATCTCGTCGAGGAACAGCGTGCCGCCGTGCGCCTGCTCGAAACGCCCCTTGCGCTGCGAGTGCGCGCCGGTGAAGGCGCCGCGCTCGTGGCCGAACAGCTCGGACTCCAGCAACTCGCGCGGGATCGCGGCGATGTTGATGGCGATGAACGGCTTGTCGGCGCGCGGGCTGTGGCGGTGCAGGGCGCGCGCCACCAGCTCCTTGCCGGTGCCGGACTCGCCGTTGATCAGCACGTTGATGTGCGAGCGCGACAGCCGGCCGATGGCGCGGAACACCTCCTGCATCGCCGGCGCCTCGCCGATGATCTCGGGGGTGCCGCCGAGGTCCGCGGCCGGTTCGGCCTTGCGGCGCCGGTGCTCGATGGCGCGGCGCGTCAGCCGTACCGCCTCGTCCACGTCGAAGGGCTTGGGCAGATACTCGAAGGCGCCGCCGCGGTAGGCGGCGACCGCGCTCTCGAGGTCGGAGTGCGCGGTCATGATGATGATCGGCAGCTCCGGCGCCCGGCTGCGGATCGCCTCCAGCAGTTCCAGGCCGCTGATGCCGGGCATGCGGATGTCGGTGATGATCACGTCCGGCTGCTCGCGGTTGAGATTGCCGGGGACGGCATCGGCCGAGTCGAAGCTCCTCACCGCCATGCCGTCCTGGCTCAGCGCGCGCTCCAGCACCCAGCGTATCGACTGGTCATCGTCGATGACCCATACCTGTTCCTGCCTGCTCATAGCCGCTCTCCATAGGGCAAATAGATTCGAAAAATGGTCTGGCGCGGGCGGCTGTCGCACTCGATCTGGCCGCCGTGCTGCAGCACCACGTCGCGGGCGATCGACAGGCCGAGACCCGTGCCCCCCGGGCGGTTGGTGATCAGCGGATAGAAGATCTGCTCGCGCAGCTCCGTCGGGATCCCCGGCCCGTCATCCTCGATCTCGGCGCGCAGCACCAGACGGTGGCGGGTCTGGCCGATCGTGTATTGGCGCTCGATGCGCGAGCGCAGCACGATGGTGCCGCGGCCGTCCATCGCCTGGGCGGCGTTGCGCGCGATATTGAGCACCGCCTGGATGAGCTGCTCGGCGTCGCCGGTGAGCTCGGGCAGGCTGGTGTCGTACTCGCGCACGATGCGCACGCCCTCCGGGATCTCCGCCAGGATCAGGCTGCGCACCCGCTCGAAGACTTCGTGGATGTTGACGGACTCGCGCCGGAGCGGCGCGATCGGCCCGACCATGCGATCGACCAGGTTCCGCAGCCGGTCGGCCTCGTGAATGATGATGCGCGTGTACTCCTTGAGCGCCGGCGTCGGCAGCTCACGCTCGAGCAGCTGCGCGGCGCCGCGCAGGCCGCCGAGCGGGTTCTTGATCTCGTGGGCGAGCCCGCGGATCAGCGCGCGGCTCGCGACGTGCTGATCGTTCATGCGCTCCTCGCGCGCCAGTCGCAGCAAGCGGTCGACCGGCGCCCACTCCACCAGCAGCCCGGTATCGGTCCGCGCGTCGCTGAGCGGCGTCACGACACAGTCCACCGTGGTCTCGCGGCCGCCCGGCAGCATCAGGCGCAGGCCGTGCTCGGTGAACGGGTGCCCGGTGGCGAGCGCCTGTCGCAGGGCCTCGATCAGGGCGCGATTCTGCGGCAGCAGCTCGGCCAGGTCGTGGCCGATGAGTTGATGGGCGCTCAGCTCGAACAGCATCTCGCCGGCCGGGTTGATGCTCGTGAGGCGAAGGTCGGCGTCCGCGGTCAGCACCGTGGTGTTCAGGTTCTCCAAAATACGACGGTAATCAGCGTCCACGGGGCCCTCGCGCCCAGCCGGTTGCCTGCTGTTTAGCAAGAACCGCACCAGTTAAAAAATACTTTACAGATTATATAGTTACGTATTACAAAGATGATCTCAGGGGTAATTATGCACCATTTTGGTGCATTAAACCAGCAGGGGGCGCACCGCGGCGGAAAGACAAACGCCCCCGGAAGGGGGCGTTTGCGCTGCAAGCTCGGGCGGGCATCCGGCCGGACGATCCGCCCGATCACTCATCACTTACACGCTGTAGTACATGTCGAACTCGACCGGATGGGTGGTCATGCGGAAGCGCGTGACCTCTTTCATCTTGAGTTCGATGTAGGCGTCGATCAGGTCGTCGGTGAATACGCCACCGGCGGTGAGGAACTTGCGGTCCGTATCGAGCGTCACCAGCGCCTGATCCAGCGCATGGCACACGGTCGGGATCTTCTTCTCCTCTTCCGGCGGCAGGTCATAGAGGTCCTTGTCCATCGCCTCGCCCGGATGGATCTTGTTCTGGATCCCGTCGAGCCCGGCCATCATCATCGCGGCGAACGCGAAATAGGGGTTGGCGCCCGGATCCGGGAAGCGCACCTCGATGCGCCGGCCCTTGGGGTTCGGCACGTAGGGGATGCGGATCGAGGCCGAGCGGTTGCGCGCCGAGTAGGCCAGCATGACCGGCGCTTCGAAGCCCGGCACCAGGCGCTTGTAGCTGTTGGTCAGCGGGTTGGTGAAGGCGTTGATGGCGCGTGCGTGCTTGATGATGCCGCCGATGTAGAACAGCGCCAGCTCGGACAGACCACCGTAGAGGTCGCCGCTGAACAGGTTCTTGCCGCCCTTGGCCAGCGACTGGTGGACGTGCATGCCGGAACCGTTGTCGCCGACGATCGGCTTGGGCATGAAGGTCGCGGTCTTGCCGTAGGCGTGCGCCACGTTGTGCACGCAGTACTTGTAGATCTGCAGCTCGTCGGCCTTCTGCACCAGGGTGTTGAAGCGCATGCCGATCTCGTTCTGGCCGGCGGTCGCCACCTCGTGGTGGTGGGTCTCGATCTCGAGGCCCATCTCCTCCATGGCCAGGCACATGGCCGAGCGGATGTCCTGCTGCGAATCGACCGGCGGGACCGGGAAGTAGCCGCCCTTGACGCTCGGGCGGTGGCCCATGTTGCCGCCCTCGTAGACCTTCTCGGTGTTCCAGGAGGCCTCTTCGGAATCGATCTTCACGAACGAGCCGGAGATGTCGGCGCCCCAGCGCACGTCGTCGAAGATGAAGAATTCGGCCTCGGGGCCGAAATACGCGGTGTCGGCGATGCCGGTGCTCTTGAGATACGCCTCGGCGCGCTTGGCGAGCGAGCGCGGGTCGCGCTCATAGCCCTGCATGGTGTTCGGCTCGACCACGTCGCAGCGCAGGATAAGGGTCGGCTCTTCCATGAACGGGTCCATGACCGCGGTCGCCGGGTCCGGCATCAGGATCATGTCGGATTCCTGAATGCCCTTCCAACCGGCGATCGACGAGCCGTCGAACATCTTGCCGTCCTCGAAGGTGGAGGTCTCGATGGTCTTGGCCGGCACCGAGACGTGCTGTTCCTTGCCCTTGGTGTCGGTGAACCGGAAGTCGATGAATTTCACGTCTTTGTCTTTGATGAGCTTCAGTACGTCCGCGCCAGACATCGGAATTCCTCCTATCAGGAAATAAAAGAATGGGGCACAGGTCCGCCGCCGGCTTGTTGGCGGCAACGAAACTTGAGACCGTCATTTTGCATGAAGCATGCCACGGGTAAAACTAATAGTAACGCATTGTTTTGGTGCATATTTATGTTTTCATGACCATTTTGATAGCACACTATTGGTGCATGATGGAACCCTATATGCACCATGATAGCGCAGTCAGAGACTGCACGATACTTAATGGTAGTAAACCCGGACCACGGCAATATCGGGGTCATGCGCGCCGGCAACGGCCTCGCGCAGGCGCTCCGCCAGGTGCGCCGCCTCGCCGGCGCTGCCGACGCAGCTGAGCGGAATGATCAGCTCGACATGCAGGCGACCGTCTATATAGTGGAGCTGCATGCGCTCGACCTTGCAGGCCGCCGGAATGCCGGCCAGGTAATCCTTCAGGCGCCGCTCGATCTCGCGCCGTGCCGGCAGCGCTTCCGAAGGCGCCTTGACCGTGTCGTCCTCGGGATCGATGTGCACCATCACATCGGCGACCTCGTCGATCTCCTCGATCAGCCGGCGCCGCACCGCTTCGCTGATGTGGTGCCCTTCCGAGACGCTGATGCGGTCGTCGACGATGATGTGCACGTCGACCAGCGCCTGGCCGCCGACGCGCCGGGTGCGCAGCAGGTGCAGGGCCTTGACGCCGTCCACATCGAGGATGGCGCTACGGATGCGCGCGAGCTTGTCGTGCTCCAGCCCGGTGTCGATCAGCTCCTTCATCCCGCCCCAGCCGAGCTCGATGCCTATCTTGGCGATGAACAGCGCCACGCCGATCGCCGCCAGCGCGTCCATGTAGGCCAGCCCCAGGATGCTGCCGCCGATGCCGACGAACACGATGACCGACGAGATCGCGTCGCTGCGATGATGCCAGGCGTTGGCGCGCAACAGCTCCGAGCCGTAACGCCGGGCGGTACGCACTGTGTACTGGTAGAGCCCCTCCTTGGCCAGGATGGTGAGGGCGGCGGCGATCAGGGTGGGCAGCGTCGGCGTCAACAGCGGCTCGTCGCCGCTCAGCCGCAGCCCGGCGCGCAGCGCGATGCCGGCGCCCACCAGCACCAGCATCGCGCCCAGCACCACCGTCATCGCCGTCTCGATGCGCGCGTGGCCGTAGGGGTGTTCCTCGTCGGCGGCCTTGGCGCTGTGGCGGATGGCGAACATCACCATCACGTCGGAGATCAGGTCGGCCAGGGTATGGAAGCCGTCGGCGACCAGCGCCTGGGAGTGGCCGACGATGCCGATCGCGATCTGCGCGGCGGTCAGCAGCAGATTGACGCCCATGCTGGCGAAGGTCACGCGCCGGCTCGCCCGGTAGCGCTTCGGGTCGGTGGTGTCGAAGATGGCCTGCGGGGTGATCTCGGTCACGCTCGGTCCCGGTTCGTCGCGACGCGCACCACTACCGTCACCGCGTCACCGGTGCTGGATGCGGACACGACCTCATGACCGTGCAACCGGCACCAGGCGGGGATGTCGTGCAGCGCGCCGGGGTCGGTGCAGTGTACCTCAAGTTCGTCGCCCGGAAGCAGCGCCTGGATCCGGTTCTGGGTGCGGATCACCGGCATCGGGCAGAGCAGACGCCGGGCGTCGAGCTGGTGGCGGCTCATGCGCGGGCGCCTCGGCCGTATTCGGGCGTCACAGATACCAGCCCTCCGGAATCTCCTCGGCCGGCAGCGGCGCGACCGTGAGGCGCCGCGCGCCGCCGCTCCGGTCGGTGACCTCGACCGTCACGCGCTCGGCGGCGCGCCCCTGGCCGAAGCGCGCGGTAATCCGCGCCGCCAGCTCCAGATCCTCATCGGCCGCCTCGCCGTCGAGCAGCACCAGCGGGCCCTCGTGGCTGACGGCGCTCAGATGGATGAACTGCCGGCGGTAACCGGCCAGGAAGCGGTTCTCGCCTTCCTCGCGCCCGACGATCAGCTTGAAGTGCGGGCGCGGCCGCAGGTGGCGGCCGATCTTGAGCAGCATGATGTCGTCGAATTCGTACTGCTTGGTGCCGCGCGTCTCCCACAGATCGGACAGCCGCCGGCTGTAGTTGGCGTCGGTCAGGAAGCAGCAGCCGCCGGCCGGCTGGGCGTAGTCGTGGAAGCCGTAGTGCGCGGCCAGCGCCATCTGCGGCTTGCGGTTGCGGCCGTTGAGATCGAGCAGCTTTTCCCGGTCCACCCAGCCCTCGCGCTCGGGCAGGGTCGGCGGCAACAGCCTGGCCGACAGCGGCCGCAACAGCCGGTCGAAGGCGCCGGATTCGCGCGCCACCACCGGCATGGTGTCGCGGCGCTGGGAGTTGGGGCGCTGGCCGATGACCTCGCCGGTGACAATGAAGTCGAAGCCGTGTGCCTCCATCCATTCGCGCGCCTTGCCGACCATGAAGCCCTTGCAGTCGAGGCAGGGGTTCAAGTGCGCGCCGTAGCCGTGCTTGGGGTTGATCACGACCTGCTTGTATTCCTCGATCACCTCGATAATGTGCAGTTTGACGCCGAGCTGCTCGGCCGACCACAGCGCGTTGTTGCGCTTGGGGCGCTCGCGATGCTGCTTGCGGATGGCGTGGGTGTGCCCCTCCACGCAGAAGCCGGTGAAGAAATTGATGCCCTCGACGTGGATGCCCTGGTCGAGCATGAGACGCGCGGCGAGCAGCGAATCGAGGCCGCCCGAGATCAGGGCGACCGCCTTGCGGGGATCGGTCATGTTGGCACCCTCGGTCGGACCTTGCGTGCCGGTGCGGCGCCGCCGTGCAGGGATTGGAGATAGCGGCATTTTAGCCGATTTCGCCGCCCGGGGTCAGTGGCCGGCCGGTGCCCGGGGTCGCCGTGGGCGGGCAAGCGGGCAAACAAAAAGGGACCCGACCGGGCCCCCTGCGACTGCGAAGTAGTAATTTCTGTGTCTTGTTATGATCGGCCCGCTGGGGGCCGTCTCCTCCTGGGCGGTTCGGGTGCTTCACTCCCTACACACGCGTTAAGACCTTACCGAATTCCCGGATACCGCGCAACCGGAGAAACGCATTGCCCGCGTCGCGGCCCACCCGCCGGCCCCCGCCACCCACCGTCGGTCGGCGGGACTTCCGTGCTGGAACGGTTCTGAAACGGAAAGCCGGCTATCCCCGTAGAGATCACCGGGGTTTCCCGGCATAATAGGCGCTCGGTGCGTGCCCCGCGGCCGCGCCACCATCGTTCGATATTCAACCGAGACGGAAAGCCCCGCGAGTCATGGCCAGAAGACGTCGCAAGTCCAGGCGACTGTCCGGCGCACTGCGCTGGACGGTGCGCATTGTATTGTTGCTGATCGTCGCCGATCTCCTGTACCTCGCGACGATCTGGCCGGACTGGAAACAGCTCGCCGTCGGGCCGGTGCCCAAGTCGAGCTTCATCGCGGTCTACGAGCAGCGACTGGACGACAAGGACTGGCCGCGCCTGCGCTGGTCGCCAGTGCCGCTGGCGCAGCTGCCCGAACATCTGCAGCGCGCGGCGCTGCTTGCGGAGGACATCCGCTTCTACCAGCACAGCGGCTTCGACCTGATCGCGCTCAAGGAGGCGCTCGATAAGAACCTCGAGCGCCGCGAGCTGGCGATCGGCGGCAGCACCATCTCCCAGCAGACCGCCAAGAACCTGTTTCTGAGCCCGGCGCGCAACCCGGTGCGCAAGTGGCACGAGCTGATACTGACCGTCGGCATGGAGCAGAACCTGAGCAAACGGCGGATCCTGGAGATCTACCTCAATACCGCGGAGTTCGGCCGCGGCATCTACGGCGTCGAGGCGGCGGCCCGGCACTATTGGGGTATCCCGGCGAGCCAGCTCAACGTGGTGCAGTCGGCCGAGCTGGTGGCCGCGCTGCCGAGCCCCGTCAAGCACAACCCGCTGAGCCGCACGCCGGCCTACGAGCGGCGCGTCACGAAGATCGTGAATCTGCTGGCGCGCCAGTATCCCATCCCCGGCGATACCGGCGTGTCGCGCGGCGAAACCGCGCCCGGCGGCCCGCCCGAGGCCGGCGCGCCCGCGCCGCCCGACGCACCGGCGCCGATCGACGATCATCCGGCGCCCGGCCTGCGCATCATTTAGCGCATCCGGCGCGGCGTCTTCGGGCCGCGACCCTTACCGCCCGCCCGCGCCGGGCGGTATACTTGCCCTTTCACCATACCGATACCGATCCGAAAAAGGCCGCGCGTGACCTTCCAGGAACTGATACTCGCCCTGCAGAAATTCTGGGCCGCGCGCGGTTGCGTGATCCTTCAGCCCTATGACATGGAGATGGGCGCCGGCACCTTTCATACCGCGACCTTCCTGCGTGCGCTCGGGCCGGAGCCGTGGCGCGCCGCCTACGTGCAGCCGTCGCGCCGCCCCAAGGACGGCCGCTACGGCGAGAATCCCAATCGCCTGCAGCACTATTACCAGTTCCAGGTGGTGCTCAAGCCCTCGCCACCCGACATCCAGGACTTGTACCTGGATTCGCTGCGCGCCATCGGCATCGACCCGCGCGTGCACGATGTGCGCTTCGTCGAGGACGACTGGGAGTCGCCGACGCTCGGCGCCTGGGGCCTGGGCTGGGAGGTGTGGCTGAACGGCATGGAGGTCACGCAGTTCACCTATTTCCAGGAGGTCGGCAGCCTGGTGTGCCGGCCGGTGCTGGGCGAGATCACCTACGGCCTCGAGCGCCTGGCCATGTACCTGCAAGGCGTCGAGAACGTCTTCGATCTCACCTGGACGAAAGGCGTCAGCTACGGCGATGTCTATCACCAGAACGAGGTCGAGCAGTCGAAATACAATTTCGAGCTCAGCAACGTCGAGCTGCTGTTCCGCCAGTTCGGCGATTTCGAGGCCGAGGCCGCCCGCCTCATCGAGGCCGGCCTGCCGCTGCCCGGCTTCGAGATGGTCATGAAGTGCTCGCACGCCTTCAACCTGCTCGATGCCCGCGGCGCCATCTCGGTGACCGAGCGCGCCGCCTACATCGGCCGGGTGCGCGCGCTGGCGCGGCGGGTGGCGGCGAGCTATCACGAATCGCGCGAGAAGCTCGGCTTCCCGCTGCTGAAGGCCTGACCCGTGACGACCCGCAAATCCCGGACGACCCGCGGCACCCCGCGCCCGGCACCGGCCGCGAGCCTGCTGATCGAGTTGCTCACCGAGGAGCTGCCGCCGAAGTCGCTCAAGCGCCTGTCGGAGTCGTTGCGCGATCAGGTGTTCGCGGCGCTCAAGGAGCAGGGCTTTCTGGTCGACGGCAGCGCCGCCCGCGCCTTCGCCACGCCGCGCCGCTTGGCGGTGCGGGTGACCGGCGTGCGTGCGCAGCAGCCCGACCGGACAGTCGAGCGGCGCGGCCCGGCGGTAGGAGCCGGTTTCGACGCGCAAGGCCAACCCACCCAGGCGCTGCTCGGCTTCGCGCGCTCCTGCGGCGTCGACGTGAGCGCGCTCGAGCGCCAGCGCGGCGACAAGGGTGAGTACTTCGTCTACCGCGCGCGCCAGAAGGGCGAGCCGCTGGCCGTCCACCTGGCGCCGCTGGTCGAGGCGGCGCTGAAAAAACTGCCGGTCGCCAAGCTCATGCGCTGGGGGTCGGGCGAGGCGCAGTTCGTGCGGCCGGTGCACGGCGTGGTGATGATCCATGGGAGCAGGACCGTACCGGGCGAGGTGTTGGGCCTCAAGAGCCGCAACAAAACGCTCGGTCATCGGTTCCTGAGCAAGGGTCTCATCGCGATTCCGAACGCCGATGCCTACGAGGCGCGGCTGCGCAAACCCGGCTTCGTGGTCGCCAACTTCGACGAGCGACGTGCGGAGATAGACAGAAGGTTGAGAGAAGCTGCCGGACAAAACCTGGTTCTTGACACCGGGTTTTCGAACCCGACCGGTGATCTAGATGCTGCCACTTGGATTTTGCAGGGCAATCAAAATCTTTTGGACGAGGTTGCCGCCCTTGTGGAATGGCCGATCGTATACGAGGGCCAGTTCGACGAGGATTTTCTCGCGGTCCCTGCACAGTGTATAAGCCTGACGATGCAGAAGAACCAGAAATACTTTGCTCTCGTTAACCGGCATGCCGAGCTGTTACCAAGATTCCTCGTCGTCAGCAATCTTGAGGTACGCGATCCGCACAATATTGTCCACGGCAACGAGCGCGTGCTGCGCGCCCGACTGGCCGACGCGCGCTTTTTCTTCGAACAGGACCGGAAGACCAAGCTTGCCGAGCGCGTACCGCGCCTGGCGAATGTCGTTTACCACAATAGGCTCGGCACCCAGCTTGAGCGTGTGCAGCGCATACAAAAGCTCGCGGTGGCAATTGGCCAGTGTCTGGGCGTGAAGGACAGAGGCTTCGTCGAGCGGGCTGCGTATCTCTGCAAGGCGGACCTGCTCACCGAGATGGTGAGCGAGTTTCCTGAACTTCAGGGCTTGATGGGCTTTTACTATGCTCGATATGATGACGAGCCGTCTGAAGTGGCCGGAGCGATAAGAGAACACTATTTGCCGCGGTTTGCGGGTGATGTGCTGCCGCGGACCACGGAAGGCCTATGCGTGGCTCTTGCTGACAAACTCTATGCGTTGGTCGGCTTTTTTGCCATCGATCAAGCGCCAACGGGCGAGAAAGACCCTTTTGGCCTGCGCCGCCAGGGGTTGGGTATCGCGCGAATACTGATGGAAAGATCGTTGTCACTGGACATTTTCCAACTATGTGCTCTGGCACGCGATCTGTATCCGGACAGTGTGTTTCATGGCAAGGACACCGGCTTGATCAATCGTGGCAATGTTGCGGGCACGGTGGCGGTATTCATTCTCGAACGATTGCCGCCGTTCTTGCGCGAACGAGGATACGCGGTGGACGAAATAGACGCGGTAATGGCGCTGAATCCGGATCATCCGCGGCTGGATTTGGTCACCAAACGCCTTGACGCCCTCAAGGCTTTTCGCGCCCTGCCCGAGGCGGCAGCCCTCGCGGCTGCCAACAAGCGCATTCAGAATATTCTGCCCCAGGCTGGGGAGACTTCTGGAGAACCGGTAGACGGAAGCCTTTTGCGCGAGGAGGCGGAGCATGAGCTGCTGGCGCGGGTGACGGAAGTGCGCGCCAAGGTGGAACCGCTGTTCGCCGCCGGCGATTATGCCGGCGCGTTGATGCGGCTTGCCGCGTTGCGCGATCCCGTGGATCTATTCTTCGACAAAGTCATGGTGATGGTGGATGACGAGATGCTGCGCGCCAGCCGCTTGAGATTGCTACGCCAGATCCGTGAGTTGTTCCTGAATGTGGCCGATTTTTCCCGTCTGCAAAGCTAATGGTGTCCAGCAAAATGACTCACGGTAGCTCAGGGACCTGGCCCTCACCCCAACCCCTCTCCCGGCGGGAGAGGGGGTTTGAGCCCTTCTCCCTCCGGGAGAAGGGTGGGGATGAGGGCCAACTTACCGTGTAAACTCGCTCTAACAGACGCTCCCAGAGATAAGCCATGAACGCCGATTCATATCAAGAAATGCTCAAGGCCGTCCAGGCCTTCCACGACAAGCACGATTTCAAGGGCGGCGGCGGCGAGGACCTGGTCTATCGCGTGGCGCTGATGACCGAGGAGCTGGGCGAGATCGCCGAGGCCGTCACCAAGGGCAAGCCGAACGACGCGCTGGCGGAGGAGGTTGCCGACCTGATGATCCTGCTCATCGGTACGGCCATCAGCGCCGGTTTCGACCTGCGCCGGGCGTTCTGGGACAAGATGCAGAAGCTGGAGGCGCGCCAGGGCCGCATGATCAACGGCCGCATCCGGGTGTCGGAGTTTCGCGAGTAAGGCGCTCCATGAAACTGGTCATACTCGAGCGCGATGGCGTCATCAATCCGGTCGGGCCGGTGCTGACGCCGGACGACTGGGCGCCGCTGCCGGGCAGCGTCGAGGCGATCGCGCGCCTGCACCGCGCCGGCTACCGCATCGTCGTCACCACCCGGCAGCCCGAGGTGGGACGCCGGCGGCTGAGCATCGAGATGCTCAGCCGCATCCACGCCCGCATGCTGGAGGCGATCCACCACAAGGGCGCCGAGATCGACGCAATCCTCGTCTGCCCGCACGCGCCCGAGGAGGGTTGCCGCTGCGGCAAGGGCTCACCCGGCCTGCTGGAAGAGCTGGCCGAGCGCCTGAAGATCAACCTGTCGGGGGTATACGTTGTCGGCCACGACGCCGACGACGTGGCGACGGCGTGCGCGGCCGGCGCCCTGCCGGCGTTGGTCGGCGCGCGGCCGGCGGTGGACGATGCGGTGCCGGCCTTCGCGAGTCTCGCGGCATTCAGCGCGGCCTTGCTGGACGGGGCCCTGGGGAAACGCTAGCGCGATGGCGATACTGCGGTCGGCGTTCTTCAATCTGCTGATGTTCTCGTCGGTAATGGTCTATGCCGTCGCGGCGCTGTTCACCTTTCCGTTGCCGCCGCTCAAGCGCTACGCCTTCATCAAGCATTGGGCGCGCCTGCAGGTGTGGCTGCTGACGGTCGTCTGCGGCATGGGCTACCGCGTCGAGGGCCGCGCGCAGCTGCCGCCGGGGCCGGCCATCATACTGGCCAATCACCAATCGTCGTGGGAGACGCTCGCCTTTCAGGACATCTTTCCGCCGCAGGTCTGGGTGCTCAAGAAGGAGTTGCTGCGCATCCCGTTCTTCGGCTGGGGCCTGGCCATGACCCAGCCGATCGCCATCGACCGCGGCGCGCGCATGAAGGCCATGGACCAGGTCGTCGAGCAGGGCCGGCAGCGGCTGGCGGGCGGCCGCTGGGTGGTGGTGTTCCCCGAGGGCACGCGTCTGAAGCCCGGCGAGAAGCGCCGCTGGGGTATCGGTGGCGCGGTGCTCGCCAGCCGCACCGGTTATCCGGTGGTGCCGGTGGCGCACAACGCCGGCAGCTTCTGGCCGCGCCGCGGCTTCATCAAGCGCCCCGGCACCATCACGGTCGCGATCGGGCCTGCGATCGACAGCCGCGGCAAGACCCCGGAGGAGATCCTCGCCGCGGCGCAGGGCTGGGTCGAGAGCACGCTGGCGCGGCTCGAGTCGCAACCGCCGCCGGGCCGCTAGGGAACCCCTGAACAAGCCCCGGTCAGAGGTTTCCTAGGGGACATGACGTTTCCTAAGAGCACCTAACAAAATGAGAAACGGGTGTAGGGTGCGTCCCGCGCACCGCTTAATATTTCGGTGCGCAGGGCGCACCCTACGGTTCTAGGAAACCTCTGAACAAGTCCCGGTCGGAGGTTTCCGAGGGGACGTGACGTTTCCTAAGCAGCGGTGGCGTCGCTCAAGGCGGCGAACTCCGCGAGGCTCAAGGTCTCGGCGCGCCGGCCGGGGTCGATACCCGCCGCCAGCAGGGTGTCCGGCGAAACCAGGCCTTTCAGCGTATTGCGCAGGGTCTTGCGGCGCTGGGCGAAGGCGGCCTTGACGATCTGCGCGAAGCGCGCCGGATCGCGCACCGCCGGCGTCGGCGCGGGATGCGGGGTGAGGCGCACCACGCTCGATTCCACCTTGGGCGGCGGGGTGAAGGCGCCGGGGGCGACGTCGAACAGTTTCTCCACCCGGCAGCGCCACTGCACCATCACGCTCAGGCGCCCGTAGTCCCGGCCGCCCGACGCCGCGCGCAGCCGGTCGACGACCTCGCGCTGCAGCATGAACAGCATGTCCTCGATGCAGGCCGCCTGGTCGAGCAACCGGAACAACAACGGTGTCGAGATGTTGTACGGCAGGTTGCCGACCAGCCGCAGCCGTCCGCCCTCGGGTGCGAGTTTGCAGAAGTCGAAACCGAGCGCGTCGGCCTGGTGCACCTGCAGGTCGCCGAGGCCGGCGCAGGCCCGGGGCAGCGCCGCAGCGAGATCGCGATCCAGCTCCACGGCGTGCAGCCGGCCGGCGGCCGTCAGCAGCGGGCGGGTGAGGGCGCCGCGTCCGGGCCCGATCTCGACCAGGGTATCGCCGGGGCGCGCTGCCAGCGCCGCGACGATGCGGCCGATGGCGGCGCCGTCGTGCAGGAAGTGCTGGCCGAAGCGCTTGCGCGGCCGGGGGCCGGTCATGCCGCCCGCCCGCCGCCGCGCGCCAGCGTGGCGGCCAGCGCGATCGCGGCGCGCAGGCTGGAGGCGTCGGCACGGCCGGTGCCGGCGAGCTCGAGCGCGGTGCCGTGGTCGACCGAGGTGCGCACGAACGGCAGGCCGAGAGTGACGTTCACGGCATGCGCGAAGTCGTGGTGCTTGATCACCGGCAGACCCTGGTCGTGATACATGGCGAGCACCGCGTCGACGCCGGCGAGCTGCGCCGGGATGAAGGCGGTGTCGGCCGGCACCGGGCCGCGCAGCGCCAGCCCGCGCGCGCGCAAGGCCTCGATCGCCGGCGTGATGATCTCGATCTCCTCGCGCCCGAGATGGCCCGACTCGCCGGCGTGCGGATTGAGGCCGCAGACCAGGATCACCGGCGCGGGAATGCCGAAGCGCGCGCGCAGGTCATGATCCAGCACCTCGAGCACGGCGGTCAGGCGCTCACGGGTGATGTGGCGGCTCACCTCGGCGAGCGGCAGGTGGATGGTGGCCAGTGCGACGCGCAGGCCCGGGCAGGCGAGCATCATCACCGGCTGGCGGGCGCCGCCGAGCCCGGCCAGGAACTCGGTGTGCCCGGTGAAGGCGATGCCGGCGTCGTTGATCGCGCCCTTGTGCACCGGCCCGGTCACCAGCCCGGCGAACTCGCCGCGCAGGCAGCCGTCGACGGCGACGCGCAGGGTGTCGAGCACATAGCGGGCATTGGCGGGATCGAGGCGGCCGGCGGTCACGTGCCGCGGCGCCGGGACGTCGTGCAGGTAGATCTGCGGCGTCGCCGCCGGGCGGCCCGGCCAGGGCGGCAGGCGCAGCGCCCGACCCAGCAGCCGGGCGCGCTCGCGCAGCATCGCGCCATCGGCGATCACCACCAGGTCGGCGGCGGGCGGATCCGGGGCGAGCGCAATGCACAGGTCGGGACCGATGCCGGCCGGCTCGCCGGGGGTCAGCGCCAGCACCGGCGCGCCGTCACTCGGGTGCGTCGGTGCGATATTCGACATAGGCCTCGTCGCGCAGCTGGCGGACCCACTGCTCGTAACGTTCGTCCGCCTTGCGCGCGTGGATCTGCTGTCGGGCGCTGGCCTGGTCGCGCTCGCTCGAGACGTCGCGCTCGCGCCGCTCCAGAACCTGAATCAGGTGCAATCCGAAGGCGCTGCGCACCGGCGTCGAAAGCTCACCGGGTTTCAGGGCATCGGCGGCGCGTTCGAACTCGGGCACCATCTGGCCGGGACTGACCCAGCCGAGATCGCCGCCCTGCGAGGCCGAGCCCGGATCCTCGGAATGCGAGCGCGCCAGGGCCGCGAAGTCCTCGCCGTTCTCGATGCGCTCGCGCAGTTGCATGAGGCGGCGCCGCGCCTCGTCGGGGCTCAGGATCTCGTTGGGGCGGATCAGGATATGGCGGATACGGGTCTGCGTGACGGATACCGGCAGGCCGCCGCCGCGCGCCTCGTGCAGCTTGAGGATGTGGAAGCCGTTGGGGCTGCGCAGCACCTCGCTGATGTCGCCGGCGCGGAGGCTCTTGAGCGCATCGACGAACAGCGCGGGCAGCTGGCCCGGCTTCTTCCAGCCGAGCTGGCCGCCTTCGAGGGCGTTCTGGCCCTGGGAGTTGGCGATCGCGGCCTGGGCGAAGTCGGCGCCGCCGGTGAGCTGCTTGCGCAGCGCCTCGGCGCGCTGCCGCGCCTGCTGGATGGCCTCGGGCGAGGCGCTTTCCGGCAGGGCGATCAGGATATGCGACAGTTGGTACTCGACCTCCTCGCCGTTGCCCTGGTTGGCGAGAAAATTCTCCACCTCGCTCTCCGAGACCAGAATGCGGTTGTTGATCTCGCGCTCCAGGAGCTGTTGGATCAGGATCTGATCGCGGATCTGGTCGCGGAACTGCGTTTTCGCCACGCCGTCCCGGCGCAGGGCGTCGTACAGCTGCTCGGGAGTCATCTGGTTCTGGCGTGCGATGCCCGCGATCGCCTGGTCGAGGCGCTCGGTGTCGATCTGAATGCCGGCCTGCCGCGCGAGCTGCAGCTGCAGGTGCTCGACGATCAAATGCTCCAGCACCTGCTTGCGCAACACGTCCTCGCTCGGTGCGCGCATGTTCTGGCCGCTGATGCGCTTACGGATGACCTCCACGCGGTTATTGAGCTCGATTTCGGTGATCACGTCGTCGTTGACGATCACCAGGATCCGGTCGATGTCCCGCGCCACGGTGTCCGGCCCGGAACGGCTGGCCGCCGTCGCGGCGCCCGCCAGCAGGACGAGCGCCGCCAGGCCCAGGAGCGGGGTCCGGATTCGGGCGCGGCGTGGGGATCGCGTGTCGGGTGTCGCCATGGGGGTGGTCCAAAGTCTCGATCTATAGAGGCGTCTCGCCGGAAAGAGTTGCATTCCGACGGCCAAGGATAGCACGAAGCTGCCGGGCGGCGCCCCGCCGCCCGACGGGGCGGCCCGGACGGGGCGCGGGCGGCGCTAATCGAAGATGAACTGGCCCTGCTGCAGCGGGTTTTCCGGCGTGACACCGAGCTTGCCGAGGCCGGTGAGCTCGAGCTCGAAGATCACGCCCTTGTCGATCGCGCCGTCGGAGAGGATCCGCTGGCGGGTGACGACACGCAGCGCCCAGCAGCAGTTGTTGTATTCGATCCCGGCATAGGCCTGGAGGGTCTCCTTGTCGCGCACCGAGTAGTTCCAGCGGGCGATGCCGGTAAAACGCCGCGCCAGCGGCCATTGCGCGGAGAAATCCGCCTGCTCCTGGAGATTGTCGATGTAACGGTAGCCGAGGTTCACGATCCGGTCACGGCGCGGGTGGTATTGGATCTGGACATTGCCTTTCTCGATGAGGTGCGCGTCCGTGTCCCACTGCAGCCCGCCGCGCAGATACCAGGGGTCGGCGAGGTGCGCGTAGAGCTCGGCGACGAGGTCGGACGCGTTGTCGGAGGCCGGTGCGGCCGGGGTCGAGATATCGACGCGCCGGTCGTCGAAGTACACGATGCCGCCCGCGCTCAGGCGCATTCGCTCGGCGCCGGTGCGGGCGTCCAGGAAGCGGCTGCTCAAGCCCACGGTCAGCTGGTTGGCGTCGCCGACACGGTCGGAACCGACGAAGCGGTTTTCGCGGAACAGATTGTAGTAGCTGAAGTCCGGAAACCCGGTATCGAACAGCGGCAGGGTGTCCTGGTTCTCGTAAGGGACGTAGAGATAATACAGCCGCGGTTCGAGCGTCTGGATCCATCCCCGGCCACCGTTTGCGAGCGCGCGCTCGAACAGCAGGCCGGTGTCGACGCTGAACAGCGAAACGAAACGCTCGGGCGTCACGTCCGCAGGCGGCATGCCCGATCCGTCGTCGTCCGGATCGAGATGATAGCCGGTATAGCGCGCCCCGACCTTGGGAATGACGAAGCCGTAGCTGTTGCGCAACGGCAGGCTCAGGCCCGGTGCCAGGTCGAGCCGGCTGTTGTTGCGCCCGCCGCGCGTGAAATACACCCATTCGCTGTCCAGCTGCACATGGGGCCGGTTCGGTGCCGGCTGCCAGTCCGCGGTCAGGGTCAGTTGCGGCATGCGTCCGAACGGCCGCTCCAGCGCCGGAATGGTCTCATCGAGCGTCTGGTAGTAGATGGTGCGGCCCGTGAAGCGCCAGATGTCGCCGGCGTAGTTGATCTGCCCGGAGCGCGGCACGTGGGTGGCGCTGGTGGCGGCCGTGGTCTCGCCCAGGTCACTGAAATAATTGCCGTCCGATACCCATTGGATGTCGGCGGCGGCGCCCCAGCGGTGCGGCAGGCCCTGGCTGTGCCGCCAGTGCGCTGCCGCGCGGTAATCGTCGAACAGGGAGTCGTTCGGCAGGTACTCCAGGTCGGCGCTGCCGTTCATGCCGCGCGTCAGGTAGCGAAACTCGTTTTGGAGCTGCAGCCCGCGGCGGCTCATGAAGCGCGGCGTGAAGGTGTCGTCGTAGTTCGGCGCGACGTTGATGTAGTAGGGCGCCGCCAGCACGAAGCCCTGGTTGTCGGTGTAGCCGAACTTCGGCACCAGGAATCCGGTCTGGCGCTGGTCGGTGATCGGAAAGCTGAAGTAGGGCGAGTAGAAGAACGGTACGTGCATGAACTCGAGCGTCACGTTGCGCGCAGTGCCCAGCCCCTTGGCGCGGTCCAACTTGAGACTGCGCGCCTTGAGGAACCAGTCGTTCTGGCCCGGCGGGCAGGTCGTGTAGCGCAGTGCCTCGAACCAGAGGCGCTCGCTGCCGTCGAACCACATGCGCCCGGCCTCACCGCGTGCGCGGCCGTCGGACAGGGTGAAGCGGGCGACCTCGCTGTAGCCCGACTCGTCGTCCAGTCGGTATTGGAGGGCCGGGGCGCGGATGGTGTGGCCGGTGTCGCTGCTCAGGGTGATGTCGCCCTTGGCGTCGATGCGGTTGGCCCGGTGGTCGTAGACGATCTCGTCGGCGAGAATGCTGGCGCCTTCGCGGCTGAGCCGCACGTTCCCTGAAAACACGCTGACCGCCTCGAGGTCGGAGCGCATGCGATCGGCGGTGATCTGCACGGTCGGTTCGCCCGTGGTGGCGTCGGTTGCCGGTTTCGGCGGTCCGGTGGGTTGCGCCACCGGACACTCGGGCGCGCCGTCGGCGGCCGCCGCGGTCAGCGGCGTCGCAGCCAGGAGCGCCACAACGAATAGGCCGAGCTGCGGGATTTGCCGGGGCATCCAGGGCGTCGTTTCTGTGCGCGGCGCATAAAATCGCATAGAATCGACGTGCCATCAAGCGCGTACGGCGGCGATCGCCCGTGCGGCGGGCAAAATCTCTGGACTATCGCGGGTAGGCAGGTGGACGACCGGTTACGGGCTTTGGAGCGTTGGGTGGGCCAGGTCATCGGCACGGGTGACTGTACGATCCGGCTGGCGTCGGCCGACGCCAGCTTCCGCCGCTATTTCCGCGTCAGCGCGCGCGGATCGAGTCACATCGTCATGGATGCGCCGCCCGACAAGGAGGACATGCGGCCGTTCGTCGAGATCGCCGGGCGTTTCCGCGCGATCGGCCTGAACGTGCCGGAAGTGCTCGAGCAGGACACGGCCCAGGGCTTTTATCTGCTGACGGATCTCGGTGACCGGCTCTACCTGACGCAGCTCAACGAGGACACGGTGGAGCGGCTCTACGGCGACGCCCTGGGGGCGCTGGTGGTGCTGCAGGCCGGCATCTTCACCGATGCCGGGTTTCTCCCGGAGTACGATCGCCGGAAGCTGATGCGGGAGATCGAGTTGTTCCGCGAGTGGTACCTGGGACGGCATCTTGGCATCGCGTTGACCGCCGGCCAGTCCGGCCTGCTCGACGAGAGCTTCGAGCGGCTGGTCGATGCGGCGCTCGGGCAACCGCGGGTCTGGGTGCATCGCGACTACCATTCGCGCAATCTCATGGTCACGCCGCGCAACAACCCCGGTATTCTGGACTTTCAGGACGCGGTGCGCGGGCCGATCACTTACGACCTGGTTTCGTTGTTGCGCGATTGCTACATCGCCTGGCCGCGCGCGCGGGTCGAGGACTGGGTGAAGGGCTACCACGACCTGGCGAGGCAGTCGGGCCTGCCGGTGGGCGAGGACGCCGACGCGTTTTTGCGCTGGTTCGACCTGATGGGCGTGCAGCGCCACCTCAAGGCGACCGGTATCTTCGCCCGGCTCAAGCATCGCGACGGCAAACCCGGCTATCTCCAGGACATCCCGCGCACGCTCGGCTATGTCATGGCGGTGAGCGCCCGCCGCGTCGAGCTCGAACCCCTGCACGGCCTGCTGACCGAGCTCAAGGTTCCGGGAGCGGCGGCGTGAAGGCCATGATCCTGGCCGCCGGTCGCGGTGAGCGCATGCGGCCGCTGACCGACGTCCTGCCCAAGCCGCTGCTCGCGGCCGGCGGCCGGAGCCTGATCGAGCACCTGATCGACGCATTGGCGCGCGCCGGCATCGAGCGCATCGTGGTCAACCACGCCCACCTGGGGGAGAGCATCGAGCAGCGGCTGGGTGACGGCGGCGGCTATGGCGTGCGCATCGATTACTCGCACGAGGGCGAGTCGGCGCTGGAGACCGGTGGCGGCATCTTTCGTGCCCTGCCGCTGCTCGACAGCGACCCCTTCCTGGTCGTCAACGGCGACATCTGGACCGATTATCCCTTCGACCGCCTGCCGACCGAGCTCGCCGGCCTCGCCCATCTGGTGATGGTCGACAATCCCGTCCATCACCCGGAGGGCGATTTCGCGCTCGGCGCCGGCCACGTGCGCCAGGCCGATACCGGCCGGCTGACGTTCAGCGGCATCGGCGTGTACCGGCACGCGCTGTTCGCCGGCTGCCGGCCGGGCAGGTTTCCGCTGGCGCCGCTGTTGCGCGATGCCATGGCGCGCGGTCAGGTCAGCGGCGAGCACTATACCGGCCGTTGGTGGGATGTCGGCACGCCCGAGCGGCTCGCGGAGCTGGATCGCGCACTGCGGCGCGGAGTTTGACCGGCAGCGGAGAAAATTCGTTGGCCGGAGGGGAAGGCGGGGAGATAATCACCGACGACCGCCGGCTTGCGGCAGTCGTCGGTTAAATACTGGATTCTACGTTACTTTTTCTTCTTACGACGGCGCTTCTTGGGGGCTGGCGCCATCAGGTCCATCATCTTGCGCTTTGCGCGACGCCGCCCCTTCTTCTTGACGGCTTTCTTCGCGCCCTTCTTCTTGGTGGTACGCTTCTTCTTTCTGGTGGCCATACTCTACTCCTTTTAGTTGCGGTTTTCCGGCTTCCGCCGGCGGACCGGCTAGGAGAGGCTGGTAAAAAACCGGCAGTTCACACCCAAGACAGCCAGTAGGACGCAAACCGCCGGTTCGGATGCAGGGTTACGGTCCGTCATCACCGGCTCCTTGGCTTCTTGGCAGCTCCCATGACGTCGGTGGTCGCCGCCACGCGGCGGCCGGCCACCCGGACCAACCTGCTCGATACCTTACTTCTTCTTCTTGGCCGCCTTCTTCTTGGTGGCCTTCTTCGCAGCCTTCTTTCTCTTCTTTGTAGCCATGGTTTACTCCTTTAAGGTTGTGGTTAGGGAAAAACAGGGGCTTTAGGCCCCCGGTACAGCGCTTGGAAAGCTTGGAAAAAAGAAAAGACAGCCGTGGGCTGTCTTCGAGACTTCCGTCGAGGGGGTGGACATCGCGCTGGGGAAATTGGACGCTGACGACAACCGCGGGCTGCCGGTGGTTTTTCGTTTTGTCAGACTTCGCAATCGATCCAATGTTTCGCGTGTCCCCGTCGGGTTCGTATTCATGCCATACATGATCTTGAGCTCTGATGCGTTTTGATCGGTGAGTTAGGAAAATATTCCTATGATCGCTTCGTCACACCGATCGAACCAGCTTCAAGCTTCATGTGTAGCACACTTCAACTACCAGTCAAGGCGATACTCTAATGAGCCTCTGAAAAAAATGCAAACACTTTTTGCTCATCAACGCATCGACACCACGCGACTCCGTGTCGTGTCGATCGTCATCCGCACTTCGAGTCGCCGCAGTTCAAGCAGGTCATGCATCCATCCATCTTGATGACCGCCTTGGTCGAGCACTTGATGCACAACTGCGCCTCGGCCGGGAATCCGCCGTTGTCGTCGACGCCCGCCTTGTCCGGATTGCCGGCGCGGTGCGCGGCGAGCTTCTCGGCGATGAACTGCTTGCGCGCCGCGTCCGGCTCCTCGGCGGCGATCATGCCGATCATCTTCATGTGGCACTCGATGGCGTCGCCCAGTTCGGCCACCAGCGACGGGGTGTAACGCCCCTTCTTGAAGTAGCCGCCGCGCGGATCGAACACCGAGCGCAGCTCCTCGACGAGGAAAGTGGCGTCGCCGCCCTTGCGGAACACCGCCGAGATGACGCGGGTCAGGGCGACCACCCATTGAAAGTGGTCCATGCTCTTGGAGTTGATGAATATCTCGAACGGCCGGCGCTTCTCGTGCTGCGTGCCGGGGTTGAGCACGATGTCGTTGATGGTCACGTACAGGGCGTGCTCGGTCAGCGGGGTCTTGATCTTATAGGTCGAGCCCAGCAGCAGGTCGGGCCGCTCCAGCTTTTCGTGCATGTGCACGACGTTGGACTCGAGCGACTTCTTGTCCTCTTTGGCTACCTCGTAGCCGGTGATTTTCTTGTCGATCTTGATCGCCATGCTTCTCTCCTGAAAAACCGCTGAATTTCCCGCTATTTCCACGCTTTCGTCGCCGGGGCGCGGGCTGCGCCGCGCCCCGGCCGGCTCAGAACTTCCCGTAGTAGCCTTCCTTCAGGGCGTCGTAGAGATTGGCGGCGGTATGCGTTTCGCCGTCGTACTCGATCTCCTCGTTGCCCTTCACCTCGATGACCTCGCCGCTCTCCAGCTGGAAGCGGTAGGTGGTGTTCTCCAGGTCCTTGTCCTTGACCAGCACGCCCTGGAAGGCCTCGGGGTTGAAGCGGAAGGTGGTGCAGCCCTTGAGGCCCTTCTGGTAGGCGTACAAATAGATGTCCTTGAAGTCCTCGTAAGGGAAATCGGTCGGCACGTTCGCGGTCTTGGAGATCGACGAGTCCACCCAGCGCTGGGCCGCGGCCTGCACGTCGACGTGCTGCTTGGGCGTGATCTGGTCGGAGGCGACGAAGTAGTCCGGCAGGCGGTTCTCGGGATCCTCGGTGTCGGGTGAGGCCTGGGGGTTGACCAGGGTGCGGTAGGCGAGCAGCTCGAAGGAGAGCACTTCGACTTTCTCCTTGGTCTTGCGCCCCTCGCGCAGCACATTGCGGCTGTACTGGTGGGCGAACGACGGCTCGATGCCGTTGCTGGCGTTGTTGGCCAGCGACAGCGAGATGGTCCCGGTCGGGGCGATCGAGGTGTGATGGGTGAAGCGTGCCCCGACCTCGGCGATGCGGTCGGTCAAGGCCTTGGGGAACTGCTGCATGTAGCGGCTGTATTTGGCGAGCAGCACCCTGCCCGGCACCCGGTCGCCGACCTCAAGGCCGTCGCGTTTCATCTCCGGGCGCCGCGCGAGCATTTCGGGCGTGATGGTAAAATCTTCCAAGAGTATCGGTGCCGGACCCTTTTCGTCGGCGAGCTGAATGCCCGTCTCCCAGCCGACCTCGGCCATCTCGCGCGCGACGCGCTCGGTGAATGCGAGCGAATCCGAGTCGCCGTAGGTCATCTTGAGCATGGTCATGGCCGAGCCCAGACCCAGGAAACCCATGCCGTGACGGCGCTTGCTGGTGATCTCCCTGCGCTGCGGCTCCAGCGGCAGGCCGTTGATCTCCACCACGTTGTCCAGCATGCGGGTGAAGATCGCCACCACCTCGCGGTAGCGCTCCCAGTCGAAGCGCGCTCCGTCGCTGAACGGGCTTTCCACGAATTTGGTGAGGTTCACCGAGCCCAGCAGGCAGGAGCCGTAGGGCGGTAACGGTTGCTCTCCGCACGGGTTGGTGGCGCGGATGTCCTCGCAGAACCAGTTGTTGTTCATCTCATTGATGCGGTCGATGAGGATGAAGCCCGGCTCGGCGTAGTCATACGTCGAGGCCATGATCAGGTCCCACAACCGCCGCGCCGGGATGGTCTTGTAGACCTTGCAGGCCACCTGGCCGACCTCGTTCACGATATAGCCTTCGGTGGTCGGCCAATGGCGCCAGACGATGCGGGTCTTGGGGTCGTCGTGCTCGTGCTGGTTCGCCGGGAAGGCGAGATCCCAGGGCGCGTTGTTCTGCACCGCCTGCATGAACTCGTCGGTAATCAGGCACGACAGATTGAACTGGCGCAGCCGCCCGTCCTCGCGCTTGGCGCGGATGAAATCGGCCACGTCCGGGTGGGAGATGTCGAAAGTGCCCATCTGCGCGCCCCGGCGGCCGCCGGCCGAGGACACGGTGAAGCACATGGCATTGAAAATATCCATAAAAGAGAGGGGGCCGGAGGTATAGGCTCCGGCCCCGCTCACAAACGCCCCTTTGGGGCGGAGGGTAGAGAACTCGTAACCGATGCCGCAGTTGTGGATGGTCATCAGGCCGTTGTTGCCGGCCAGGTAGTTATTGTGTTTTTCGACGGTGAAGTCGTAGAACGTTTCGGGCAGGTCGAGGTTGTGATGGACCGCCTGCACCGGGCGCAGGCGTCGCGCCAGGGCGATCAGCTTGCCGAGCTGCGGAAAGCGCACCTCCCAGCGATCGAGCCAGACGCGGCTGACCGTCCGGGCCTCATGGTAGCCGTGATAAAAGCCCAGCCCCTGGCGCTCCTGGTGACCGAGGGTGACATACTCTCGCTCCAGCGCCTTTCGGAGGACCGAGGGCAGCACGTAGCGGTCGTACTGACCCGACTGCGTGGCGCAGGTCAGCATGCGCCCGCGCTTGCCGCTGTCGGCCATGAATTCCGCGACTTTGGCGAGGAAGTCCGAATCGCTGATCTTGAGCATGGCGCCGCCCTGGTCGCGGACGATATGGCCGAGGTGCTCATGCGTGCGCGGCGCGCGTTCGGTGATGGCGGCGTGGACCCCGAAGAGGGCGAGCAGACCCTTGAGCTCTTCGGCGAAATGCAGGTTCCGCATGGCGAGAATGGCCGAGCCGGTTTCGGTGCTCACCGTGCCGTCGGTGTCGATGAGCCCGGCCAGGAACGGCAGGAAGTGCCGTTCCGGGTGCGTCGCGATCCAGGTCGGCACGCGCAGTGTGGCCGATTTCTCGCCGGTCTGATGGTCTATCAAATCGGCGGCGCGGCTGGCCTCGAAGCTCGCCACGGTATAGTCCCATACCGGCGTGCCGTTGACGGTGGTCGCCGCAACGACCCTGGCTTGCGCCCCGCAGAAGGACTGGAAGAATGCCGCGTAACGCTCGACGACCTCACGCTCGGCGGCGCGTATCTTGAAGACCAGGCGTTGCCCGTAGGCCCGCGCACGCTCGGCCCAGGCCTGGCGCGACGGCTTGTACGCCATCGGCTTGGGGTGGGCGGATCCGTCGCCCAGGTGAGCGCCGGCGAACCAGGCCGCGCGCGCGTGTTCCGGATCGGCGGCCCACGCGAAATGGTGATGCACCAGCGCATCGTTCGCGCGCACGTCGTCGGCGCGCACGTAAATCAGCTCGCCGTGCCGATAAACCAGCACCGGGTGTTTGACGGAGGTTTTGAGGGAGGCGCCATTCGAGAGGATCTCGATGTTCTCGGCGCGCGGCACGTGGGTGACGAGGTGTCGCAAGATCGCGCGCATCTCGAAGCGTCCCTGATCGCAGTCGTAGCACAGGATGCGCTCGTGCCGTTCCTGCACGGCCTGTTCGGCCGTGACCAGGCCGCGTTCGGTCACCACCCAGGTGCCGGGCGCGACACACCCCGCTTTCAGCGTCAGGCCGGCCTCGTGGACCGCGCGCAGAATGCCGTCCATCGAGTCGCGCACCGTGCCGGACACGGTGCAGTTGATGGTGCTGGTCGCGGGCTTGTGTTCCAGGGCCCCGGCGTTGGACGTGATGCGGCCGGCCGGTATGGCGCCGTTCTCCAGCGCCCAGAGGAATTTGCCGAACCATTCCTCACGTTTCTCGGGGGTTTGTTCGACCTCGGCCAGTGCCCGGGCGATCCTTATATAGGTACCCCGGATGTCGGCATCGAGGGGCTCGCCGGACTTGGTCTTGAGCCGGTACTTCTTGTCCCAGATATCGTAGGAGGCCGGTTGCAGCGGAATCTCTTGAACTTCAGGGTTTTGGGGTAAAACTTGCACGGCCTTCATAACGATAACCACCTCCGTCGCGCTTGTGGGCCTTAAGACATGCCTATTATTGGTGTCGAGGACACGATACAACTACAACATGTTGTGTCTGTCGCGCACATTAGACCCACGTCCTTGTGGTGTCAAGAATTTTTGATATGCCGATCAATTTCCTGCTGGGCGGATATATATAGAAGGTGCCGATATGCCCAGCGGGCCACGGTTACCTATAAGGTCTGGCGGAGGAGCTGGCGCAGGGCAGGCAGCGGGCGGGTATTGAGCACCTGTTCGGGCCCGAGCCAGCCGCGCCGGGCCTGGTCGATGCCGTAGGCGAGGTTGTCGAATTCCGCGACGCTGTGGGCGTCGGCGTTGACGGCCACCAGTACGCCTTCCTCGCCCGCCAGGCGGCAGTGCTGGTCGGTGAGATCGAGCCGCCGCGGATTGGCGTTGAGCTCGAGGAAGCAGCCGCGCGCTCGCGCGGCGCGCACCACGCGCAGCCAGTCGATGTCGATCGCATCGCGTTCGCCGAGCAGGCGCGCGCCGGGATGGGCCAGGATGCTGAAATGCGGATGGTCCAGGGCGCGCAGGATGCGCCGCGTCTGTTTGGCGCGCGACAGCGTGAAGGCCGAGTGGACGGCGCCGACCACCAGGTCGAGACGCCCGAGCAGATCGTCCGGCAGGTCGAGACCGCCGTCCTCGAGGATGTCCACCTCGATGCCCTTGAGCAGCGTGATGCCGCCGAGCGTCTCGTTCAGGCGCTCGATCTCGTCGATCTGCCGGGCGAGGCGCTCGGGGTCGAGGCCGTGGGCGATGGCGAGCCGGCGCGAATGCTCGGTGATGGCGAGATACTCGAGCCCCTGTTCGCGCGCCGCCTGCGCCATCTCGGCAAGGCTGTTGTTGCCGTCGGAGGCCGCGGTATGGGCGTGCAGGTCGCCCTTGAGATCGTCGCGCGCAACCAGACGCGGCAGCTGCCCGGCGCGCGCTGCCTCGATCTCGCCACGGTTCTCGCGCAGCTCCGGCGGGATCGGCGCCAGGCCGACCGCGCGGAACACCGAGGCCTCGGTCCGGCCGGCGATGCGCCGCTTGCCCTGGAATACCCCGTACTCGTTGATCTTCAGGCCACGGCGCTGGCCGAGGCGGCGGATCGCGATATTGTGTGCCTTGGAGCCGGTGAAATAGTGCAGCGCCGCCCCGAAGGCCTTGGGCTCCACCACCCGCAGATCGACCTGCAGCCCGCCGCGCAGCACGACCGTGGCGCGGGTGGCGCCCAGGGCCTGCACGGTCTCGACATCCTCATATCCGGCGAAGGCTTGCATGATCGCCTCCGGCGTCGCGGCCGTCGCCAGGATGTCGAGGTCGCCGACGGTCTCGCGCCGGCGCCGGTAGCTGCCGGCGATCTCGACCTGCTGCACGCCGCGCTGCCGGCCGAGAAAGTCAC
This sequence comes from Acidiferrobacterales bacterium, assembly GCA_036393295.1. Classification (GTDB taxonomy): domain Bacteria; phylum Pseudomonadota; class Gammaproteobacteria; order Acidiferrobacterales; family UBA6901; genus DASWHF01. Next base: position 27,384 of record DASWHF010000175.1, read on the forward strand.
GCAGCGCCTCGGCATACCGCGCCGCCTGCGCGAGCGGCATGCGGCTCGGCGCTGCGGCCCGACCGGACAGCGCCTCGATCAGGCGTTGCTCGGTCTTGGCGCCGAAGCCCGGTAGCGCCTTGAGCCTGCCGTCGCGCGCCGCGCGATAGAGCTCGGTGGGGCTCGCGATGCCGAGCTCGCGGAACAGCGTCTTGACCCGCTTGGGGCCGAGGCCGGGCAACCGGAGCAGTTCCGCGACGCTCGCGGGGATCTGCCGGTGCAGCTTGGTGAGGGCTTGGCAGTGTCCGGTGGCAACGATCTCCTCGATCTTGGCCGCGAGATCCGTGCCGATGCCGGGCAGCGCCGTCAGGTCCTCGCCGGCGGCGATCAGCTCCCGGGCGTCGCGCGCCAGGCCCTCCAGGGTGCGCGCCGCGTTGCGATAGGCGCGCACCCGGAAGGGATTGGCGTCCTGGATCTCGAGCAGATCGGCGATCTCGGTGAAGATCGCGGCGATGTCGGCGTTGTGGACGGGCATGGTCGATTGTTCCAACGAAAGACCCAATACCAAGGCGCGACGAAAACATTCATCACTGTTGTAGGCGCGGCATCCTGCCCCGCCGGGGGCGGTGACGGGCTGTGCCGCGCGGGGCTGGAAGCCCGGCCGGTCGTTCATGTCGGGTGGGAGTCGATCTCAGTGGCCAGCGCGCGCAGCGCGTCGGTGACCTCGACCGGGTAGTCCGGCGCCGGCGCCAGGCCGCGCAGGGTCGGCGGCAGGCGCGTCAGCTGATCCGCGACATGTTCACGCACCGCGGAGGCCGGCGGCGACGGCGCCAGCCGCCGTCCGTCGCGCATCACCGGCTGGATCAGCGCCTCGCCGTCCTGGAGGTCGGTGTCCAGCGTCAGCACGTCGCCGCGCATATGCCCGGCGCCGTCGTAATAGCGGTAGGCCTGTTTGCGCCCCGGCCAGGTCGCCTTGCCCTCGGAGCGCTTGCGGCGGGCGCGGCCGGCGTATTCCTCGAGCTTGTAGGCGCAGTCCAGATACGGCAGGTCCGACGAGGTGTCCATTTGCGTGCCGACGCCGAAGCCGTCGATCGGCGCGCCCGACGCCAGCAGGTCGCGCACCACGTGCTCGTCGAGGCTGCCGCTGACGAAGATGCCGACGTCCGCGAGGCCGCCGTCATCGAGGATGCGGCGCACCCGGCGGGCGTGGGCGGCGAGGTCGCCGCTGTCGAGCCGCACCGCCTTGATTTTGATGCCGCGGGCCGCGAGCTTCGGTGCCAGGCCGACCAGCCTGGCGGCCGCGGCCTCGGTGTCGTAGGTATCGATCAGCAGCACGGTGTTGTCCGGCTGGCTCAGGGCGAAATGCTCGAAGGCGGCGAGCTCGCTGGCGTGGGCCTCGATATAGGAGTGGGCCATGGTGCCGAACACCGGAATGCCGAAGCGCGGCGCCGCGAGCACCGTTGCGCTGCCGCTGAAGCCGGCGAGGTAACTGGCGCGCGCCGCCAGCAGCCCGGCCTCGGCGCCGTGCGCGCGGCGCATGCCGAAGTCGACCAGCAGCTTGCCCGGCGCCGCCTGCACCACGCGCACCGCCTTGGAGGCGATCAGCGTCTGGAAGTGCAGGAGGTTGATCAGCCGGCTCTCGACCAGCTGCGCCTCCGGCAACGGCGCCACCACCCGCAGGATCGGCTCGTCCGGAAAGAACACCGTCCCCTCGCGCATGGCGTGGACCTCGCCGGTGAAGCGGAAGGACGCGAGGTAGTCCACGAACGGCTTGCGGAAGCCGCCGTGGCCGGCCACCCAGTCGAGCTCGGCGTCGCTGAAGCGCAGGCCTTCGAGATAATCGAGCGCCTGCTCGAGCCCGGCGGCGACCAGGAAATTGCGCTGCGCCGGGCGCTTGCGCACGAAGAACTCGAAGACCGCGGTGTCGAGCATGTCCTGCTCGACATAGCCCTGGAGCATGGTGAGCTGGTAGAAATCGGTGAGCAGCGGGCTCGAAATGGGATTCATGCCGCGAGCGCGTCCCGCCGGATCGGCCGGGCCCCGAGCCGTTCCATCTCGGTCTGCGCCTTGTGCCCGTCATCGGGCTGGACGTTGACCGCGCGGATGGCGTCAGCGAGCAGCTGCACCTCGAATCCTTGCTTGAGCGCGTCCTTCACGGTGTTGAGCACGCAGTAGTCCGTGGCGAGGCCGCCGATGAACAGGCGGCGCGCACCCTGGGCGCGCAGCCGCGCGGCCAGGTCGGTGCCTTCGAAGCCGGAGTAGGCGTCCCGGTCGGGTGTCACGGCCTTGGACACGACCTGGGTCGCGGCCGGGAGCTTCAGCGCCGGCGCGAACGCCGCGCCCGGCGTGTCGGCCACGCAGTGCGGCGGCCACGGGCCGCCGCGCGCCTTGAACGAAATATGATTCCCGGGGTGCCAGTCGCGGGTCGCATAGATCGGCAGATGCCGGGCATCGAAGGCGCTCATATAGCCGTTCAGCACCGGCACCACCGCGTCGCCGTCGGGCACGGCGAGGCTGCCGCCGGACAGAAAGTCGTTCTGCACATCGACGACGATCAGGGCGTCGCCGTCGCGTAGATCGATTTTTGCGTAATCGGTACGGGTCATGACCACCTCCGTAGTCAGCCCTTAATGCAGATAACGGGTGTGAGCCTGGCCACCTTGCGCGCCAGCCCGGCGGCGTCGGCGGCATCGACCACGGCCGTGACGTCCTTGTAGGCGCCGGGCGCCTCCTCGGCCACGCCGCGCGAGCTGGGGCTGCGGATGACGATGCCGCGCGCCGCCAGCGCGTCGATGATCTGCCGGCCCTTCCATTGGCGGTAGGCCTGGTGGCGGCTCATGGCACGGCCGGCGCCGTGGCAGGCCGAGCCGAACGAGCGCTCCATCGCGGTGCCGCTGCCGGCCAGGACGTAGGACGCGGTGCCCATGCTGCCACCGATCAACACCGGCTGGCCGGCCTCGCGCAAGTCCTCGGGAACATCGGGGTGGCCGGGCCCGAAGGCACGGGTCGCACCCTTGCGGTGCACGTACAGGCGGCGCGCCACGCCGCCGACCCTGTGCTCCTCTTCCTTGCAGGTATTATGAGAGACATCGTAGAGCAGCCTCAAGTTCGCGCGCGGCAGCACCTGGGCGAAGGCCTGGCGCGTCAGGTGGGTGAGGATCTGGCGGTTGGCGAGCGCGCAGTTGATGCCGGCGCGCATCGCCCCGAGGTACTCCTGGCCGAGCGCGGAGCGGAGCGGCGCGCAGGCCAGCTCGCGGTCGGGCAGCTCGATGCCGTGCTGCGGCGCGGCGATCGCCATGCGCTTGAGGAACTCGGTGCCGATCTGGTGGCCGAGGCCGCGCGAGCCGCAGTGGATGCTCACGACGATGTCGCCGGCCTTGAGGCCGTAGGACGCGGCGGCCGGCGCGTCGAAGATCTCGACGACCTCCTGGACCTCGAGGTAATGATTGCCGGAGCCGAGTGTGCCCATCTCGTCGCGCTGGCGCTTCTTGGCCTGGTCGGAGACGCACTCGGGCTGCGCCCCCGGCATGCAGCCGTACTCCTCGATGCGCGCGAGATCGGCATGCTCGCCGTAGCCGCGCGCCACCGCCCAGCGCGCGCCGCCGGCGAGCATCGCGTCCATCTCCTCGTGGCCGAGCCGGATTGCGCCGGTGCTGCCGAGGCCGGCCGGGATCTTGTAATAGAGCATGTCGGCGAGCGCCTGCTTCTCGGCCTCGACGTCGGCGCGCGTGAGGCCGGTGCGCAGGGTGCGTACGCCGCAGGAGATGTCGAAGCCGACGCCGCCGGCCGACACCACGCCGCCTGAGTCGGCGTCGAAGGCCGCCACGCCGCCGATCGGGAAGCCGTAACCCCAATGAGCGTCGGGCATGGCATAGGCGGCCTCGACGATGCCGGGCAGGGTGGCGACGTTGGTCAGCTGCTGGTAGACCTTGGCATCCATCGCCTCGACCAGCGCGCGGCTGGCGTAGATCACCGCCGGCACGCGCATGCGGCCGTGCGGGGCGACCTCGAAGCGGTATTCATCGGTCTGTTGGAAGAGATTCAGGTCCATATCGATGCCGTTGCGCGGCGGACGGCCGTGGTCGTCATACGTCGACCACGCACTCCGCCCGCCATAGACCGTCGGGATCCCGGCCCACGTGCAGGGCCGTCAGGGTCGCGCCCTTGGCCTCGACCGCGGCCTCGTGGCGCCTGGGGTCCATTGTCTCGCCGCGGGCGGCGGCGCGTAAATGCGTCCCGTCAATTTTCACCGAGAAATCGCCGAACACCATATGGCGCGTGGCCATTTCGTAGATCAGGGCGTTCAGCCATTCGACCAGCAGGAATTCCGCGTCCGGCGCGTCGCACTCGATGTCGACCGTGGCGCGGGGCGCGACCCGGGAGGGATCGGTGATCACGTGCATCAGCGCCAGCGCCGCCTGCTCGAAGGCCTCCGGCAGGCTGCGGCCGACGCCGCGCACGCCCATGTCGGCCTCATGGGGGAAGTGTTCCCAGCGGTTCTGCGATAGTGCGCTCATGGGTCCCGGCCAATATACCGCGCCCGGAACGGCGATGCCCGTTACGCGATAGGCGATTGATTTCATTGATCCCACCGCGTAGGCTTTTCACGGTGCGAATCGAGGCCGTCGAGAGCGTCCGGGTGACCGATTTCGACGGCCGGAGCTGGGAGCGGCCCGCGCACGAGGTCGCGCATTTGTCGAAGGACGGCGTGACGAACTAGAACCAGAACCGCCGCGACAGTAATAACAACGACGGGAGGATAAGAACAACGATGGGTGATCTCTCCAGGTTGACCCGCAATGCCATCATCGGCCTGGGCCTCGGTCAGGGCGTCCTGCTGCTCCTGGCCCATGTGCTGATCGAGCGCAATGTCCTTGCCGCGCCGGCCGACATGACCTGGCTGCTGCCCTGGTACGCGGTCGCCATCGCTGTGCCGACGGCGCTGCAGCTCATCGCCACCGACGTTCGCGACCGGCGGCTGTGGCGGGCCGGGCTCGGCCTGGCCGCGGTGCTGGTGTTCACCGGCGCCCATGTCGGTTACGCGGTCGAGCCGGCGGCGACCATTTCGAGCAGTCCGGTGGTGGTGCCCTACGTCCTGACGACCTTCATCGGCTGGTTCGTGCTGCTGCCGTTCGTGCAGACCTGGCTCAAGACCGGAAGGCTGCGGCCGCCGTATCCCGAGCTGTTCGAGTTCGCCTGGAACAACACCATCACCCTCATCATCGCCGAGGTATTCACCGGCATTTTCTGGGCGCTGCTGGCCTTGTGGGCGGCGTTGTTCAAGGTGATCGGCGTCACGCTGTTCGACGCGTTGTTCTACGACAAATATTTCAGCTATCCGGTGACCGCCACGGTCTTCGCCTTCGCGCTGTATCTCGGCCGCAGTAATCTGAGCGCGGTGGTGACGGTGCGGCGCATCATCCTCGCCATCTTCAAGGGACTGCTGCCGTTGCTGGCGGTCCTGATCGTGCTGTTCCTGGCGGTGCTGCCGTTCATGGGCCTGAAGCCGCTGTGGGACACCGGCAGCGCCACGGCGCTCATGCTCACCCTGCAGATTTTCCTGGTGATCTTCCTCAATGCCGTGTACCAGGACGGCCGGGGCGAGGCGCCCTATCCGGTCTGGCTGCGCCTGGCGGTGCGGGTCGCGGTGATCGTGCTGCCGGTCTACACGCTGCTGTGCCTTTACGCGCTTCACCTGCGCATCGGCCAGCACGGCTGGAGCACCGACCGCTTCTGGGCGGTGCTGCTTGCCGTCGTGGTCGGGCTGTACGCGTTCGGCTATGCGGTCGCCGCACTGCGGCGCAGCACGGTCTGGATGGCGGGAATGGCGCCGGTCAACGTCGCCATCGCGGCCGTGACGGTCGCGTTGGCGGTGCTGGTGAACAGCCCGCTGCTGGATGCGCGCCGTATCAGTGTCGCGAGCCAGATCGACCGGTTGTTGGCGGGGAAACTCACCGCCGAGAAATTCGACTACGACTATCTGCGCTTCGAACTCGGTCGCGCCGGCAATGCCGCGCTCGAAGGCCTCAAGGCCCTGACGGATCATCCGCAGGCGGCGGAAATCCGAACCGCCGCGACCCGGGTGCTGTCGCGGACCAATCGTTGGACCGCGCAGGCGGACCGGATCGAGACGACCGAGCAGGCCGCCGCGCATTTCGCGGTTTATCCGAAGGGCGAACGCCTCGACGGTGAATTCCTGCGACATGCGATGTGCGAGCCCTGCGATTGGCGACTCAAGCGCTGCCTGGAGGTGGGTCGGCATTGCGCGGCCCTGGTCGTCGACCTCAATCGCGACGCGCGCAAGGAGTATGTGCTGTTTCATGTCAACGCACCCTACGACCGGTTTGCCGCCGTGTTTTCGCGTGCCGGCAAGGAGTGGGAGTATGCCGGCGAGCTCAGCCAGCCGCTGCCGGCGGAATGGGATTCACTCGCGCACATCGAGGAGATGCTGGCTACGGGCGACTACGCGGTCGTCGACAGCGCATGGCGCGATCTGCGGATCGGCGCGCACATCCGGCCCTTCCGGCCCGAATAGCGCGGCGCGGCGCGCGTCAAGTGGTCAGGCGACGATAGATGTCCGACACCTTCAGCGGCAGCTTGCGTACGTCGTCGATCACCGCGTAGTTCACCGGGCCGTACATGTGCGGCAGGTAATCGCGCGCCTCGGTGTCGATGGTGATGCAGAACGGGTGGATGCCGTCGCGCTTGGCCTCGAGCAGCGCCTGGCGGGTGTCCTCGATGCCGTAGTCGCCGCGATAGCCGTCGTAGTCGTCGGGCTTGCCGTCGGACAGCGTGATGAGCAGCTTGGTGCGCGCCTCGATCTGCTTCAATAACTTGGTCAGGTGGCGTATGGTCACGCCCATGCGCGTGTAGTCCTGCGGTTTGATGCCGGTGATGCGGGCGCGCACCGCGTCGGAATAGGGCTCGTCGAAGCGCTTCACCCGGTAGAGCTCGCAGCGCTTGCGGGTGATGCCGGAGAAGCCGTAGATGGCGTAGCGGTCGCCGAGCACTTCGAGCGCCTCGCACAGCATCACCAGCGCCTCGCGCTCGGCGTCGTTGATCCAGCCCTTGGTCGAGCCGCTCATGTCGACCATGAACATCACCGCGATATTGCGCTCGAGCTTGTGCAGCTTGGTCAGCACGCGCTCGCTCATCTCGCGCCCCTGGCGCATGTCGGCATAGGCCTCGACCAGCGCGTCGAAGTCGATGTTGTCGCCGTGGATCTGCTTCTTCAGCAGCTTCTCCTCGCCGCGCAGGGTCTCGAAGGTCCTGCGCAGCTGGCTGATCAACCCCGAGTACTTGCGGCGGGTGCGCGCCACGAACGGCTCGTCGACCGGGTGCACGTCGATCTCGCGCAGTACGCACCAGTGCTTGCGGTAGTGCTTGCGGCGGTAGTCCCATTCGTTGTACAGGAACGCGCCTTCCTCGTGGTAGGTGCCCTTCCACACGTCCTCCGGATTCTTCTCGTCCGCCGGCTTGCGGTAGCCGCCGTCGCCGGCCGCGACCAGGTATTCCTCGGGGATCTCGCCCAGGTCCTGGACGATGGAGCCCATCAGCCCCTTGAGCTCGTCGGGCGACACGATCGGCTGGCCGTCGAGCGTGAGCTCGAAACGGAACGAGTCGGGCCGCGTATCGTCGGCGCGCCTGTCGATCTTGAAGCGCTGCGCGGGGTCGCGGCCGGCGTCCGCGTCTTCGAGCAACGCGCTGCGTTTGTCCTTGTCGTCCTGCAGGCGCTTGAGGGCGCTGCGGAACAGTTCCTTTTCACGCGTGAGGCGCGCCTCGATCGCCGCCTGCGCCCGTTCCGGGCGCAGCGTGCCCTGGTAGCACAGCGTCTGCGGCAGCTCGCCGGTGTACAGCTCGGCGAGCAGCGCGGCGCTGGTCCCGGCGCCGGCGCCGGCGTCCGCGAGCCGCGCCGCGGCGGCCTGCCAGCCCGGCGGATAGGGCGTCTCGCCGAGCCGGCCGCGCAGCAACAGCATGTCGCGGTACAGCCCGGGCAGGTCGCGGGCGATGCAGGCGTCGAGGCGGATGCGTTCGAGCGCATGAAACAGCCGGAGCGCGCGTTCCGGATCGGGGTAGCGCCCGGTCACGGCGGCGATGTCGACCTGGAAAGTGCCGTACCAGGCCTGCGCCCACTGATGCGCGGCGATGCACTTGTACAGGCGGAAGTTGTCGGCCGGGTCGGGAAAGTGCGTCAGGCAATGCGGCAGGAACAGCGTCTGGGTGTCGGTGTAGACCTCGTCGCCGGCGTCGAGCTTGAGCGCCCGGCCGGACAGGCCGCGCACGAACAGCTCCAGCACGCCGGACACCGATTCGAGCATTACGCCGCTCGCCTTGCGCTGCGCATCGGCGGCGTAGGCGTGCAGCTCGCGGAACACGGCGCTCGCCGGGTAGAGCCCCATCTTGTCGTAGACATCCATGGCGTGGATGATCCAGCCCTCCATCGCCTCCAGGGTCATGACATTCAGGGCGGCCGCGGCCTGGGCGGCGAACTGGAAGGCCATTTCGGCGTTGGTCTTGGCGATAATCCCGACCCAGCGCAGCACGAAGTCCTGCTCGGCGCGCTCGAAACCGGCGAGCGAGCGCGCCGGCCCGGCGGCGGTGCGGCGCGAGGACAACACCGGGTCGAGCGACTCGTCGAGCCGGTCCTCGATTTCGGCGGTGGTGAGGGGTCTGTGGGCCATTGCTCGCGGGGTGCGCGCGCCGCGCACCGCAGGTCAGAACAGCGACGCGCTGAGTTCGTTGACCGCCGCCAGCATCTCCGGGTCGTCGGTCAGGGCCTCGGCGATGGCGCCGCGGCAGGCGCTGCGCGGGGCGATGCCGGTCGCCATGAGCTGGGCGGCGTGCACCAGCAGGCGGGTGCTGGCGCCCTCGTCGAGGCCGTTGCCCTTCAGGTTGCGCGTCATGCCGGCGAATTTCACCAGCTTCTCGGCGGTTTCGGCGTCGACCTTGCCTTCGTGGACGACGATCTTCCGCTCGAGCTCGGGTTTGGGATAGTCGAACTCGATGGCGACGAAGCGCTGGCGCGTGCTCTGTTTGAGGTCCTTGAGCACACTTTGGTAACCCGGGTTGTAGGAGATCGCCAGGCAGAACTCCGGGCCGGCCTTGAGTAGCTCGCCGGTCTTCTCCACCGGCAGCACCCGGCGGTCGTCGGCGAGCGGGTGGATGACCACGGTGGTGTCCTTGCGCGCTTCGACAATCTCGTCGAGATAGCATATGCCGCCGATGCGCACCGCGCGCGCCAGCGGCCCGTCGACCCAGACCGTCTCGGCGGCGGTGATGAGATAACGCCCCACCAGGTCCGAGGCCGTCAGATCGTCGTGGCAGGACACCGTCACCAGCGGGCGCTTCAGCCGCCACGCCATGTGCTCCATGAAACGCGTCTTGCCGCAGCCGGTCGGGCCCTTGAGCAGCACCGGGATCTGGTTCCGGTAGGCGGCCTCGAACAGCGCGATCTCCTCACCCTGCGACTCGTAATAAGGTTCCCGGGTGATGAGGTAATCGTCGGCCTTGAGCGTCGCTGCGTTCACGAAATCCCCTATAGATCACGCTTGATTAGCCGTGCAGCCCGCACGGCCGGCAAATCCGAGGTTTTCAGTATGCCAAAGAATCCCGAAATCGCGAAAAAGTCGTTGACGCTGTGGCCCCGGTTCCCGAAAATACGGCCTCTACCGGGAGCCGGGCCCGTTGATTCAGGCCGTCTATCCGCGCATACAAAATTTAAATCTATAATCGTGCGGCAGGTTATGGCGGGATCGAGCACCGCGGAGTAAGGTGTCTGCCCCTGGCTCATCCTGGCGCTTTGGGTATCTCGCCAAAAGTCCACATTTTGCGATTGGAGGCTAGTCAATGGCAGGCGTAGTGGCAACGAACGAGACCATACTGGTCGTGGGCGGCGGCATCAGCGGTATGACCGCGGCCCTGGAAGCCGCCGAAACCGGGAAAGACGTCGTGCTGGTGGAGAAGAACCCGGCGCTCGGCGGCCGCGTCAGCCAGCTCTACCGGTATTTCCCCAAGCTCTGCCATCCGACCTGCGGTCTCGAGATCAATCTGCGGCGCCTCAAGGCCAACAAGCGCATCCGCGTGCTGACCCTGGCGGAAGTGGCGAACATCGGCGGCCAGGCCGGCGACTACAGCGTGCAGATCAAGGTCAAGCCGCGCTACGTGAACGAGAATTGCACCGCCTGCGGCGAGTGCGCCAAGGCGGTCAGCAGCGAAATCCCCAATCCGTTCAATTACAACCTGAACAAGATGAAGGCGGTCTATCTGCCGTTCAACATGGCCCACCCGCAGCGCTACGTGATCGACCCGTCCATCATCGGCACGCCGGAGGCGGACAAGGCCAAGGCGGCGTGCAAGTACGACGCCATCGACCTCGGCATGAAGGAAGAGATCATCGATCTCAAGGTCGGCGCGATCGTCTGGGCGACCGGCTGGCGCCCCTACGACGCCGCCAAGATCCAGCCCTACGGCTACGACCGCTACGCCAATGTCGTCACCAGTGTCGAGTTCGAGCGCATGCTCGATCTCTTCGGCCCGACCGGCGGCAGGATCCTGCGGCCCTCGGACGGCAAGGAGGCGAAGAACGTCGCTTTCATCCAGTGCGCCGGCTCGCGCGACCGCAACCACCTCAAGCACTGCTCGCGCATCTGCTGCATGGCCTCGCTCAAGCAGACCAACTACGTCACCGAGCAGTTCGGCGACGCGGGCAAGTCGACCATCTACTACATCGACATCCGCGCCATCGACCGCTTCGAGGACTTCTACCAGAAGGTGCTGGCCAACCCGAACGTCACGTTCGTGAAGTCGAAGGTCGCGAACATCACCGAGGACGCCGCCGGCAATCCGGTGCTGCACGGCGTCGACACCGAGGGCTATCACCGCTACGACAATGCGCACGACCTGTGCGTGCTGGCGATCGGCATGGAGCCGAGCGTCGACGCCAACAGCATCCCGGGCGGTATCCACGCCGACAAGAGCGGTTTCATCGAGGCCGACCCGGCGAACGGCGCGCTGTTCGGCGCCGGCTGCGCGAGCAACGCGCTGGACGTGAACCGCTCGGTGCAGAGCGCGACGGCCGCGAGCCTGCGCGCCATCCAGGTTATCAATCGGGTTTCGAGGGCGGAGGCTTAAGATGGCAGACATGAAGATCGGCGCCTATCTCTGCAAGGGCTGCGGTCTGGGCGAGCGGCTCGATACCGCGCAGCTCGAAATGATCGCGCAGCGCGAGGGCAAGGCCCAGGTCGTGAAGTCGCACGATTTTCTCTGCAACGCCGCGGGCGTGCAGATGATCAAAGACGACGTTGCGAACGACGGCGTCAACCACATCGTCATCGCCGCCTGCTCGCGCCGCTCCAAGACCGAGGCCTTCAATTTCGAGGACGTCGCAATCTCGCGCGTCAATCTGCGCGAGGGCGTGATCTGGGTGACGCCCGAGGGCGACGAGACCAAGGAGCTGGTCCAGGAGATGGCGGTCGACTACGTGCGCATGGGCTGCGCCGAGGTTGCCAAGATGCAGCCGCCGGAGCCGAATCCGAACCACGGCAACAACAAGCGCATCCTGGTGGTGGGCGGGGGCCTGAGCGGCCTGACCGCCGCGCTCGAGTCGGCGCGCACCGGCTACGACGTGCTGCTGGTCGAGAAGACCGGCGGCCTCGGCGGCTGGTTGAGCAAGCTGCACAAGCGCGTGCCCTCGCGCGAACCCTATGCCGATCCGCAGGACACCGGGCTGGCCGATCTGATCAAGCAGGTCGAGGCCGAGAAGCGTATTAAGGTTTTCCTCAACTCGACTATCAGCAAGACCAGCGGCGCGCCCGGCCAGTTCAGCGTCGACATCTCCACCGAGTCCGGGTCGACCGCCACCGAGAACGTCGGCGGCATCATCATGGCCAGCGGCTTCGAGACCTATGATATCAACAAGCTCCCGGAGCTCGGCGGCGGCAAGAGCCAGGACGTCGTCGATCAGGCCGGCCTCGAGCAGCTCGCCAAGGCCGCGAACGGCGGTGCCATCAAGCGCCCGTCCGACGGCAAGGAAGTGAAGAGCGTGGCGTTCGTGCAGTGCGCCGGCCAGCGCGACACCACCGGCAAGCACCTGGCCTTTTGCTCCGGCCACTGCTGCAACACCAGCATCAAGCAGGCCATGTACTTCAAGGACCAGAACCCGGACGTCGACACGGTGGTGATCTACACCGACCTGCGCACGCCCGGCAACGGCGAGGACTTCTACCGCAGCGCCCAGAAGAAGGGCGTGATCTTCACCAAGGGCAAGGTAAGCGAGGTGGTCCCCGGCGCCGAGTTGCAGGTGAAGTTCAAGGACCTGATCCTGAACGACGACGCCGTCGCCAAGGCCGACCTGGTGGTGCTGGCCACCGGCATGGTCGCCAATTCCGGCATCGACATGGAGGCCCAGCTGCTGGCCGAGGCCACTGAGCGTGACGAGGCCAAGAAGGCCAAGGATGCCGGCGAGGCGGTCGCGGAGAAACAGGAGAAGCCGAAGGGCGTGTCGATTTTGAATCTGACCTATCGCCAGGGTCCGGACCTGCCGCACCTCAAGTACGGCTTCAACGATTCGCATTTCATCTGCTTCCCCTACGAGACGCGCCGCACCGGCATTTACACCTGCGGTCCGGTGCGCCGGCCCATGGATGCCGTCCAGGCCATCGAGGATGCGACCGGCGCCGCCTTGAAGGCGATCCAGGCGGTGGAAAACGCCATGCTCGGTCGCGCCGCGCACCCGCGCTCCGGCGATCTGAGCTTCCCGACCTTCCGCCGGGAGGGCTGTACCCAGTGCAAGCGCTGCACGGTGGAATGCCCGTTCGGCGCCATCGACGAGGACGAGCAGCGCTACCCGCAGTTCAACGAGAGCCGCTGCCGGCGCTGTGGCACCTGCATGGGCGCCTGCCCGGTGCGCGTGATCTCCTTCGAGAACTACTCGGTCGACACCGTCGGCAGCCAGATCAAGGCGGTCGAGATCCCGGACGAGATGGACGAGAAGCCGCGCATCCTGGTGCTGGCCTGCGAGAACGACGCCTACCCGGCGCTCGACATGGCGGCCATGAACCGCGTGCAGTACAGCGCCTATACCCGCATCATCCCGGTGCGCTGCCTGGGGTCGATCAACACCATCTGGGTGACGGATGCGCTCAACAGCGGCTACGACGGCGTGATCCTGATGGGCTGTCAGAAGGGCGACGACTACCAGTGCCACTTCGTGCGCGGCTCGGAGATGGCGCACTACCGCATGAGCAAGATCGACGACACCCTGAAGCAGCTCAATCTCGAGGTCGAGCGCGTCACCACCCACGAGGTGGCGATCACCGATATCGCGCGCGCGCCGAAGATCATCAACGACATGGCCGAGACCATCGGCAAGATCGGCCTCTCGCCGCTTAAGTTCTAGGAGCCGCACCATGAGCGATTTGAACACGAAGATGGTGGAGAAGTACCGCAACGACTTCCTCAAGGAGGTCGAGGCGAACGTCGAAGAGGGCGACTGGGTCAAGATGTGCATGCAGTGCGGCGTGTGCTCGGGCTCCTGCCCGCTCGGCCCGCACTGGGAGCACCCGCCGCAGGAGATCTTCATGATGATCCGCGCCGGCAAGCGCGACGAGGTCCTGAAGAGCGAGTCGATGTGGATGTGCACCAGCTGCTACAACTGCATCGTGCGCTGCCCGCGCGAGCTGCCGATCACCCACATCATGCACGGCCTGGCGAACTACGCGCACCGGCTCGGGATCGCGCCCAAGATGAACCCGACGCGGCGCTTCGCCAAGATGTTCTGGAAGAACCTGACCGCCGGCGGGCGCGTCAATGAGCTGAAACTCTCGATCCGCCTGTACTTCATGGACGGGTTCGCGAGCGGCATAAAGAAGGGACTGGAGATGCTTCCGGTGGGCCTCGGCATGCTCAAGACCGGCCGACTCAACGCCTTCGGGCTGCTCGGCGGCGGCAAGTGCAAGGGCGCCGACGGCATCCACAAGATGCTCAAGAAGGCCGAAGAGATCGAGAACCGCCGCAAAGGATTCGCGTCGTAGAGGCTGAAAGGCAAAACCTGTTAGCCACGGGGGACACGGGGAGCACGGGGAGAAGCTAGGAAAAGGCGGCGCGCGTGCCGGCCGCGCGGCGTCGGGGCGACAGGAATTTACTTGATTTATCCCCGTGTCCCCCGTGCCCCCGTGGCAAATGGTTTTCCGTATTTGGGGTCTTTAGGAGTCAAACATGGCGAAGAAAGAGTATTCGTTTTATCCCGGCTGCTCCTCGGAGCGCAAGGCGTCGGCGTCCAACTACATGGTCTCGGTGGAGTCCATGTGCAAGACGCTCGACATCAAGCTCAACGAGATCCCCGACTGGAACTGCTGCGGCGCCTCGATCGGCTACGCCGAGGGCGGCGAGCTGCCGCGCCACGCCATGAACGCGCGCAACATCGCGCTGTCCGAGCAGCACAACCCCGGCCAGGACATCGTCGCGACCTGCGCGGCCTGCTGGCTGGGCGCCAAGGAGACGCATGAGCGCCTGTCGGCCTCCGAGCAAATGCTGGCCGACACCAAGGAGGCCCTCAAGGAGGCCGGCCTCGACGTGGCCTACAAAGGCGAGGTCGAGATCCGCCACATGGTCGAGGTGCTGATCGAGGATTTCGGCTACGAGGAACTGGGCAAGCCGGTCAAGAAGCCGCTCGAGGGCATCAAGATCGCCGGTTACGTCGGCTGCCAGACCAACCGCCCGTTCGGCGTCGCCGGCGAGTCCTTCGAGAACCCGAAATATCTCGACAAGCTGGTCGAGACCATGGGTGGCGAGGCGCTGGAGAAATACGACCAGAAAGTCACCTGCTGCGGCGGCGCGCTCGCCTTCTCCGAGCCGGAGAAGAGCCAGGCGCAGATCAAGAAGATCATCGAGTCGGCCTACGACCACGGCGCCGACATGATCGTCACGCCCTGCCCGGTGTGCCAGATGAACGTCGAGGTCTACCAGGGCCAGATCAACAAGCGCTATGGCACCAAGTTCAACATCCCGGTGACCTATTACAGCCAGCTCATGGCCGTCGCCTACGGCTCCAGCGCCAAGGAGGCCGGCCTGGACGGCAACATCGTGCGCGCCACCAAGCTGGAGGAGATCGCGGCGAGGAAGTAGTTGCCGGTGCCACTGTCACAAAATAAAAAAGCCCGCGCAAGCGGGCTTTTCTTTGCCTGTCAATGACCGGGAGCACCACTTCAAGCGAGACCTCGTAAGCGATCCGGTACGTGAAGGGAGCTCTCGTCATCGTCCCGGCGATCTTCGACGTAATCGGGTGCCGATAGTGTCTTAGCGCTTAGTCTTGTCCTGCCACTCGTAGACCTTGTCCTGCGCCGCCCGGGCATTCTTGGCGTCCGGGGCGAGCTTCAGGTATTTGTTCATCTCCGAGATGGCCAGGCCGGCGAACCCGAGCTCCCCGTAGATCAAGGCCAGATTGAAGCGGCCCGCGGCCCACGCCGGGCTGATGTCGAGGGCCTTGCCGAAGCGGTCGACGGCGTCCCAGAGCCGCTTCTCGCGCACGGCCGTTTCGGCCTGGACCTTGAAGACGCGCGCCTCTTCGGGAATGACGAAGGCAGCGGGATCGGCACGGTATTTCTCGGCGGCGGCCTCGAAGGCGGCGGCCTTTTCCGGAGAGTCTGTGGGCGCGCCGCCGGCCATCGTCCGCCAGGCGGCGACGAACTTCTGGGACTGCGCCGCGGAGTTCCAGACGCTGAGGCTCGCGCCCCGGCAATTGATGCTGACCGAGGTGGGCGGTTGGGCCAGGAGTCGGCGCGTGACCACGGGGTTGGGCGTGTCTTGGTAGAGGCAGTAATAGGCGCCGCCGTTCTTGAGCGAGACGGTGACTGCGGTTTCGTTGACGGTGGGACGCCCCGTCTTTTCGAGGAAGGCCATGCCGCCGGCCGTGATGGGTCCCCAGTTCGAGACCTGCTTGATGGCCGTCACGTAGTCCATCTTGGCCGCGGGCGCGACACTCGCGCCGGCCTCGGACGCTGTGGGCGCGGCCGGGCTGGTGGACGCACAACCCGTGAGCGCCGAACCGAAGACAACGAACGACAGGGCGGCGATGGAAAGGCGCATAGCGGTTCCTCTGTTTGAGCGGCATGAACTCGGCACGAGTCATGAGCATAGGCTTCTAATGTCCGATTATCCAGAAAGACACGATCGATACCTCGCTGGTCTTTGGCCTATCCGCTCACAAAAACGATCGGTTTCAGACCGCCTGAGGCCCCAACCGGCCAATCACCGCGTTGACCTGCTACCGGGTTGAGCGCCGGGTTTGGCGAAATCAGCGCTGGATTTCCTCCTGTCCATCAGCGGGATGCAGCCGGAAAGCAATGCAGAGCAGGATGGCGGTGGTCGACCGGATCGGGGTGGACATGCTGTGACTTCCATGGCGACGCACGGCATGCCCGGCCAGTGTGCTGCCGCGTTGCTGCTAGTATTCAAGGTGACCGGGCCGTTCGCCGAACGGCCTGTGTGTCGCAACGACGGGGTGGGCGGGTCATGCGCGGGACATTGAAGGTGTTTGCGGTTCCCAATACCTGAGTTCTGATCAATCAAGAGCAGCATACGCAGTTTCTGCTGCGCAGAGGAAAATGCATGTTCAGCAAACAATACATGAAGTTCGGCTCCACGGCCCTGATGCTCCTCGCAGCACTGGCCGCAGGCGGGTGTGGGACGACCACCGTTTATCGGGCTACCCCTGAAGACACGCGCGATCTATCTCCCGCGCAGGCGCGCAAGCTACTGATTAAAGAAGCGCAAACCGTTAGAAACTGTGACGATCCGAGAACGGTCAGCGTGACTTACGAAAAAATTGAGGTTACCTGCGGGAAAAAGGGATATGGAATTTTTGGAGATTTTTGGAGGCCCTTCCGCGCCTTCCGGTTTGCTGACAACCCTGCGCTCGTGGCGACATTGGGGGGTGCCTACCCCAGATATAGCGGCGATGCCTCTTGCATCAATGCCAGCGGGGGCTTCGAGGACTGCATGTTCTTCTGGACTGGCACATCCAGTCACTCCAGCGCGCGCGACTTCGTAAGGGCGTGGTATGTACTGGCTCGCGCGGGCGTAGTCGATCCCGCGCAGGAGGCCGCCTTTGAGAGCGTGGTCCAGGGTTACCGCAATGCTTCCGTTAAACCACAGTTGCCCGAAGAGGCGGTGAAATACAAGGTTCAGGCCGAACTGGCGGTCCAGCAAAAGCGCTTCGACGATGCGATAGATCTCTACGAGCAGGCGTTGGGTATCGCACCGTGGTGGCCAGCCGGGCACTATAACCGCGGCCTGATTCTGGGTGAACTACAGGATTACAAGGAGGGCATTCGGGCGCTGCAGAAGTACCTCAAGCTCGAACCCGACGCTTCCAATGCCCGTGCCGTGCAGCTCAAGATTTACCAGTGGGAGAGTCTGGTGCCGCGAGCAGCAAAATAGTCCCAAGAGGGCCTGGATCGAGAGACGAACCGCGATTGCTCGAAAATACGGGAGATAAAACGATGAAAACTGTTCACGGGTGGTTGAAGTCAATACTCTGCCTTGCCATGTTCGTACTACTCGCATCATGCGGTGGCACATACTATATACCCACCGACAGCACGGCTGGGAACATGAGCGTCAAACAGGCGCGCAATTTACTCGCTACAGAGTTAAAAGGATCCTTAATTCTCAATTCCGGTCGGATCGTACCTATAACCGATGTGCGCGCGAGGTCGAACAGGTTGATTGTCACGGATGAAAATGGCAAACAAAGTATTTTCATATACCGCGAGCTTCCTCAGATATCCGTTGGCCTAGGAGGGCTTGAAGTTGGATGGGTTCTTATGTTGGCAGGCCAACACACATTTTCTTTAGGGCGCATATCAAGTGGCAATCGCGACGACGTTCCGAACGCCCTTCATGTGCTCCAGCAGAACGCGATAAAACAGAAAAACGAATCTGACGAATATAAAGCAAGGTTTGTGGCGTCGCTGGCCGACTATCGCAAAAAGGCCGCTGCAAACATCGCGTTTCCTGAAGAGGCCAACAAATACAAGGTACAGGCCGAGGGTGCGGTGCGCGACAAGGCGTTCGATGATGCCGCTGACTTCTATGCCGCGGCGCTAAACATTGCACCGTGGTGGCCGGTTGGGCACTTCAACCGCGCGCTGGTGCTGGGTGAGGCGGGTGAATACGAATTAGCCAGACGCGAGATGAATTACTACCTGCAACTCGTGCCCGACGCACCCAACGCCCGCGCGGCGCAGGATAAAATATACGATTGGGGAAGATTGGATTCCAAATAGGATTAAGGAAACTCTGAATAATTCGATGTAGGGTGCGTCCCACGCACCATTTTGTCGATCGGTGCGCAGGGCGCACCCTACATTTTTTGAATTAATCAGAGGCTCCTTAAGTAAACAGACGGCCCGTATCGGAGATTGACCATGTTGAGTAGCAAGTTGAACATCGCGCTGTTTGCGCATCGTGGCGATGCTGGTAATCGTGTCCACCGCAGCACGCGCGGCACGGAGGTGGGCGATGAGGCGCGGTATCATCCGTAGCATGGTGTTGTTCGCGAACAAGAGAGATAAAACAATGAAAACTGTTTACAGATGGCTGGCGCCACTGGCGCTTCTGCCGACCCTGCTGACGGGATGTGCCAGTGCGCCACCGGTTCCGCTGGCGCCCAGCCCGGAACCAATGAGCGTCCGGCGCGCGGTGGACCTGCTGGGCGCGGTGTACGTGGCATCCGACAACCTGAAGGGGACGCCGTCGGGTCTGCGCGTCGACGCTACGGGCCTGACACTAAGAATTGCCCGCGACAGTGGCGTCGTTGAGGTGGCATGCCCGTATGCCGCTGCACCCAATCCCCTGCTCGACAGCAGCCGGTTGTGGCCGGCGCTGACGATTGCTTGCCGGGTCGACAACAAAGCTACCACGTACCCATTCCTGATGGTCTTTCCGGCCAAAAATGCAACGCCGCCGGAATACGCGCGCGCCTGGCAGGTGATGCGGGCGTTGGCAGCACCGGAGACACCGGAAGAAACTGCCGCATTTATTGCGGCGCTAGCCGG
Organism: Acidiferrobacterales bacterium; assembly: GCA_036393295.1. Classification (GTDB taxonomy): domain Bacteria; phylum Pseudomonadota; class Gammaproteobacteria; order Acidiferrobacterales; family UBA6901; genus DASWHF01. The sequence continues at coordinate 46,418 of DASWHF010000175.1, forward strand.
TTTTCACGCCGGCAAGGTGGGCCCCAGCGTCGGCGAGGCGGTGCGCCCGTACAAGGTAGCCGCCGAGCTGGCCGTAAAGGACAAGCGGCTCTGGGATGCGGCGGACGAGTTCGCACAGGGTCTCGCCCTCGCGCCCTGGTGGCCGCAGGGCAATTTCAACCTGGCGCTCGTCTACGGGGAGTTGCGCGCGTATCCGCTGGCGGCACGTTATATGCAGCGTTATCTCGAACTGGTTCCGGACGCTGCCAACGCGCGGGCCGCGCAGGACAAGGTCTACGAATGGACCGCCGCACAGCGCGCTGGAGGTTGACCATGCTGAACAGCAAGAAGAACATCGCGCTGTTTGCGCTCGTGGCGATGCTGGCGATCGCCCCCGGCGCGGCGCGCGCCGCGAACTGCGGTGGAGAGCCTTCGGTCTCAAGCGCATCTTCCTTTCAGACCTGGAGGCGATGGTGCAGCTGCATGGGCGGTACGTCCGCCAGCAACCTCAACGACGCGCAGCGGCAAGGCGGTTGCCGCCTGCCGAGCGGCTCGGGTTCGTCTTCGAGTTCGGCCCCAAGCGGCGATTCGATAGGCACGATCATCGGCACTGAGATCGGCAAGGCGCTTTCCGATGCGCTGTTCGGCAATCCCGAAACAGAGGCCAGACGTCGGGCAGAAGAGAGCGCGCGCGCAGAACAACAACGCCGCGCCGCAGAGGAGGCGAACAGAAAGCAGGAGGAACAGAAGCAAAGGCTCCTCGGTGGCATGATGGGCGTCGACAGTTCACCGCCCCTGGGTCTTATGGACGTTGGTTCCGGCCCCGAGCTTGGCCTGATGACCGATAGCGACTCCGCCATCGCACCGTCAGCCAAGGCCGTCTCACCTGCCGGTAAAAAGAGTTCGAGCTTTACCAGGGGTTTCGAGCACGCAAGCCAGTGCATCTCGCAAAATGCCGGTCCAGCCTGCGCTGGAGTCACCGCCGATCAACAGCAGGGCTGTGTGGCGGACTACCGTGGCGGTTACGACTCGGGCAGCATACAAAGAAAACTTGTTCTGCAGGAGGCCTATCAGGCCGGGCAAGGCGCCGCCGCGCGGGGTGAACTTGCCAATGGCGCCTCGGACGCGCGCGCGTTGGGGCCCTGTCGGACCGATTGGATCATGGCTTACAACAACGGATATGGGGTGAAGGCTCAGCCGCTAACGGGAGCCAAACCGGCAGGCGCCGCTGTGGACACCAGGGACCCGGAGGTGGTGCGCATCATCAATGAGATGAATGCCTTGGCGAAACGCCTGGGATGGAGCACGGAAGAGCAAGGCCGCCTCGCCAAGGCTCTGAACAGCCTGGGCGCCGATGGTACCCAAGGCGTGACCGACGTACAGATTCGCCGCGCCTGGCAGGATGTCCTGGTTCGTGGGCAGGACGGGGACATCGCGCGGAAAGCCGCCCAAGGCGATGGGCCGGGACTTTCTGGAGCCGGCAAGCAGTCCTTCGAGGATTGCACGATCTTTGCGCTGGCCAATGCGTCGGGTTTGCCTTACTCGGTTGTAGCCGCGCGCGCGACCAAACTCATAGGCGAGGGCGAATGGCGCGATGCCGCCGCACGGGCGAATCCTCAAAAGGCCATCGAACAGAAAGGCCTCATCGGTGGAGAAGTGGTCATGCTGGCCGAAGCCTTCGGTCAGGCCGAGGTGGTGCCCAGTTCGGCCTTCGCCAAGACTCTGAAGCAAGGTCGCCCGGTGATGGTAAACGTGGTGCCCCAAAGCGGGAACGTTGAGGGCGGGCACGAAGTGGTGCTCACCAAAGCCTTTCAACATGGCGGGGAAACCTGGTACGAGATGGTGGATTCCAATCAGGGTGCCCAGCGGCGGCTTTATCTGAGCACCAAGGAACTGAATACGATGCTGCAAGAAAATGGCGTGGCCTTCCACCCGGAACCGGGAACGACCACTAAGATTCTTCACTAGCGCGGGTGCCAACAATCTCAGGCCTTGCAATGAAACACCGAACTAGACGGGTCCCTGCTGCGTATGCGCCAAGGTCCCGCCACGGCGAGGTTTTTCTCGGTGCCCCGCGCCCGGGCCGGGTAACGGTGATCCTTGGCTGTCCGCCCGTACTTGTATTTGTTTGCCCGCAGTAGTTAGATACTCCCATCGGGCCCGATGCGGCGATTCGCCGCGGGTCCTGTTGATCCACATCAATGTTTTCGTCCCGCCGCTGAAGCAAAAAGACCCGATGCCGGAGACTGTCTGCGCCGGCTGACCGTATAAGCAATTCCTGATCCGTTTCGCCACGCGCGCCGCGGACATCAAGAGGATGAGGAGAAATGTGAGCGTGCCTGCACGCCGTCGTGCGCCGTCGCCACCGGCCCCCGGAGCCGGGGGATCGTCGGCGTGTGCGCACACCCTCCTGTCCGATTGCTTGCGGGTACTTACCTGTTTTGTCCCTCGTGTCCCGACTAGGAGGTGTCACATGAAATCCAAGCTGTTGCTTCCACTGCTGCCGTTGACGGCGGCGCTCGCCCTGGGTGCGGCGCCGGCCGCCGGCGCCGAGATCAGCCCCACGGCGGCGGCCAACATGGCCAACAACTGCTTCGCCTGCCACGGGCCGGACGGTCGCAGCCCCGGGACCATGCCCAGCCTGCACCAGCTGACCGCCCAGAACATGACCGCACTGCTCAAGCAGTTCAAGACCGGCGAGCGGCCGTCGACGGTGATGGGGCGGCACGCCAAAGGTTACAGCGACGCAGAGATCGAGGCGCTGGCGGAATACATCGCCGGCTTGCAGAAATAAGGAGGCGCCATGAGCAGAATCAATCGCAGAGATTTCATGAGGCTGGTGGGCGGCGCCGGCGCGGCGTCCGCGCTCGGTGTGCTCGGCCATGTGCCGGTCGCACGCGGCAAGTCGGGCGGCCAGGTGGTGGTGATCGGCGGCGGTTTCGGCGGCGCGACCTGCGCGAAATACCTGCGCAAGGCCGATCCCGGCATTGCCGTGACCCTGGTCGAGCGCGATCCGCGCTTCATCACCTGCCCGTTCAGCAATCTGGTGCTGGGCGGGCTGCGTACCATGGATTCCATCACCCATGGCTACGACGCCCTGCGGACGCGCCACGGCGTCAACGTGGTCAAGGACGAGGTGACCGCCATCGATCCGGTCGGCAAGAAGGTCACGCTCAAGAGCGGCAAGACCCTGAAGTACGACCGCCTGGTGGTCTCGCCCGGTATCGATTTCAAATGGGGCGCCATCAAGGGCTATGACCCGAAGGCGGCGCAGGTCATGCCGCACGCCTGGAAGGCCGGTCCGCAGACCGTGCTGCTGCGCAAGCAGCTCGAGGCGATGAAGGACGGTGGCACGTTCATTCTGGCGACACCGCCCAATCCGTTCCGCTGCCCACCCGGGCCGTACGAGCGCGTCAGCATGGTGGCGCACTATCTGAAGGCGAGCAAGCCGAAGTCGAAGATCCTTATCCTCGACAACAACGACAAGTTCTCCAAGCAGGGCTTGTTCCAGAAGGGCTGGGAGGAGCTGTATCCCGGTATGGTCGAGTGGGTCGCCGGCAGCAAGGGCGGTGTGGTCAAGGCGGTCGACACCAAGACGATGATCGTCAAGGGCGAGCTCGATGACCACAAGGGCGCGGTGGTGAACATCATCCCGGCGCAGACCGCCGGGCAACTCGCCATCAAGGCGGGCTTGACGAACGAAACCGGCTGGTGCCCGGTCGATCCCAAGACCTTCGAATCGACCATCCATCCCGGCGTGCACGTCATCGGTGATTCGTCGATCGCCGGGGAGCTGCCCAAGTCGGGCTTTGCCGCCAACAGCGAGGCCAAGATCTGCGCCAACGCCATCGTCGCGATGTTCCGCGGAGACAGTGTTGCCGACGCCTCCTACGTCAACACCTGCTACAGCCTGCTGGCGCCGGACTACGGCATCTCGGTTGCCGCCGTGTACCGGGTGACGGACAAGGGCATCACGTCGGTCGAGGGGGCCGGCGGCGTGAGTCCGGCGGACGCCAGCCGCGGCTTCCGCCAGGATGAGGCCAAGTACGCGGTCGGCTGGTACCAGAGCATCACCGCCGACATCTGGGCCTGACAACCTGCCTGAAGCGGGATAGCCGGGCCGCCGCGCGCACAGGGAGCGTGCGTCGCAGGCGGCGCCCGATACTGACACGAAAATTGTCGGAATCGGCCGGCCGGTTGACAGTCGCGGGGGCCGGCGGTAGGAGTAGAGGCCCGCCGGCCGTATCCGGCCGGCATTCGCGGGTGCCCTGCCAGCGATGGGTTGCAGTGCAGTCCGACCGGGAAACGGCGGTCCCTGGAAGGATGCCAATCCATCGGCCCTGGGAGCGGCACCGGTCAACAAGGAGGAGACTCATGCGCACCGAAACCACCGATCCGATCACCGGCAAGACCTTGAAGAACCCCGAGGGTCATCCGTTCGTCATCGAAGGCGAGGGCGAGTCGGCGCTCAAGATCTACTTCGAGAACGAGGAGAGCAAGCAGGCCTATCTCGAGATCGAGACCGAGCATCCGGGCGAGGATTTCCAAACGAATCTCGACAATCCGCAGCCCATGGGTGGCGACAAGCGATAGCCGGCCGGCGGTTGGCGCCGCCGGCGTTCCGGCTTCCCCACAGCGGCGCACACGCACCGAAGTCCGTGCTTCAGTGGCGACGCTGTTTGCCGCGCGGCGATCCATTCTCTTTCGCCACGCGGTCAACGGGCGGCTCGTCGTCGTCCATCAGTATCCGGTGCGCCGGTCCCTCCAGGTCATCGAACTGGCCGGAACGGATCGCCCACAGGAACACGACGATGATGATGGCGACCAGCACCAGCGCCAGGGGAATGAGCAGGTAGAGGATCTCCATCGTGCGCTCAGCCGCGGCCAGCGTCACGCGCCGGCTTGTCCACCAGGCGCAGCGCGTTGAGCACCACGGCCAGGGAGCTCGCCGACATGCCGAGCGCCGCCAGCCACGGCGGCACGAACCCGAGCGCCGCGGCCGGCAGCGCGATCAGGTTGTAGGCCACCGAGCGGCCGATGTTCTGGCGGATGATGCGCAGCGTCTTGCGCGCGGTGCGCACGCCGGCGCCGATGTCGGCGAGCCGGTCGGACAGCAGCACCATGTCGGCCGACACCGCCGCGAGCTGCGCGCCATCGCCCATGGCGATCGAGACATGCGCCTTGGCGAGCGCCGCCGCGTCGTTGATGCCGTCGCCGATCATGGCGACCACCGCGCCGTCGCGCTGCAGCCGCTCGATCCGTTCGAGCTTTTTTTCCGGAGAGAGGCCGAAGGCCAGCCGATCGATCCCGCAGGCGGCGGCGACCTGGCGCGCGGCATGCTCCTGATCGCCGGTCAGCAGCCAGACCTCGCCGCCCAGGGCGCGCAGTTCCGCGACCAGGGCGGTGGCGTCGTCGCGCGGCGTATCGGCCAGGGCGAAGGCGGCGAGCAGGCGGCCGTGTTGCGCCAGCAGGACGACGGTGTGTCCGCTGCGCTCGAGCGCGGCGATCCGCTCGTCCGCCACCGCAACGCCGGCCTGGCGCGCGACGAACGCCGGTGTGCCGAGATAATGCCAGACGCCCGCGATGCGGCCGCGCAAGCCCGCGCCGGGCGTGTTGTGCAGGTCCTCGGCGTGCAGGTCCGCGGCGCCGCCCGCCGCCTCGCGCAGGGCGCGCGCGATCGGATGTTCCGAGTGCGCCTCGAGCGCGGCGGCGCGATCCAGGGCATGTGCCGCATCGCGGCCGTCGAAGGTCGACGTCGACGCGAGCGTGAGCCGTCCGTGCGTCAGGGTGCCGGTCTTGTCGAACACGAAGTGCGTGGCACGCGCAAGCGTCTCGAGCGCCGAGCCGCGCGTCGTCAACAGTCCACGCCGCGTCAGGCTGCCGGTCGCGGCGGTCACCGCGGTCGGCGTGGCCAGCGACAGCGCGCACGGACAGGTCACCACCAGCATGGCGACCACGATCGGCAGCCAGGCGTCGTTCCCCGCCTGCCACCAATAGAGGCCGATCGCCGCGGTCAGCGTCAGCACGACCGTCACCAGCCAGTTGGCGGCGCGGTCGGCGCTGCGCGTGATCGCCGGCTTTTCGGTCTGGGCGCGCTCCAGCAGCCGGAGAATGCCCGACAGCACGGTGTCCGGTCCGGTGCGCTCGACCGTCATGTCGAGCGCATTGTCGGTATTGATGCTGCCGCCGATCAGCGCGTCGCCCGGCGCCTTGGCGCGCGGCAGGCTCTCGCCGGTCAACAGCGATTCATTGACGCTGCTCGTGCCGCGCAGCACGCGCCCGTCGCAGGGCACGGTCTCGCCGGGCCGCACGCGCACGCGGTCGCCGGCCGCGAGCTCGCCGGCCGCGACCACCTCCTCGCGCTGCGTCGTGCCGTCGCCGATCAGGCGCGTGGCGGTGGCCGGCGCGGCGTGCAGCAGCGATTCCGAGGCCTCGGCGGCGCGCGTGCGCGCGCCGAGCTCGAAGTAGCGCCCGGTCAGCAGAAAGAACACGAACATCACCACCGAGTCGTAGTAGACCTCGCCGTGACCGGTGACCGTCGCCGCCACGCTGCCGGCGAAGGCGATGCTGATGCCGAGCGCCACCGGCAGGTCCATGCCGGCGCGGCTTCTCCGGAGGTCGCGCCAGGCGGCGCGGAAGAACGGCTGCGCCGAATAGCTCAGCACCGGCAGCGTCAGCGCCAGGCTCAGCCAGTGGAAAAAATTGCGGAATTCGGCCTCCATGCCGTACCAGCGCCCGGCATACAAGGCCACCGCCAGAATCATCACCTGCATGCCGAGCACCCCGGCCACGCCGAGCCGGCGCAGCTTTTCGCGGCGCTCGCGCTCCAGCACCTGCTGGGCGCGGCCGGGATCGTAAGGATGGGCGAGGTAGCCGATGGCGCTGATGGCCTTGAGGATGTCGCTCAAATGGGTGCGGGTGTCGTCCCACTTCACCCGCGCGCGCTGCGTGGTGTAGTTCACCGCGACCTCGAGCACGCCCGGGAGCTGCGCCAGGTGGCGCTCGTTGAGCCACAGGCAGGCGGCGCAGGTGATGCCTTCCAGGATCAGCGCCGCCTCGCGCGTGTCGCCGCCGGTGGCGCGCACGAAGGAACGCTGCACCGCCGGATTGTCGTAGACGCGTGTCTGGCGCAGGAACTCGGGCAGCAGCTCGCGGCCGGTCGCCGGACGTTCGGTGCGGAAGCGGTAGTAATCGCTCAAGCCCCCGTCGACGATTGCCTGCGCCACCGCCGCGCAGCCGCGGCAGCACATCGGCCGCGGAGCGCCCTCGATGGTCACGCGCAGGTCGAGACCCTTCGGGACCGGCAGCCCGCAGTGGTAGCAGGCGGTCCCGCCGGCGCTCGCGGGGCCGGCCGGCGGGCGCTCGGCGGCCGGCAATGGGGCGCTCATGCCCGAGCCCCCCGGGCGGAGCGGCCGTGATCCAAATGGAAATGAGATCGATTACGCATCTTAACTGCCAGGGTGGTACAGTCCGGGAGACCGCCCGGCCGCGGCGCGTCTCGTCAACGGGCGGTCCAGCGGCTACACTAGCAGCCCGTCCTTAGTGAAGGCTCCGGGTGGCCGCGGCGGTTCCGCTGGCTGTCGACCGGAGAGGCCCCATGCCGAACGATGCGCTCATCGCCCGCCCCGACCTGGCCCGGATCAAGGTTGCCTGCACGAATTGTACCCTGTATCAGCTCTGCCTGCCGGTCGGCATGGGCGACCCCGAGTTGGCGCTGCTCGAGGACATAATAAAGGTTAAACGCCCGCTCGCGCGCAGCCAGCACTTGTATCAGATGGGCGACAGCTTCACCTCGCTCTACGCGGTGCGATCGGGCTCCCTCAAGACCTACGCCCTGACCGAGGACGGGCGCGAGCAGGTCACCGGCTTTCACCTGCCGGGTGAGCTGGTCGGGCTGGATGCCATCAGTTCCGAGCGCCACCACTGCGCGGCCAGGGCGCTCGAAACCACCAGCGTCTGCGAAATTCCCTTCGACCGCTTCGAGGATCTGTGGGTGCGCATCCCGAGCCTGCCGCACCAGCTGTTGCGGGTCATGAGCAAGGAAATGCGCCACGACCAGACCCTGCTCATGCTGCTCGGCAAGAAGGCCGCCGAGGAGCGGCTCGCCGCCTTTCTGGTCAATCTGGCGGGGCGTTTCGGCCAGCGCGGATTCTCCTCGCGCGAGTACAATCTCAGCATGTCACGCAACGACATCGGCAACTACCTGGGGCTGGCGGTCGAGACCGTCAGCCGCCTGTTCACCCATTTTCAGGAGTTGAATCTGCTCAACGTCCATCGCAAGAGCGTGCAACTCCTGGATCTGCCGGCGCTGCAGGCGCTCGCCGGGGTCTCCGAACCGCCGCCCGACACCCGGGCAGGGCAGGGCGGGCGGGTCTGACCCGGGCAATCGCGCGGAATTCGCCTGCGGCGAAGTGACCTGGCCACGGGTTTTCAGGAAACTCGCGCTCACGGCAGCCGTGCCATCACTCAAGCACCAGGAGGCGGGAAACACCATGGTCTTACAGCATGTCTGGGGTCTTTTGACTCATCCGAAGGACGAGTGGAAGAGTATCAAGAACGAACGCTGCACGGTCGCCCGCTGTTACTGCTCGCACGTGCTGTTGCTCGCGGCGATTCCGGTGGTTGCCTATTTTGTAGGCACTACCCAGGTGGGCTGGGACATCGCCAACCGCGATCCGGTCAAGCTCACCCAACAGAGCGCGTTGATCATCGCGGCGCTGACCTATGTCACCATGCTGGTCGGGGTCTTCGCCATGGGCAAGTCCATCCATTGGATGGGGCAGACTTACGGTTCCAAGCAGACCCTGCCGCAGGCGATCGCGCTCGCCGCCTATACCGCCACGCCCTTGTGGCTGATCGGCATCATGTTCCTGTATCCGGTGCTGTGGCTGATTCTGCTGGTCGGCCTGCTGGCGCTCGCCTATACGGTCTACCTGCTCTATACCGGCGTGCCGATCATGATGGGCGTGTCGCAGGAGCGCGGCTTTCTATTTTCGAGCGCGGTGCTGGCCGTCGGGCTGGTCATGTTGGTCGGCATCCTCGCCGCCACCGTGATCCTCTGGGACGTCGGCGGGCTCGCGCCGCGTTTCATTAACTGACCTTATTTGCGGATCACCCCGGCTGATGGTCCGGGATGATCCGTCACATGATGTTGATCCGGGTCAACACTTTCCCCGGGAATCGCGAATAGCATGCCCGCCAGTCGTGGAGGCAAGTTGCACGATCTGGTTGTTTGCCTATACATAACCATTTCATAATTTGCTAATATTTCGCCGCTTTCGCGTTCGGTAACTTCAACCTCAGGAGAGCGTATGTCCGCTCAAACAACCTACAACTACAAGGTCGTCCGTCAGTTCGCGATCATGACCATTGTGTGGGGCATCGTCGGCATGGCGGTCGGGGTGCTGATCGCGGCCCAGCTCGCCTGGCCGGCGCTCAATTTCGACCTCCCCTGGCTCACCTTCAGTCGCCTGCGCCCGCTGCACACGAATGCGGTGATCTTCGCCTTCGGCGGCTCGGCGCTGTTCGCCACGTCGTATTACGTCGTGCAGCGCACCTGCCAGGCGCGGTTGTTCAGCGACGCGCTGGCGTCCTTCACCTTCTGGGGCTGGCAGGCGGTGATCGTGGCGGCGGCCGTGACGCTGCCGCTCGGGCTCACCACCACCAAGGAGTACGCCGAGCTCGAATGGCCGATCGATATTCTGATCGCGCTGGTGTGGGTGGCCTACGCGGTGGTGTTCCTGGGCACCATCGCCAAGCGCAAGACGCCGCACATCTACGTCGCCAACTGGTTCTACGCCGCCTTCATCATCACCATCGCGATGCTGCACATCGTCAACAACGCGGCGCTGCCGGTGAACTGGGCCAAGTCCTATTCGGCCTACGCCGGCGTTCAGGACGCCATGGTGCAGTGGTGGTACGGCCATAACGCGGTCGGCTTCTTTCTCACCGCCGGTTTCCTTGGGATGATGTACTACTTCGTGCCCAAGCAGGCCGGGCGCCCGGTGTACTCCTACCGGCTGTCGGTGGTGCACTTCTGGGCGCTGATCTTCACCTACATCTGGGCCGGGCCGCACCACCTGCACTACACGGCGCTGCCGGACTGGGCGCAGTCGCTCGGCATGGTGTTCTCGCTGATCCTGCTGGCGCCGAGCTGGGGCGGCATGATCAACGGCATCATGACCCTGTCGGGCGCCTGGAACAAGCTGCGCACCGATCCGATCCTCAAGTTCCTGATCGTCTCGCTGTCGTTCTACGGCATGTCCACCTTCGAGGGGCCGATGATGGCCATCAAGACGGTGAACGCGCTGTCGCACTACACCGACTGGACCATCGGCCACGTGCACTCCGGCGCGCTCGGCTGGGTGGCGATGATCTCGATCGGCGCCATGTACTTCGTGATCCCCAAGCTGTTCGGCCGCGAGCTCTACAGCATCCGGCTCGCCGAGACCCACTTCTGGATCGCGACCATCGGCATCGTGCTGTACATCTCGGCGATGTGGATCTCCGGCATCATGCAGGGCCTGATGTGGCGCGCGGTGAATCCGGACGGCACGCTCACCTACAGCTTCGTCGAGTCGGTGCAGGCCATGCATCCGTTCTACGTGGTGCGCCTGCTGGGCGGGGTGTTCTTCCTGAGCGGCATGCTGGTGATGGCCTACAACATCTGGAAGACCATCGCCGGGGCGAAGCCGGTCGAGGCCGCGATCCCGGCCCGCGCCCACTGAGGAGAACCGTCATGTCCAAGACTCATGAGAAGGTCGAAACCCATGTCGGTCTGATGGTGCTGCTGATCATCGCGGTGATCAGCGTCGGCGGCCTGGTGCAGATCGTGCCGTTGTTCTTCATGCCGACCATGACCGAGCCGGTCGAGGGCTTGAAGCCCTACGCGGCGCTGCAGCTCGAGGGCCGCGACATCTACGTCCGCGAGTCCTGCATGGTCTGCCACTCGCAGATGATCCGGCCGTTCCGCGCCGAGACCGAGCGCTACGGCCACTATTCCGTGGCCGGCGAGTTCGTCTACGACCGTCCCTTCCAGTGGGGCTCGAAACGCACCGGTCCCGACCTGGCGCGCGTCGGCGGGCGCTACAGCGACGATTGGCACCGCGCCCACCTGATCAACCCGCGCGACGTGGTGCCGGAGTCGATCATGCCGGGCTATCCGTGGCTCGCCCGGAACAGCCTCGACGGCCGCCACATCCAGAAGAAAATGCGGGTGCTGCGTACCCTGGGCGCGCCGTACACCGACGAGGACATCGAGAATGCCCCGGCGGCGCTCGACGGCAAGACCGAGATGGACGCGGTCGTGGCTTATCTGCAAGGGCTCGGCACCGCGATCCGGACCCGGAGGTGATCATGAATCTCCCGCTGTTTCACGCGTTCTGGACCGTCCTGCTGATCGTGATCTTCGTCGGCATCTGGATCTGGGCCTGGAGCGGCAAGCGCAAATCGGCCTTCGACAAGGCGGCGCGCGCGCCGCTCGAGGACGACCATGAGCTGATTCCGCCGCCGCCGGGCAGTGCGGCGCGCGCGCCCCGTTCCGGAGAAGAGTGACATGAACGAATTCACGAGCGCCTTCTGGCCCTGGTATATCTTCGTCCTGGTGGCCTTGAGCATCGCCGCGGTCTTCGGGCTGATCCGCTGGATGTCGGTCGGCTCGAACCGGCCCACCGAGAAGGCCAAGACCATGGGCCACAAGTGGGACGACGACCTCGAGGAGCTGAACAATCCGCTGCCGCGCTGGTGGCTGAACCTGTTCTATATCACGCTGTTCTTCTCGATCGGCTACCTGATCCTGTATCCGGGGATCGGCATCGCCAAGGGCGTGCTCGGCTGGACCCAGATCAACCAGTATGAACGTGAGATCGAGGCTGCCAACAAACTCTACGGGCCGATCTTCGCGCAGTACCTCAAGCAGGACGTCCGGGCGGTGGCCGGTGATCCCGAGGCCCTCAAGATGGGCGAGCGCCTGTACCTGACCTACTGCACCGCCTGCCACGGCTCCGACGCGCGCGGCGGGCCGGGGTATCCGAATCTGCGTGACGCGGACTGGTTGTACGGCGGCGCGCCCGAGCAGATCAAAACGAGCATCATGAACGGCCGCATGGGCGTGATGCCGGCCTGGGCCCAGCCGCTGGGCCAGGAGGGCGTACAGAATGTCGCCGAGTACGTGCTGTCGCTGTCCGGCCGGCGCGTCACCGAGGTGGCGGCCGAGGCGGGCAAGGAGAAGTTCATGCAGATGTGCGTCGTCTGCCACGGCGCCGACGGCCGCGGCAACATCGCCCTCGGCGCGCCCGACCTGACCGACGGCGTCTGGCTGTACGGCGGCTCGCAGCGTGCCGTGATGGAGACGATCGCCAACGGCCGCCAGGGCCGCATGCCGGCCCACGGCGAGTTCCTCGGCGAGGCCAAGGTGCACCTGCTGACCGCCTATGTCTACAGCTTCCTGCAGGAGCCCCCGCCTCAGTGAGCCAGACGCCGAAGGACAGCGGGGACCGGCCGGAAGACAAGAAAAAAGACAACGGGGGAGGCGAGCAGCGCGTCGCGTCGCTGGTGGAGGCCCAGGAGCAGGTCCGCCGCCAGGCGGCTGAGCGCAAGCGCGAGAGCGGGCCATCCAAGTCGGAGAAATTCGCTGCTCAGCGCGCCGGCGCCTCCCAGCGCGTCATCACGCTGGTCGAGGCCGACGCGGTCAGCGAGTCGCTCTACGCCCGGCACCGGAAGGTCTATCCGCGCCGGGTGACCGGATTCTTCGCCGATCTGCGCGTCATCATGGCGACGCTGACGCTCGGGATCTATTACGGTCTGCCGTGGATCAACTGGGGCGGCGACCGCCAGGCCTTCCTGATCGATCTGCCGAACCGCAAGTTCCACCTGTTCGCCTGGACCTTCTGGCCGCAGGACCTGTTCTACCTCACGGCGATCCTGATCATCGCGGCGCTGTCGCTGTTCCTGTTCACGGCCGTCGCCGGGCGCGTGTGGTGCGGCTTCACCTGCCCGCAGACGGTGTGGACCGAGATCTTTCTGTGGTTCGAGCGCAAGATCGAGGGCGACCGGCCGAAGCAGATGAAGCTCGCCGCCCAGCGCTGGAACCGCGAGAAGATCCTCAAACGCGGTGCCAAGCACGCGGTGTGGATCGTGTTCGCGCTGTGGACCGGATTCACCTTCGTCGGCTACTTCACGCCGATCAGGGAGCTCGCGGTGTCGGTTGCGCAGTTCACGCTCGGCCCCTGGGAGACCTTCTGGGTCCTGTTTTACGCCCTCGCCACCTACGGCAACGCCGGCTGGCTGCGCGAGCAGGTGTGCATCTACATGTGTCCCTATGCCCGCTTCCAGGGGGTGATGTTCGATCGCAACACCATGATCATCTCCTACGACGAGCCGCGCGGCGAGCCGCGCGGCGCGCGCAACCGCAACGTCGATCCGAAGTCGAAGCAGCTCGGCGACTGCATCGACTGCACGCTGTGCGTGCAGGTCTGTCCGACCGGCATCGACATCCGCAACGGCCTGCAGTACCAGTGCATCGCCTGCGCCGCCTGCGTCGACGTCTGCGACTCGGTCATGGACAAGATGGGCTATCCGCGCGGCCTGATCCGCTACACCACCCAGAACGCCCTGGAGGGCAAGCCGAGCCGCATGCTGCGGCCGCGCGTGCTGGTCTACACCGCGGTCCTGGCGGCGATCACGCTCGCGCTCGTGACCGCGGTGCTGCTGCGCGTGCCGCTCGCGCTCGACGTCATCCGCGACCGCAACGCCCTGTACCGCGAGACCGACGAGGGCCTGATCGAGAACGTCTATGTGCTCAAGGTCATGAACAAGGACCGTGACGGCCACGACTACCTGCTGTCGGCGAGCGGCATCGACGGACTGACGCTCCGCCAGCCGGCGCCTCAGTTGCGCATCGCGCCCGGCGAGGTGCGCGAGGTTCCGGTGAGCCTGGCCGCGGATCCGGCGGCGCTCACGGCGCGCAGCACCAAGGTGCGATTCCATCTGCGTGCCGCCGATGACCCCCGGATCCGCACCGAGGCGCAGGCGGCCTTCCTCGGTCCGCTGCCGTTGACACCGCGATGAGCGCGCCGCCCGCGCCGGCGCAGCCCCCCTGGTACCGCGAACCCTTCGTGTGGATGCTGATCGCGATACCGCTGACCGCGGTGGTGGTCGGCATGATCATGCTGTACTTTGCCGTGACCACCTACGACGGCCTGGTGGTCGACGACTATTACCAGCATGGCAAGGAGATCAACCTCACCCTGCATCGCGACCAGGCGGCGCGCCGCCACGGGCTTGCGGCCGAGCTTGAGCTCGATTCCGACGCCGGTATCGCCGACGTCGCGCTGCGTGCGGCCTCGGGCCTGCGCCTGCCGGAAGCGGTGACGCTGCGATTGTGGCATGCCACCCGCGCCGGCTTCGACCAGGTCGTGCCGCTCGCGCAGGGCCGGGTGGGGCGCTATCGCGGCGCGATCGCACCGCTCGCGCCCGGCCACTGGCATGTGCAGATCGAGGCCGATGACTGGCGACTGACCGGATCGATCCGGCAACCGGGCGCGGCGCGACTGGCGCTGCGCCCGGACCAACCGCCGCCGGCGCCGTGAGCGCGTCGCGATGATCGGCGGCACGGAGCTCAGCGCGGTCTCGCTGTTCCTCGCCGGCCTGCTCGGGTCGGTGCACTGTATCGGCATGTGCGGCGGCATCACCGGCGCGCTGACCCTGGCCCTGCCGGAGCCGGTGCGCAGCCGCCAGGCGCGGCTCATCCCTTACCTGCTCGCTTATAACGCCGGGCGCATCCTGAGTTACACGCTCGCCGGTGCGCTGGTCGGCGCCGCCGGCGCCGCGCTCGCCGGGGTGTTCACACGCGAGCTCGCCATGAGTGTCGGGCGCATCGTCTCCGGCGGCTTCATGGTGCTGCTCGGGCTTTACGTCGCCGGCTGGTGGTCGGCCCTGATCGGGCTGGAACGGTTGGGCGCGCGCTTGTGGCGCCGCGTGGAGCCGCTCGGCCGTCGCTTCCTGCCGCCGCGTGGGCCGCTCTCAGCGCTCGCCCTCGGCCTGGTCTGGGGCTGGCTGCCGTGCGGGCTGGTGTACAGCGCGCTGGCGTTCGCGCTGGTCTCGGGCGGCGCGGCCGCGGGTGCGACGCTGATGCTCGCCTTCGGTTTCGGCACGCTGCCGATGCTGCTCGCGATGGGCGCCGCCGCGCGCTGGCTGACGCGGATCACACGCAGTGCCTGGCTGCGCCAGCTGGCTGGGGCGCTGATCCTGGTGTTCGGCCTGACCATGCTGTTCGGCGCCGGCGCGCACCAGCACGCGGAGTCGCTGCCGGATGGGGACGCGGCTGTTACGGGTCACCACAACCACTGAGGCTTTAACGGGCCGTCATCGCGAGGCCCGCCCAGCGGGCCGTGGCAATCTCCGTTTAGCGCTCCGGGCGTTCGTTGCGAGGGCGCACAGCGCCCGTGGCAAACTCCGTGAGAGGCTTAGGGCGGTCACGGAGGTTGCTTCGTCGCTGCGCTCCTCACAATGACGTGAGGCGTCACCCGGACTCGGCGTCGCCCTCGGACGCGTTTTCCGCCCGTTGCTGCGCAAGACGTTCCTTGCGGCGCTCAAGGCGCTTTTCGAGGGCGTCGGGGCGCACCGGGATGCTGTCCTCGCCGAACAGCGACTGCTTGAGGAAGCGGAAGCTGAATCGCATCAGCTCCTCGTCGTCGCTCGCCAGGCGCTCGAGGTACGCCGGCTCCAGGTCGTAGACCTCGTTGAAGCTTGCGCTTTGCACGAACGCGCGAAAGCCGTCGAGATCGTAGCTGGCCTGGAAGAAGAGGTCGAAGCTGCGGTCGCTCGGCCGACCGACGGTTGGGCCGGAGGAGCGCTTTTTCAGTATCACCTGGCGCCATTCGCGCGTCATGTCGTCGTAGACGTCCACGCCCTGCTCGGCGCGGTATTCGCGCACCGTCTGGGTCTTGGGCTCGTCGTGGCCGAGGCAGTGGGCTTCCTTGACCACGAAGTAGAAATCCTCGTCCTCGGGTGAATCCTTCTTGCGCATGGTGTTGAGTCCCAGCGCGTAGTAGCGGCAGGCCGCCGGCCGGTCCTCGTAGACGCCGCAGCCCTCGGGCGTCAGGAACTGGCATTCCGTCGAGCCTTCCTTGGTCTTCATCTTGAGCCCCGGCATGCCGTGGGCGTCCATCTCGAACAGTTGGGTGTGGCGGGCCAGGAACTCCTTGGAGCCGAGGCCGAGGCGCTTCTGCAGGCGCAGCAGGTCGTAGGGCGTGAGCAGGATGTCGATGCTCTTGCAGCACTCGTTGAAGCAGGCGATACCGGTGTGGCAGCGGAACCGGAAGCGGTCGTCGAGCGTCAGCTTGATCGGCACGATCGGGCTCGACGGACGCGGGTCCTTGATATTGGGGTCGTTGAAATCCTCGCTCATGAGTTCACCTTGACGGCTCGTGAAAACCACGGGGAACGGTTGCGACGCCCGGTCCGGTGCGCCGGGCCGCAGCGCGTTCCGCGTGATTCTCCTTCGGAAAAAAAGGGTCCGGGCACGTCACGCACCCGGACCCCCCTACCACACTAATG
>DASWHF010000176.1:0-32725 GCA_036393295.1 Acidiferrobacterales bacterium
CCACGATGCGCAGCTCGCGATTGAACTCCAAACGGTCGAAGATCAGCGGCGGCGATTCCAGGCAGACATGCTCGGGGCGCAGATCGCCGTGCCCCTCGACCACGCGGCCGGTCGCGGCGCGCTGCTCGAACGGGCGCGGCAGCTGCTCGAGCAGCGCCTGCATCCGCCGATGTATCCGCCGCACCCGGTCGGCCGCCAGGCCGAGGTCCGGATCGACGAGCACCTCCAGGTTGTCGCGCAGCCGCGCTTCGAGCCGGCGCCGATACTGCGCGCCGTCGGTCGCGGCCGGCCGCAACGCACGGTAGAAGTCCGCCAACCGGCGCGCAACCGCGCGCAGCGCATCGGCCGGCACCGCGCCGCGCGCAAGCAGCGCATCCAGCATGCGGTCCGCCGGCAGGCGGCGCATCTTCACCAGCCAGTCCACCGGCTCACCCCTGCCGTCGACGCGGATCCGCCCGTCCGGCGCGCGCGCCAGCGGCACGGCGCCGAGATACACCCCGGGGGCGAGCGGCGCGTTGAGCCGCACCTCCTCCGCGCAGTAATGCGCGCGCGCCGCCAGGCTGCTGAAGTCGAGGAAGTCGTAGCGCACCGGCTTCTTGAGCTTGTAGACCAGCCGCTCGCCGAGAAACACCCAGGACATATGCGTCTCGATCGCCTCGATGCGTCCGGTTGGCTCGGAGTAGCTGCGCGCATCCTGGAGCAGCGCGACCTTGGCGACGAGATCGGGTTCGGCGCCGGTTTCAGCCGCGCGGCCCATGCTAAGTTCCGCCGGCGCCGAGGTGGCGCGCGAACCAGTCGCCGGCCAGGCGCGCCACGGCCTCGAGCGCGCCCGGCTCCTCGAACAAGTGAGTGGCGCCGGGCACGATATCGAGTCGTTTGACGCAGTCGAGCTCTGCGTAGGCCTGCTCGTTCAAGGCGATGACGTCGGCATCGTCACCGCCGACGATAAGCAGCGTCGGTGCGCGCACCCGCGGCAGATCGGCCGCCGCCAGATCCGGACGCCCGCCGCGCGACACCACGGCGCGCACCGCATCGCCGAGCGCCGCGGCGGCACTGAGCGCCGCGGCGGCACCGGTGCTGGCGCCGAAGTACCCGACCGCCAGTTCGGCGAGCGCGGGCTGCGCGCGCACCCAGCGGGTCGCCTCCAAAAGCCGCCGGGTGAGCAGGGCGATATCAAAGCGCGCGGCATACTCACGGTCTTCGGCTTCGCTGAGCAGATCGAACAACAAGGTGGCGATGCCCGCGCCCTGCAGGCTGGCGGCGACGAAGCGGTTGCGGCCGCTCAGGCGGCTGCTGCCGCTGCCGTGCGCGAACAGCACGATGCCGGTGGCGCCCGGCACCGCGCCGAGCGTGCCGCGGTGCAGCGCACCGTCGAGCCGCATCTCGATCTCCTGGCTGCGTCCCGCCTCGGACATGCGCATTCCTCGGGTATCCGCGGATGGTGAGCCGGCGCCGGGCCGGCACACCCACCTTAGCGCCTGGCCGGCGGCGGCGCAATCGGCGCAACGGAGATGCGGGCCGGCACCGGGCGTGCAAGGTCCGGCCGGCGGCCACGACCAAGCTCGATACGCGGACGAAATCGTCAAACGGGGAGGCTATGGTTATGACCGGCGCACGACGGGTTCTCGCTCGAACACTGATGTTGTTGATGCTGGCCCGCAGCGCGGTGGCGGCACCGGTCGGTGCGCCGGCGCCGGCCATCGAGACCGACACCTGGCTCAACAGCGAGCCACTGACGCTCGCGTCGCTGCGCGGGCAGGTGGTGCTGGTCGAGTTCTGGACCTTCGATTGCCACAACTGCCGCAACGTCGAACCCTACGTCAAGGACTGGTATGCGCGCTATCGTGAGCGCGGCTTCATCGTCGTCGCGGTGCACTCGCCCGAGTTCGCTCACGAGCGCGACGTCGGCAATGTCCGCCGCTACGTCGAGCGCCGTGGCATCGACTACCCGGTGGCGATCGACAACAACTTCGCCATCTGGAAGCGCTATGCCAACCGCTACTGGCCGGCCATGTACTTCATCGACCGGCGCGGCATCCTGCGCCATATCCGGATCGGCGAGGGCGGCTATGCGCGCTCGGCGACGCTGATCGAGACACTGCTCGCCGAACCCGCCGAAGCCCCCTGACCCGGACCACCGCGTTCGTCCGCCACCGGCGCGTCCCTCGGGGCGTATCTCGGCAGGCGGCGGCGCGGATGACACCCCGGGGGCCGGCTGTTAAACTCCCCTGCCCCATGACCCAGCAGGCGATCGTTTCCGGGCGCGGTCTTTCCCGCCAATACCGACTCGGCGCGTCGACCGTGCCGGCGCTGCGCGACGTGGACATCGACATCCTGCGCGGCGATTTCGTCGCGCTCCAGGGGCCCTCGGGCAGCGGCAAGACCACGCTCATCAACCTCCTCGGCCTGCTCGACCATCCGGACGCCGGCAGCGTCATGGTCGGCGGCGCCGACGCCGAGTCCTTGAGCGACGACGAGCGCGCCGACCTGCGCCGCGACCGTTTCGGCTTCGTCTTCCAGACATTCAATCTCGTGCCGGTCTTGAGCGCCGCCGAGAACGTCGCCTACCCGATGAGCCTCAAGGGGCTGGACGGCCGCGGCGCGCGCAAGCGCGCCACCGAGCTGCTCGCGGCGGTCGGCATCGCCGACAAGGCCGGCGTGCGCCCCGACCTGCTGTCCGGCGGCCAGCGCCAGCGCGTGGCGATAGCCCGGGCCCTGGCCAACGAACCGGGCATCGTCTTCGCCGACGAACCGACCGCCAACCTCGACTCGCGCACCGCCGACGCGATTCTCGATCTCATGCAGGCGCTGAACGAATCGCGCGGCGTTGCCTTCGTCATCGCCACGCACGACCCGCGCGTCGTGGCGCGCGCCCGCCGCGTCGTGGCGCTGCACGACGGCCAGATCCTGGAGCCGGCCGCGTGACCCGCTGGCGGCTGGCCTGGCGCAACCTCGCGCGCAACCGGCGGCGCAGCCTGCTGAGCGGCAGCGTCATCGCCTTCGGCTTCGCCGCCATGGCGCTGGCCGGCGGTTTCATGCTGCAGTCGTTCTCCGGGCTCAAGGACACCGCGATCAAGAGCGGTCTCGGCCATCTGCAGTTCGCCGATGCGCGCGCCTTCGACGGCAGCGAGGACACGACGCTCGAATACGGCTTGAGCCGGGCAGCGGCCCTGGCCGCGCAGCTCGGCCGCGATCCGGCGGTGGCGGTGGTGATGCCGCGCGTGGAGTTCTTCGGACTGGTGACGGCCGGCGCGCGCTCGATCCCGTTCATGGGCGTCGGCGTCGAGCCCGACGCCGAGCGGCGCGGATCGCACATCCCCGGCACCGTCGAGCGCGGCGAGTGGCTCGCCGCCGGCGGGCGCGGCGCGGTGCTCGGCGGCGGCCTGGCCGATTCGCTCAAGGTCGGCGTCGGGGACGTGATCACGCTGCTCGCCACCACGCCGGACGGCACCCTCAATGCCGTCGATGCCACCGTCGCCGGCATCGCCGCGGTCTCGGTCAAGGAGTTGAGCGAACGCTATCTGGCGATTCCGCTCACACTCGCGCAGGAACTGCTCGACGCCGAGGACCGGGTGTCGCGCGTCTCGGTGCTGTTGCGCCCGGACAGCCAGGAGGCCGCAACCGGCGCGCGCCTGCTGGCCGCGCTCGGCGGCGACTACCCGGAGATGACGGTCAGGCGCTGGGACGAGCTCGCGGTGTTCTACGGCCAGGTGAAGCGGCTCTACCTCGGCATCTTCGGTTTCATGGGGGGCGTGCTGGTGGTGGTCGTGTTCCTGGCGACGGTCAACACCACGCTCATGTCCGTCACCGAGCGCACCCGCGAGATCGGCACGCTGCGCGCGATCGGCGCGCGCCGGCGCCCGCTGGTGGCCGGCTTCCTCGCCGAGGGCGTGCTGCTCGGCCTGGTCGGCTGCGGCCTCGGCGCGCTGCTCGCGCTCGGCATCAGCCTCGGCCTCAACGCCTCGGGCATCGTGATGCCGCCGCCGCCGGGCTTCACGCGCGGCGCGCCGATCCATATCGAGATCGAGCCGCTGGCCTATGCGGTCGCGGCCGCCGCCATGCTGGTCACCTTGCTGCTGGCCTCGTATTTCCCGGCGCGGCGCGCGGCGCGCGCGCCGATCGTGGAGTCGCTCACTCATGTCTGAGTTGCTGTTGATCGTTGCGCTGCTCGCCGCCCCGGACGAAGTCGGCGCGCTGCTCGCCGCCGCCGATGCGCCGCGCGTCGCCTTCATCGGCAGCAGCGTCACGCTGCGCGCCACGCTGCTGGCGCAAGGCAAACCCGCTCGGACCGCGGAGTTCGTGCTGCACGTCGGCGGCGAGGACCGGCAGCTGGTCGAGTTCCTGGACGGCCGGCAGCGCGGCCGCAAGTTCCTGACGCGCGGCGACCGCTCCTGGCTGCTGGTGCCCGGCGCCCGGCATCCGATCGCGATCAGTCCCAACCAGAAGATGTTCGGCGGCCTGGCGTTCGCCGACGTCGCGCGCGTGCGCCTGGCCGCAGATTACGACGGGACGCTGCGCGCCGAACCCGGTCCCTGCGTCGAGGACGGCGACGGACCCTGCCGGGTCGTCGACGTCCGTGCACGCAGCAAGGCGGCACCCTACGCGTCGGGAACACTGTGGATCGACGCCGCCGGCCTGCTGCGCCGGGCCCAATACGCGCTGGCCTCGGGCAAACCGGCCAAACGGGTCCAACACGAGTACCGCAAGCGCGGCGCTGAGACGGTGCTGGCGCGGTCCGTGGTCTTCGACCTGATCAATCCCCAGCAGGCCCTGCGCACCGAGCTTGAATACCTCAAGCAACGGCGCCGCGAGTTTCCCTCCGGCTGGTTCGATCCGGGACCGGCAGAGGGGGAAAAGGGGTCGGAGTGATTTATTTTTAGGCAATCGCCGATCCCACGCGTCGGCACTTACAGACGGGATTGCCTAAAAATAAATCACTCCGACCCCTTTTTCTGGCGCCGGACGACGATGTACTCCCCTTCGAGCACTTTGCCCGCGGGCTGCTTGCGTGGCGCCGCGGCGGGATCCGCGGCCCGGCGACGCAACTGGCGTCGCAGCCACCACAGGCGCAGGCCGATGCCGAGGCTGATCAGGACGAACAACGCCAGGAAGGCCGTGAAGAACATCACGCCGAGTATCGCCATGCCGATCAGCACCGGGGTCAGCAACAGGTAATACAGCCAGCCGCGCTGCGGCGGAAACAGCAGGAAGCGCGGGGTGAACGGATCGCGTGGTTGGGGCATGTTCGTCGTGTCGTCGTGGATTCGGAAGGCTACGCCTGTACAGACCGCGCCGCGCTATGGACGTTCAGGACCGCGACCCGCCGCGACGCGTCAACCGATAGGCGGCGATGTCCCTCACCAGCTCCGGGTAAGGCAACGCGTCCAGCGCATGATACCGCCGCCTGGCCGCCTCCACCAGGGCGTGAATGTCCGCCGCCCGGCCGTCGGCGGTCGCGCCAGGGTCGAGCAGTCGCTGCAGGCCGGCCAGCCCGCCGTAGAGAATCCGCATCTCCTTGCCAAACGCGAGCCCCGCGGTGGTGTCGGTGACCTTGAGCGCGAAACGCGCGTTGTCGCGCAGTGCCTTGACGAGATCGATGCAGTCGCGCCGCGCCGGCGCCGCGCGGCAACGCACGCCGGTGCGCTCGCCGACGACGTAGCGCTCGGCCAGCGCGCAGTCGCAGCGGGTGCTCAGGATCGCCTTCTCGAACGGGCAATTAAGGGGTCGGAGTGATTTATTTTTAGGCAATCGAATCGTTACTCGAGCTCGCATGACCGCGCGTGGACAGGATTGTCTAAAAATAAATCACTCCGACCCCTTTTCCAGCACCTGCTGGAGGAACGCGCCGATGTCCTTGATCTCCTGGGGATGCACGGCGTGCTCCATCGGGTACTCGTGCCATTCGATATTCGCGCCGGCCGCCTTGAGCAGGTTGTGCGCGGCATGGCCGATGGCGTACGGCACGACGCCATCGTGGGTGCCGTGCGCCATGAAGATCGGGGTCGCGCGATTCTCCGCGTGCGCGTCGCGCATCAGCGTGGCGGCGAACGGCACCGGCACCGACAGCGCCAGGATGCCGGCCAGGCGCTGCGGATGGCGCAGGCCGGCCACCAGCGCGATCGCCCCACCCTGCGAGAATCCGGCGAGCACGATGCGCCCGACCGGAATGCCGCGCGCGATCTCGCGCTCGATGAGCTCGCCGACGATCTCGACGGATTCCTGGATATGCGTGGCCTTCTGGTTGAAGCCGCTGTCGGTAATTTCCATGTCGTACCAGGCGCGCATGACGTAACCGTTGTTCAGCGTGACGGCACGGTAGGGCGCATGCGGGAACACGAAGCGCAGCGCCAGGGTACGCGGCAGCCCGAGCTCCGGCACGATCGGCTCAAAGTCGTGGCCGTCGGCGCCGAGCCCGTGCAGCCAGATCACGGCGCCGGTCGGATCGCGGCCGGTGACGATCTCGACCGGTTCGGCGCTCTCCTCGTCCGGCGTCATGCCCGCTCGTCCTCGCCGCGATACACGCAGCCGGCGGTGCAGGTCTCGCGCACCACGACCTGCGACAGCTGCGGCAGCGCCGGTTTCAGGCGCTGCCAGATCCAGCGCGAGAGATTCTCGCTGGTCGGATTCTCCAGGCCCGCGACCTCGTTCAGATAGTGGTGATCGAGCTGCTCATAGAGCGGCTGAAAGGCGCGGGCGAGATCGGCGAAATCGAGCACCCAGCCTTCCTGGGCCGATACCGGCCCGCTGGCGCGGATTTCGACGCGGAAGGAATGGCCGTGCAGGCGCCGGCACTTGTGCGTGTCCGGAAGATTGGGCAGGTGATGCGCCGCCTCGATATGGAACCGCTTGAAAATCTCCACCGTCGTCTCCGCGAATCCCTCGTTAAAATCATAGTTTATCGACTCCCGCCGGGCTGACAACCCTCGCGCCGGGGCGACGAATGGCGTTATACTCTAACGGGATGTTGATAAACTCGTTTATCAACATCCCGTTAGACGGTCGACGGATCGACTGGCATTTTTCCCTGTACCCGCAGGGTGAAACACGGAAGTGTTTGAAAAATGGAGCAAAGTAAAAATGACATTTTTGCTTTGCGTGGTTGACGAAGGCCCCTTCCTTTGGGGCAAAAGCCGTGGATCGACTTTTTCAACATCTTGCCAACCCTCGTTGATTCATCGGGTTCCGCAAAGCTCATGAGCGCACCGCATCTGCCGCTGGTTCTGGAGCCGGCCGACCTCGAAGCCTACCTGCCGGAGCCCGGCCTGCTCATCGTCGATCTCGGCAAACCGGACATCTATGCGCGCGCCCACGTCCCCGGCGCGGTGCATCTCAACTACGCGCACATCGTCGCGGCGCACCCGCCGGCGGCCGGTCTGGTGCCGGAGGCGGCCCAGCTGTCGGCGGCGCTGTCTGAAATCGGCTACGCGCCGGACAAACATATCGTGGCCTACGACGACGAAGGCGGCGGCCGCGCCGCCCGGCTGTTGTGGACCCTCGAGCTGATCGGGCACCGGCGCTATTCGCTGCTCAACGGCGGCCTGCACGCCTGGGTGGGGGAGCGCCGGCCGGTGGACGATCAGCCGGTCACGGCGATACCGACCGACCACGCGGTGGTGGTGCCGGCCGAGCATCCGGCGCTCGCCGACCTCGATTATATCCGCCACCATCTCGGCGCGCCGGGGATCGCCCTGGTCGACGCGCGCAGCGCCATGGAGTTCACCGGCCACAAGCGCTTTGCCGCGCGCGGCGGCCATATCCCCGGTGCGGTCAACGTCGACTGGCTGAGCACCATGGATCAGCAGAATCACCTGCGGTTCAAACCGGTGGAGGAATTGAAGCAGCGCTACGCGGGGCTGGGCGTGACGCCCGACAAGGAAGTGGTGGTCTACTGCCAGACCCACCACCGCTCGGCGCACACGTTTGTTCTGTTGAAGTACCTGGGCTACCCGCGGCTGCGCGGCTACCCGGGGTCCTGGTCGGAATGGGGCAATCGCCCCGATACCCCGGTGGAGGAATGAGCCCGGAAAACAAGGGCGCAATCCATCCCTGGATTGGCTAGCGGACCCCGAATGTAGCCCGCTAACGGGCGCTGAATCCTCGCGCCCGGGCACCCCAACCGTCGCGGCGCCGCTGCCGGCGGGATTCCCGGCAGGCCGCCGCAGAATACGTATATCGTGCTCGCTACAACGGCCCCAGGGCGTCGGACAGATAGGCGTGATCGCCCCAACCGTCGCTGCGACCCGGCGCGGACTGCTCGCGCAACACATAGACATCGCCCACGTACACCATGGCGGCGACCTCTTCGAGGCCGGGATGTTCGTCCTCGGCGAGGGAAACCAGGCCGTTGACCCGCTCCACGAGTGACTGTTTCGATCCGATCCAATGCTGCATCCGACATCCCCTTGCGGGCCCTGCCCGCGGGTCATTTCCCTTGCCTGGATAGCAGCAAGGACCGTGCCAGTCGCAAACCGCGGGAAATTCGCCGCTGCCGCACGGCTCGAACGCGCCGGACTGCCGCGCAGCGTCCAGGCCGCCGACTGCGCGTCGCGCGGACTCAATAAATCGTATCGATACGGTGCTTGGATGCCGGTGCGCGATCCCCGTCAAAGGGTCGTGGCGTTCGTTGGGCGTATGCGACCGCGGTAGCAGGCCGGGAGCCGCGCGGGTCCACGACCCCCGGCGCGCCGGAGACCGCGACAAACCGCCGGCGCGGGGCTATATTTAAGCCATAACAGCGGCCGACCCCGCCGCTTGCGGTACCCCGGCGCAAGCGCGCGACAGCCGTCCGGCATTCTCACCCAGCGCAGTCCAGGCGGACCCACGACACACCGCCGGCGTGCCGTCTCCCCGGGAGCCGTCGCTGCCGGGCGGACACAGGCACCCATGAAGTCATTGGCGGCATTCTCCAATCTCAACGGCCTGTACATGCTGACGGCCGAAGGCCTGCTCGGCCGGTTCGACGGCGAGCATCGCTTGCACATCGACGACGAGCTGAGCCGCGCGTTCCGTGATCACAACGCGAGCCTCATCGAGCGTTATCGCCATGCGCCCGATCCGGCCGGTTATCGGCTGGGTGTCATCTATCGCAGCCACCGGCCGCAGCCCTGGGGGACGGACACGCTGCGGCTCGACGAGGCGATCCTGCGGGAGCTCTACCCCGTGGGCGGCGTCGTCAGCGATACGCTGACCGCCTTCCAGCGCAAGAACCGCGAGAAGAGCATCTACCGCGGCATGGAACTGCTGCTGGAGTACCAGACCCAGGCGGCGCCGGACGCGGCGGTTTACTGCCCGGTCCTGCTCGATGCCCGCATCGGGCTCGCGCAGCGTGCCGGCGAGCCGGCCTTGGCTATCGAGGACGCCGACCCCCAGGCGCCGGTGCTCGATCTGCTGAATCTCGTGGCGCCGATCCCGGTGGTGAAACGCAGCGCGCCCGCGATCACACAGCTCAAGGAGCGGATTCATTCCGGCACGATCAGGAAGGACGAGCGTCGCGCGCACGGGCTGACACTGATGGACCGCGTCGAGCTGCCCGCTTCCACCGGCGCGGTCGCCGATGCCTTCGACGACCAGCGCGACCAGGCGCTCGATGCGCTGCAGCCGTCGACACCCTACGTCATCCTCGAGCCCGACAGCCCGGCCGCGGTCGGCCTGCGGGACTCGGGGCTGGTGCAACGCCTGGAGCGCTGGCTGGAACGGCCGCCGGAACCGGCATCACCGGAGATGATCCGGCGTTTCGTGACCTTCGCCGACCTCGACGCGGAGCGGCTGGCGCTCATCGCATCGCACAGCCTGGTGTTCCGCGTTCCGGCCGGCGCGCCGCTGCTCGAGCGCGGCAAGCACGATGACTGGAACCTCTATCTGGTGGACGGCGCGGTCGAGCTCGTCGCGGCCGACGGCGGTCACCGCATCGTGGAGAGCGGCACGGAGAACGCACGCAATCCGATCGCCTTCCTGCGCCCGCGCATGTTCAGCGTCAGCGCCTACACGCGCGTGGCCTTCGTCTGGATCCACGACAGCATCGTGGCACGGGCGCTGGCGGACTCCTGAATTTCTCATCAATTGGCGTGGTGCCCGGCCACGCGTCCGCCGAATGTCATCGATATCGGCGGCGCGCACGGCGAGCGGGGCTGGAAGCCCCGCCTACAATTATTATGCTCCCTCGTCGCTGGTCGACGGCGTGCGCCGGCCGCCGCGCGGCAGCGGGCGCACCCGCCGGTGGAGCTCGGTTTCGATTCCCGCCTGAAAGCGCTCGCCACCCAACGCCCAGCCGGCGTTGGTCGCGTCGCGTATCGCGGCGAGATCGCGCGCGTCCAGCTCGCGGCGGCACAGCTCGCGATAGCGCGCCTGGCGTTCCGCCGGCGTGGCGCCGAGCGTCAGGTACTGGGCGTGATCGCGCACCACGGGGTCGGCGCGGCCGAGGGCGTGCGCGCCGCAGCTCGACCAGGGATAGTCCGCCGGATCCGCCACCAGGCCGGCGCGCACCGGATTGGTCTCGATGTAGTGATAGCAGGCCATGAGAAAGTGCTCGACATCGACGACCGTGGCCTTGTAGCGCCCGTCCCAGAGCGGACCGCAGTTCTGGTGCAGCCGGTTGTTGTGGCGCACGAAACGGCGCCCGACGGTCTGCATCAGTCGCGCCACGCCGTCCGGCAGCTCGGGCGTGACCAGCAGGTGCAGGTGGTCCGGCATGAGCACGTAGGCGTGCACCGCACAGCGATAGCGCCGGCTGGCAGCCGCCAGGCTGTCGAGAAAGTACCGGCACTCCTGGTCGCTCGCGAACACGCGCCGCCCGCGGCGGCTGCGGTGAATGACATGCTGGGGTACGCCGGGCAGACGATAGCGCGGCTGACGGGCCATGACTCCGCTTCCTTGGTTGAGAATCGACGCTCCATGTCGGCCGGATGTTGCGGCCCGACCGACCGATAAGGCCCACCTGCACGGCCTGCCGGCGCGTTCGCCTTGTCCGACGCGCGCGCACGCAACCGGCCTCGATCGCGCTCACGATCGAGGCCCTGCGCAACGCGCTCGCCGCGCCCGAACCACACCGGCGGCCCACGGTCGGGACACTCCCCGACGGCGGCCGCCTGTTCTCTAGCAACCCCTCTAGGCGGTGTCCAACAGACTGGTCAGATCGCCGTAAAAGTCCGGATTGTATTTTTGGAATCGTATCGCCACGCCGCCCGGCTCGACGCGCACCACGTCGGCGGTCACCCGCCGCTCGATCGGCAGACCGGCAAACAGGAAGGGGAATCCGATCTGGATCGCCATACCCGGCTGCAGCCGTTGGTCGCTGAGGCGCACGAAGGCGCCGTTGAGACTCATGTCGCGAATCCATCCCCGCCCGAGGCAGGTCAGGAACTCGTTGAGGCTGACGACCAGGCTGACGGGCTTGCGCGGAGACTCGCGCTGATCGCTTTCGTGCAGAACCGCGTCCGCCATGCGCGCCAGCCAGTGCGCGTCGTTGGAACCGCGTGCGGCATTCAACTGCTCTTGCTTCCGTTTCATAATGCGCTCCATTTCCCGGTACCGGGAATTCTGTGGCGTCGCACCCCGTTCGATGCTTGATTATCAGAGTTGGGTTGCCGTCCTGACGACGGCCAGCCGTGACTACGGCTCTCTTTAAGAGGGTCGCCCAGTCCCTGGGCTCCTTCACATCCTCCGCGGAATTCTAAGTACTTTTTCGATATTTTGAACAGCGCGAAGCGCCACTTGGCGCGTCTTTTACGCATTTCGTCGCGGCGTGTCAAAGGGGTCAGAATAAATCACGCTCGCGCGTCGCGTTGGGTGATATTTCCACCCGGCGACCACGGATACCTCCCTCGCTCAGCCGGGCGTGCGCCCGAGGTGACGCGCGATGCGGCGCACGGCCTCGCGCAGCTTGTCGAGGGTGTTGGCATAGGAGAAACGCACATGCTGCTTCGGGCGGTGACGGCCGAAGTCCAGGCCCGGCGTGATCGCGACACCGGCCTGCTCGAGCAACTCCACCGCCAGGGACTCGCTGTCGTCGCTCAAGGCGCTGCTGTCGGCATACAGATAGAATGCGCCCTGCGGCGTCACCGGGATCCGGAAGCCCAGATCGCGCAGCGCCGGCAGCAGATAGTCACGACGCTCGCGGAACACGCGCCGGCGGCGCTCGAGCTCGGCAACCACCGAGGGCTCGAAGGCGGCAAGCGCGGCATGCTGGGCCGGGGTGCTGGCGGCGAGAAAAATGTTCTGCGCCAGCTTGTCGATGTCCGCGATGTATTCCTCCGGCGCCACCAGCCAGCCCACCCGCCAGCCGGTCATGCCGTAGTACTTCGAGAAGCTGTTGACCACGAACACCCGGTCGGACAGCATCACGGCGCTGGCCGCCTCGGCGTCGTAGGTCAGGCCGTGATAAATCTCATCGACGATCACGACGGCACCGCGTGCCTCCGCCAGCGCGATGATGCGCGCCATCTCGGTTGGCGCGATCAGCGTGCCGGTCGGGTTTGCCGGCGATGCCAGCAGCACGGCGCGGGTGCGCTTCGTCCAGTGCCGTTCGACCAGCTCGGCGGTGAGCTGATAGTCGCTCGCGGCATCCACCGGGATCAGGCCGGGCCGGCCGTCGAACAGGCGCACGAAGTGGCGGTTGCAGGGATAACCGGGATCGGCCATCAGCACCGCGTCGCCCGGATCGATCAGCACCCCGAGCAGGAGCTGCAAGGCGCCCGAGGCGCCGGGCGTGACCGCCACCCGCTCCGGGCCCGGCCGTCCCGGCTCCGGATAGCTCGCGGCGATGGCGGCGCGCAGCGCGGGCAGGCCGAGCGCCGGCGTGTACTGCGTGCGCCCCTCCTCGAGGGCGCGGATGCCGGCGGCGACGATTTGCGGCGCGGTCGGAAAGTCCGGCTCGCCGATCTCGAGGTGGATGATCGAGCGGCCCCGCGCCTCCAGCGCGCGGGCGCGCGCCAGGATGTCCATGACGTGGAACGGCTGGATATCGCCCATGCGGGCGGCGACCGGTTTCATGGGCAAGCGCTACGCCTTTAAGTGGAACGACAGCATGACGCATGCTAAAGCGCGCACCGCGCGGCGGCAAGCGCGTCGCTGCGACCCGATGCCGCTGCACGATCGCCGCCGGATATTGATGCATATCAAGGCGGGTGGTGGTGGCGCGGGGCACACTGTCGGGGCGTCGGCCTCGGCGCGATGCCGGCCGTGATCACCGATCCTGAAAAGGAGCCTCCATGTCCCGCATTGACGACCTCTTCCGACGCGGCGCCGCCGTGGCGCTCGCCGCCGCCGGGTTCGCGCTCGCCGCCCCGACCGCCCAGGCGATACCGGCGTTCGCGCGCCAGTACGACATGAGCTGCGCGGCCTGCCACGACGCCTTCCCGCGGCTCAACGCCTTCGGCGAGCACTTCCGCGACAGCAATTTCCGCCTGCCCAACTGGCGCACCCAGAACACCGTCGACACCCAGGACGACATGCTGGTGCTGCCCAAGTTTCCGCCGCTGGCGATCCGTGCCCAGGCTTACGTGCAGGCGCGCCAGGGTGAACATGTCGATCCGGTGTCGGGCGCCAGCGCGGCGGATTCGGAGGCCGACTTCCAGGCGCCCTATCTCATCAAGCTGCTGTCGAGCGCACCGCTCTCGGACCACATCACCTATTACTTCTACGGCATCTTCGCCGAGAAGGGCGGCAACGGCGAGACCCTGATCGAGGACGCCTGGTTCCGCCACGACGACGCCTTCGGCAGCGGCGTCGGCACCATGCTCGGCCAGTTCCAGCTCTCGGACCTGATGTTCCCGCGCGAGATCCGCCTGACCTTCCAGGACTTCATGGCCTATCGCATGGCCGGCATCACCTATGACCGCGGCGTGATCCTCGACCGCGGCTTCGGGCCGGTCGACCTCGCGCTCGGCGCGGTCAACGGCAACGGCATCACCGACAACTTCACTATCAACAGCCCCGGCTACCGCCGCGCCGACGCGATGTTCGACAACGACACGCGCAAGAACGTCTTCGGCCGGGTCGGCGTGGACGTCGGCACGATCATGACCGTGGGCGTCTTCGGGCTGGCCGGCGAGCAGAAGAGCATCACCGGCCTGCTGGCCGGCACCGCGGCCGGCACCCGCGACACCGACAAGCGCATCTATGGCCTCGATCTGTCCGGCAGCATCGGTGCGAAGACCCATTGGTTCGTGCAGGGGCTGTGGAACGAATGGGACGGATTCATCGATACCGACCCGAGCGTGAGCTATAAATGGTTCGGCGGCTTCGCCGGCGTCGACTACGTGCGCAGCCCGCGCTGGGCCTATTCGCTGCTGGTGAACTACGCCGATGCCCAGGACCTGGACGGCAGCGGCACCGTGTACGAGGGCATCAACATGCGCACCGTCACGCTGGCCGCGTCGTATTACTTCATGCGCAACGTCAAGGGCGTGATCGAGGTCACCGGCGACTTCCTGGCCGCCGACAGCGACGCCGACTTCGTCGGCCACGAGAGCAAGGAAGGTTACGTGCTGGTCGGTTTCGACGCGGCGTTTTGATGTAGGCGGGGCTTCCAGCCCCGCGCCATCTGGTCAATGACGCCGGCGGGGCAGGATGCCCCGCCCTACAGTCTTTCTCCGCTAGCCGTCGGCGTGCACCCGTCGCGCCAACGCCAGATCGAAATAGCGCGCTCCATTGAGCGCGATCGCCGACGCCAGTGCCTGAAACGGCCGGTCGGGCTCGCCAAGGCCGTCCAGCACCAGCGCCGCGCCGTGGAAGTCGTGGTCATGGGTATAGGCGTTGGTGGTGATGACAGTCTTCAGACCGGCGGCGCGCGCCGCGCGTATCCCGTTCTGTGAATCCTCGAACGCCAGGCACTCCTCCGCGCGCAGCCCCATCCGCTTCAGGGCATAGTGATAGATATCGGGCGCCGGCTTCTTGGCCGGCACCACGTCGCCGGCGGCGATCACCTCGAACCAGGATTCGGCATCGGGCGCGAGCGAATGCGCGAGCAGCGCAGTGACGTTGTCCAGCGTGGTGGTGGTGGCGATGGCCAGGCGCAGGCCGGCGGCGCGCGCCTCCGCGAGCAGGCGCCGCACGCCCGGCCGCAGCGGGATGGCGCCGCCGGCCAGCAGCGCGGTGTAGTGCCGGGTCTTGGCCCGGTGCAGCACCGCGACCCGCTCGGCGAAATCCGCCGGCTTTGCGTAGTCCGGCCGGTAGCGGTCGACATAATAGGTCATGCGCTCCTTGCCGCCGGTCACCGCCAGCAGCTTTCCGTACCGCGGCACGTCCCAATGCCAGTCGAGACCGGCCTCGGCGAACGCCCGGTTGAAGGCGATCCGGTGGCCGTTGCGCTCGGTGTCGGCCAGGGTTCCGTCGACGTCGAAAATCAGGGCTTGGAGGGGCTGGGGCATGCGCATTTCGGGCCGAAAATACCGTCATTATCCACGATCCGGAGGACCCGGAAAACGGCCCAATTCTTGCAAATCAGCGGCTTGCACCCCCCCGGGGATTCTGGTATAGATGCGCGCTTACTTTCGGTACCGGCCCGCACAGATTCAGGGCGATCGGCCCGCCAGGCCCGCCCACGACCAGGAGCCACCATGGCAGTGAGCAAAAAAAAGGACAGCACCTCGACCCTGATCCACGGGATCAAGCCCTACGTGGAAAAGAAGGGCGAGAAGTACATGAACAAGAAGCAGCTCGATCACTTCCGCGCCATACTGCTGGCCTGGAAGCAGGAGCTGCTCGACGAGGTCTCGCGCACCGTGCACAGCATGCAGGACGAGACCGCCAACCACCCCGACCCGAACGACCGCGCCAGCCAGGAGACCGACATGTCCCTGGAGCTGCGCTCGCGCGACCGCGAGCGCAAGCTGATCAAGAAGATCGAAGAGGCGATCGGCAAAATCGACAACAACGACTACGGCTTCTGCGAGACCTGCGGGGTCGAAATCGGCGTGCAGCGCCTGGAGGCGCGCCCGACCGCGACGCTGTGCATCGACTGCAAGACACTCGACGAAATACGCGAAAAACAAATGGGCTGAGGCGCTAACGCGCCGCCTGCGCCCGCGAACCGTCAGGGGGCCGCCGGCCCCTTTATCGTTTCAGGAACCCGCATTTTGCTCAGTCTGATCATCCGCAACGCCCGGATCGCCCGCCCCGACGGCAGCACGGTCGAAGGCGATCTGGCCTGCGAGCACGGCCGCATCGCGCGCATCGATGCCGCCATCGACGCGCAGGCGCGTGAGTCCATTGACGCCGACGGCCGCCTGCTGCTGCCCGGCGTCATCGACCCGCACGTGCACCTGCGCGAGCCCGGCAAGGAGCACAAGGAAGACCTGGCCTCCGGCTCGCGCGCCGCGGCGCGCGGCGGCGTGACCAGCTTCCTCGAGATGCCCAACACCGAGCCGGCCACGACCACGCGCGCCCTGCTGGCCGACAAGCTGGCGCGCGCCGCGCGCAAGAGCGTGGTGAACTACGGCTTCTTCATGGGCGCGACCCCGGACAACCTCGACGAGTTGAACGCCGCTTCACCCACGCCCGGCATCAAGATCTTCATGGGCTGCAGCACCGGCGGCCTGCTGGTCGACCGGGACGAGGACCTGGAGCGCATCTTCGCCGGCGGCGAGCGCGTCATCTGCGTGCACGCCGAGGACGAGAAGCGCATGCACGCCCGCCAGCAGCAGTTCGCCGGCCGCGGCGATCCCGCCGTGCACTCCGAGATCCGCGACAACGAGGCGGCGCGCATCGCCACCGCCCGCGCGCTGGCGTTTTCGAAGAAATACCGGCGGCGCCTGCACATCATGCACATGTCGACGCACGAGGAAGTCGAGCTGCTGCGCGCCGACAAGCCGGCCTGGGTCAAGGCCGAGGCCAGCCCGAACCACCTGTTCCTGAACGACGCCGAGTACGCGCGCCAGGGCACGCTGGTGCAGATGAACCCGCCGATGCGCAAGCGCGAGGACAACGCCGCGCTGTGGGCGGCGCTCCACGACGGCGTCATCGACTTCATCGGCACCGACCACGCGCCGCACACGCTCGCGGAGAAGCAAAGGCCCTATGGCCAGGCGCCGTCCGGCATGCCGGGAATCGAGACCGCGCTGCCGCTGATGCTGACCGAGATGCAGGCCGGGCGCTGCACGCTCGCCCAGGTCCAGCAGTGGATGTGCTACGGCCCGGCCGCCGCCTACGGCATTCCCGACAAGGGCAGGATCCTGGAAGGCTGGGACGCCGATCTCACGCTGGTCGATCTCGACACTCCGCGCACGCTGGGCAACGCCGACATCGTCAGCAAATGCGCCTGGACGCCCTACGCCGGCCGTGTGCTCCGCGGCTGGCCGCTGTATACGATCGTCGCCGGCACCGTCGTCTACGACCGGGGCCGGTTCCGCGACGGCGTGCTCGGCCAGGCGCTGCGGTTCGGGGACTGAACGACCGATGGACATCTTTGCGCTGATCAAGGCGTTCATTCTCGGCATCGTCGAGGGGCTCACCGAGTTCCTGCCGGTGTCCTCGACCGGCCATCTGATCATCGCCGCCGACCTGATCAACTTCAAAGGCGACACCGCCGAAGCCTTCGAGATCATCATCCAACTGGGCGCGATCCTCGGTGTGGTCTGGGATTACCGCAGGAAAGTCGGCAGCGTGCTGGTCGGCCTCAACCGCCCGACCGAGCGGCGCTTCGCGATCAATCTGCTCATCGCCTTCCTGCCGGCGGCGATCGTCGGCCTCCTGTTCCACGATCTCATCACCGAGCACCTGTTCAATCCGCGCACCGTGGCGATGGCGCTGATCGTCGGCGGGGTGCTGATCCTGGTGATCGAGCGCCTGCCGCTTCGGGTCCGCGTGACCGACATCGACCGGCTCGGATACCTGGATGCGCTCAAGATCGGCGTCGCCCAGGTGTTCTCGCTGTTCCCGGGCGTGTCGCGCGCCGGCGCCACCATCATGGGCGGCCTGCTTTCCGGTCTGTCGCGCACCGCCGCCACCGAGTTCTCGTTCTTCCTGGCCATGCCGGTGATGTTCGCCGCCACCTTCTATTCGCTCTACAAGCATCCCGAGATCCTGCACCTGCACGATCTGGCGGTGCTGGCGGTCGGCTTCGTCATGTCCTTCTTCACCGCGCTCGTCGTCGTGCGCGTGTTCCTGCGCTATGTCAGCCGCCATGACTTCACGGTCTTCGCCTGGTACCGCATCGTGTTCGGCGGCATCGTGTTGTACTACTACCGGTAACCTAACCGGGCGGAGCGACTGCCGTCTGACGGGGCGACCCGTAGGGTCGTTGCGAGGTCCGCGTAGCGGGCCGCGGCAATCTCCCTGAGCGCTCAGGACGTTCACGGAGGTTGCCGCGGGCGCTGCGCGCCCTCGCAATGGCCGGCGTCAGCCGCGCGGGTGGTGCCGGGCATGGAGGCTCTTCAGGCGCTCGCGCGCGACCTGCGTGTAGATCTGCGTGGTCGAGAGATCGGCGTGGCCGAGCAGCATCTGCACGACGCGCAGGTCGGCGCCGTGGTTGAGCAGATGGGTGGCGAAGGCGTGGCGCAGGGTGTGCGGCGAGAGCGGCTGGTGGATGCCGGCGAGCCGCGCGTAGCGCTTGATGTTGTGCCAGAAGGCCTGGCGGGTCATGCCGGCGCCGCGCGCGGTCGGAAACAACGCCTCGCTGTCCCGGCCGCGCAACAGCGCGCCGCGCGCCTCGCGCAGATAGCGCTGCAGCCAGGACAGCGCCTCCTCGCCGAGCGGCACCAGCCGTTCCTTGCTCCCCTTGCCCATCACCCGCACCACGCCGCCGCCGCTGTCCACCTGGGTGAGCTTGAGGCCCACCAGTTCGGAGACGCGCAGGCCGGTGGCGTACAGCGTCTCGATCATGGCGCGGTCGCGCAGGCCCAGCGGCGTGCCGGCGTCGGGCGCGTCGAGCAGCTGTTCGACCTGCTCCTCGGTCAGCGACTTGGGCAGCCCGCGGCCGAGCTTGGGCGAATCCACCAGCGCGGTCGGATCCTCGCCCGACTCGCCCTCACGCAGCAGGTAGCGGTAGAAGCGCCGCAGGCTGGACAACAGCCGCGCACTGGTGCGCGCCCGCGCGCCCGCGCGCTGGCAGTGATCCAGATAGGCGATGAGGTCATCGCGCGTCGCGCGCGTGAGACCCGCGCCGCGCCGATCCAGCCACAGCGCGAATGCGGAAAGATCGCCGCGGTAGGCGGACAGGGTGTTGGCGCTCAGGCCCGACTCCGACCAGAGCGCGTCCAGGAAGCGCTCGATGAGCGCCTGCTCGGCGGGCGCCGGCGCCTCAGCCACGCTCATGCGCGAGCAGCCATTCCTTGATGGACAAGGGCCCGGCGCGCTCGCCGCCCATGAAGCCGCCGAGGCCGCTGCATGCCACCACGCGGTGGCAGGGCACGACGATCGGCACCGGGTTGGCGCGGCAGGCGCCGCCGACCGCGCGCGGGCCGCTGGCGAGACGCGCGGCCAGCGCACCGTAGCTGAGCGGCCGCCCGGGCGGTATGCGCGTGAGCGCGCGCCACACGCGCCGCTGGTAGTCGGTGCCGGCGAGGTCGAGCGGCAGGTCGAAGCGGTGCGCGCCGTCGCGCAGGTAGGCGCGCAGCTGAGCACAGACTTCGCGCGCCAGCGCGGTGGACGCGGCCTGCGGCCGGGCGCCGGCCGGCAGGAAATCGATCGAGGTCAGGGCCCGATCGGCCGCGATGCCCAGCGCCCCGAACGGCGCCGCGATCACCGCGTCGTAGGCTTTTGCTCGAGCAGCCATAACTGTTGCAGCTGGCGTTCGATGAGCAGGCGCTGACGGGGGTCGCCGGAGTAATCCAGCAGCCGCTGGAAGACGCTGCGCGCGTCGGCGGTCATGCCGGCCTTACCCAGGGCCTCGGCGGCGTGGTAGCGCGCGCTCTGCC
Organism: Acidiferrobacterales bacterium; assembly: GCA_036393295.1. GTDB lineage: Bacteria > Pseudomonadota > Gammaproteobacteria > Acidiferrobacterales > UBA6901 > DASWHF01. The sequence continues at coordinate 19,851 of DASWHF010000176.1, forward strand.
CCCAGAGGTCGCCGCCGTTGGCGCCGCCGTAGGTCGCGGAGCGCAGATAGAGCTCGGCCGCCTGCGCGTGCTCGCCGAGCGCCGCTCGCGAGTCCGCCTGCCAGAACAGGATTTCGCGCCGCATGCGCGGATTATCCACCAGCCCGAACAGCGACTCCAGCAGCACCGCGGCCTCGCGGTGGCGGTCCGCGGCCTGCAGATCGAACATCACCTGGATGTAGCGCTCCGCCAGGTCGTCGTCGAGCTTTTCCTTGTCGACCAGGACATTGCTCAAGGCCTGCAGCCCGGCGCCGAGCTCGCCGGCATAGATCATCACCCGCGCGCGCTTGAGCGCCCAGCGGTCGGCGTCCTCCTGGGGCGGCGGGGCGTGCAGGCCCGCGAGCAGGTCGGCGGCGAAACGGATGTCGTAGACGGCGATCGCCTTGTCGAGCAACCGGTAGCGCACCGCCGCCGGGACGTCGTCGAGCGCCGGATAGCGCGAGGAGTCGACGTACAGCCAGCGCAGCACCTCCTCGCGGCCGTCCGCCGCGAGCGAATCGGCGAGGCGGGCGTGCGCCAGCGCGCGGGTGTCGGGCTGGCGCGCACGGTTGGCGAGGTAGGCGTAAAAGGCGCGCGCGTTCACCGCGTCGTCGCGCTTGAAGGCTTCCGCCTTCCTCACCCAAGCGGCATTCTGGTCGGCCGGCAGCTTCGCCTTGCCGCCCTCGGCCTCGGCATAGCGGACGTAGGCGCGCCACAGGTCCTCGGAGTCCACGAGATAAAGCCGGTCGCTCGCGCCGTGCTCGCGCTTGAGGGTCAGCGCCCGCTCCAGCGCAATCACCCGCTTCAGGTGCTCGCCGGTCATGGCAGCGGCCTCGGCGGTGAGCGCCCAGGCCTGGAACTGCAAGGCCGGCTTGTTGCGCGTCGCGTGGATGAGCTTGTCGGCCTCGACCGCCACCGCCCGCGGCCCCTGGGCGCGGCTGCGCAGCCGCGCCAGCTGGGTGAGCAACCGGCCCTCGTGGCTCAGGATTCCAGCCAGCACGCCGAGGGCCCCGCGGTTGTCGTTCATGCGCATCAACAGCTGGGCGTGCAGCAACCGCCAGGAATCGTCGGTCACGGCGTAGTCCTGCTGGTAGCGCAGCACCGCGGACTGGGCATCGGCCAGACTGTCGTCGATCAGATAGCTGCGGATCATCATCTGCCGCCACTGTGCCACGGCCGCCCGGTCGGCCTCGCCTTCCAACACGAGCGCGTCCAGGATCCGGCGCGCGCCGTTACCGTCCTCGGCGTGGAGCCGCGCCGCGGCGGCCTGGGTGCGCACCCAGCGGTGGAATTCTTCCGGCACGCCGTCCGGCAGCGCGGCGGCGCGCGCGGCGACCGCCTCCCAGTCGCGCTGCGCGAAGTAGACGGCGTAGCGCTGCCGCTCCCAGGCGATCCAGTCGTCCGTGGCCGCCGGCCCGGGCTGGTTCTTGTCGATGAGATAGAGCGCGAGATGCGGCGCCCCGCCGCGCACCAGCGCCGGGACGCGCTCGATATCGGCGGGCTCGGCCAGCGCCGGACCGGCGATCAGCAGGAGGAATAACAACCAGGGTCTCATCGGGACGCCACTATAGCGGAATCGCGGCGGATGACCCAAAGGGAGATCGCCACGGCCCGTGCGCTTTGCGCACGGGCCTCGCGATGACGCGGGTTCGGAGGGTGAACCCCTTTTTAGACCTTCTCGGCGATGCGGGCGGCCTTGCCGGAGAGATCGCGCAGGTAGTAGAGCTTGGCGCGGCGCACGTCACCCTTGCGCTTGACGTCGATCCTGGCGACCGCCGGGCTGTGCAGCGGGAACACGCGCTCCACGCCCTCGCCGTAGGACACCTTGCGCACGGTGAACGAGGAGTTCATGCCGCGGTTGCGGCGGCCGATCACCACGCCCTCGAAGGCCTGCAGGCGCTCGCGCTCGCCCTCCTTCACCTTGACGTGCACCACGACGGTGTCGCCGGGCACGAAGTCGGGGACATCGGCCTTGAGCTGCTCGGCTTCCAGTTGGTCGATGATCTTGCTCATGGTTCGCTCCAAAAACGTCATTGCTTTCGTTGATCGCGCCCAGCGTACTCACGCTGGAACTCCTGCAACAATTCGCGCTGCTCGTCGTCCAGGTGCGCGGCGTCCAGCAGGTCGGGGCGCTTCAACCAGGTGAGCCCCAGGGCCTGCTTCAAACGCCAGCGCCGGATGGCGGCATGATCCCCGCCGAGCAGCACCGCCGGTACCGCGCGGCCGGCGTACACTTCGGGCCGCGTGTAGTGCGGGCAATCGAGCAGGCCGTCGGCGAACGAATCCTGCCCGGCCGAATCCTCGTGCCCGAGCACGCCCGGCAGCTGGCGCGCCACCGCGTCGATCAGCACCATCGCCGGCAGCTCGCCGCCCGACAGCACGTAATCGCCGATCGACCATTCCTCGTCGACCTCGGCATCCAGCAGCCGCTGGTCGACGCCTTCGTAGCGCCCGGCCAGCAGTATCAGGCCCGGCCGCGCCGCGAGCGCCTCGACGCCCGCCTGGTCCAGCCGCCGCCCCTGGGGCGACAGATACAGCACCGCCGCCGACGGGTTGGCCGCGCGCGCCGCCGCGATCGCCTGCGCCAGCGGCTCCGGGCGCATCACCATGCCGGGGCCGCCGCCGTAGGGGCGCTCATCCACGCTGCGGTGCCGGTCGGTCGTGTAGTCGCGCGGGTTCCAGACCGTGAGGCTCAACACGCCCTTGACCAGCGCCCGCCCGGTCACGCCGTAGGCGCTCACCGCCTCGAACATCGACGGAAAGATGCTGATGACGTCAATGCGCATCGCGCATCAGAAATCCGCGTCCCAATCCGCCACCAGGACCCCGGATTCGAGATCCACCTCCCGGATCACGTCCGGGATATACGGTATCCAACGCTCGCGCTCGCCGGTCACCACCAGCACGTCGTTGGCGCCGGTCACGAACAGGTGGCTCACCGTTCCGAGCTCCACGCCCTCGAGATTGCGCACCGTCAGGCCCTCGAGCTGCGCCCAGTAATACTGGCCTTCCGGCAACACCGGCAGCTCGCGCCGCTCGACCGCGATGTCGGCGCCGATCAGCACGGCGGCCTGGCTGCGATCCGCGACCCCCTGGAGTTGCGCCACCACGCCCTGCCCCTGGCGGCGTCCGTCCTCGATCTCGAAGCGGCGCCAACCGTCCGGCAGCTTCAACCACCAGCGGCGGTAGGCCAGAATGCCCTCGCGCTCGCGGGTATGCGAATACACCTTGACCCAGCCGCGCACGCCGTACACCCCCACCACCTGGCCCATCGTCACCAGTTCCTGCGCCGGGGGTTGGGAGTGCGGCGCGCCGGTCATGGGCAGATGGCGATCAGGCCGCCTGGTAGCCCTTTACCAGGTCCGCGACCCGGTCCGAGGCCTGGGCGCCCTTGCTCAGCCAGTACTGATAGCGCCCCAGGTCGACGCGGAGCCGCTCCTCGTTTGCCTTTGCCAGGGGATTGAAGAAACCGATGCGTTCCAGATTCTGGCCATTGGGGGCGCGACGCCGGTCGGCCACGACAATGACGTAATACGGACGCTTGTTGGCGCCGCCGCGCGCCAGGCGAATAGTGACCATTGACCACGTTCCTCTTGAAGCTGCGTTTGCCTTGACCCCGCCGCCAAGGAATCAGGCGCGGGGCGCGAAAGGTGGCAGATTCTATACCGGTTTACCGGGAAAGAAAAGGCAGAACGCTGGAAAAACCGGGGCTTACTGCCCCCCGGCCGGACGTGGGCGGGAATCCCGGGCGGTCAGGAACTCAAGAAAATCCAGATAGGCCAGCGAGTCCCATTGGCGCCCGCCCAGGGCCAGGTAGCGCAGGCGCCCGTCGGGGTCGACCAGGAAGCTCGACGGCAGCCCGCGCGGCTGCCAGCGCTCGGTGACCCGGCCGTCGCGATCCATCAGGGTCGAGAGGCTCGGCGCCACGATGGTCAGAAACGCAAACACCTCGTCGTCGGTCTCGGCGGTGTTGACCAGTACCATCCCCAGGCGCTCGGCGGGGATTTCCCGCGCCAGGGTCTCGAGCGTCGGCATCTCGCGCCGGCACGGGCCGCACCAGCTCGCCCAGAAATGCACCATTACCCAACGGCCGCGCAGCGCGGCCAAGTCGGTGGTCCGGCCGTCCAGGTCGGCGAGCTTGAGCGCCGGCGCCGGCCGGCCGTCCAGTTGAATGAGCCCGGGAGGCGGCTCGGCGGCTGCGACTGCCCAGGACGCCAGCAGCAGGATGACGGCCGGGATAGCTCTCATGGCGGGAACTCGCCGCCGTCCCCGGCACCGCCCGCGCCGCCGCCCGCACAGCTCAAGCCCTCGATCACGGCACGCAGCGCCGGGCCGCGCTTGTCGGCACCGGTGGCAAAGCGCAGCTCCAAGCGGAAACGGCCGGCGGGCGGTTCGATGACCACGTTGCCGCCGACCGGCTCGCCGGGAAGCAGGTCGCGGCTCTCCGGCAGCTGCGTCCAGCCGAAGGTGGCGCGGCTCGCCGCCGGCACGGCGAGCGCCTCCCAGCGCTGCGCCCAGTAGGCGCGATCCAGGCGGCGGACCTCGCGGCCGCCGGCGTCGACGAAGCGCCAGCGCGCCGGCTCCAGCCAGACGACGTCCCGGCGCCGGTGGCGCATGCCGACCGTCACCAGGCATTTCTCGGCCAGGGCGCGCACCGCATTCTCCGGGAAACCGCGCGCGCTATAGAAAGCCACCACTTGCTCGGGCGTGCGCACCGACACCGACAGCGTTATGCCCTGTCCTTCGTAACCGGCACGCTCGCGCGCCGGCGCGGCGCCGTCGGCCGCCGGCAGCGCGAACGAGGCGCACAGAATCAGGAATGCGATTGGCGACAATCCACGTGGCATTTGTCAGGCTTCACGGCTTGAGGTGTTCGAGCAGCAAGAGCACGGCCGCAATTCGCTCTGCAGGCACACATCCTTACGGACGCGCGGGTTGCCGGCCGCCACTCAGATCACCGCCGCGCCGAACAGCTGCGCATGCAGAACCAGCACTGTTCCGTACGCGGCAAGCCCGACGGTGACGAGCGCGACATCCCAGCCCCGCGCGCGGCGCCGTGCGGCAAGCTGCGCGCCGCGCCGGTTCGCCGACGCCATGCCGAACAACGCGTAGACGCCGAAGGAGCCGAACAACAGCGCCGACGCGAGATCACCGTTCGCTGAAAGATGCGCCGCCGCCCAGATCACCACACCCCACAGCATCGGATGGCGCGTCCAGCGTTTGACGTTCGACGGCAGGTAGGCGGCAGCGAGCGAAATAAAGGCGAACGGCATGAGCGCCAGAGCCGCGTACCGCCCCCAGGCCGGCGGCTGCCAGATCGGCATCGATTCCGCGCGCGCCGTGCCGACGACGAGCAGCGCGAAACCGAGCAGTGACAGCACCGAAAACAGCCCCTTGTAGCCGGCCTCGCCGAGCCGCGCTACCAGGGCGTCACGCAGCACCGGAGAACTGGGAACGAGATGCACGCCGAAGAACACCACCATGCCGACGACCAGCAGCCACATGCTTTCCTCCCGGATGCAAACCGACGCGTCTCCGAATTGTACGCGATTACCGCTCTACCATATCACGGGAGTCGATCGTGCTCCTCCGGCGGCTTCAGGTCGCGAAAGGACTTCCACAGCAGCAGGTCGTAGCCGATCTTCATCCCGGCCCCGATCAGGAGTGGCGTGGCGAGCGCCACGCCCTGCATCAGGAAACCGGCGGCGAACGGCGCGACCGCCCAGCCGCCCATGCGCACCAGCGTGGTGATGCCGGAGGCCCAGGTCCGCTCCGCGGGCGCCACGACCGCCATGACGTAGGACTGGCGTGTCGGCACGTCCATCTCGACCAGCAGCTCGCGCAGGACGAACAGCGCCGCCGCCATCCAGAACACCGGCACGAATGCGACCGCGACCAGCGCGAGACTCGACGGAATGTGGGTGAACACCATGGTATTGATCAGCCCGATGCGGCGCGCCAGCCAGGCGGCGCCGAGATGCGAGACGGCGTTGGCGAGGCGCGCCGCGAAGAACAGCAGCGCGATCGCCACCTCGCCGGCCGCGAAGCGCTCGAAGAAGAAATAGGCCAGCAGCGCGGTGCCGAGGAAACCGCCGGCGATCGAATCGATGGCGAACAGGCCGGAGATCCTGCCCACGATCCGGCGGCTGCGCGCCGACACCCGGCGCCGGGCGCCGGCGTGCGCCCGGCCGTCGGGCACGGCTTCGAGCACCGCCGACAGCCCGACGACGCAGCCACCGGCCGCCAGCATGAGCAGCGCATAGAAGCCCAGGGTAAGCTGATAGCCGGTGAGCTCGCTCAAGCCGAGCGCCTTGACCAGCACCACCGGCGCCGCGGCCGCGAGGCCGCCGAGCGCGTGACCGACGTCCTGCAGCACGTTGTACCAGGCGAAGGCACGGGTGCGGTCGCGCGCCGTGGTCGTGGCCGGCAGCATCGCCTGCTCGAGCACCAACTGGGCGCCGCGGTCGCGCCCCATGCCGTTGACCATGCCCAGGAAGGCGGCCGCGCAGGCCGCCGCCAGGTGATCCATGAACATCAGCAGGACGCCGCCCGCCGCGGCCAGCGCGGCCAGCGCCAGCAAGGCTCGGCGCCGGCCGAGCCGGTCGGCGAAGAACGTCACGATCAGCGCCGACAGCGCCGCGCCGCTCAGGCCGAAGCCGATGACCAGCCCGATCTCGCCGGCCGCGAAACCGCGCCGTGCGAGATAAAGCCCCAACAGCACGCCGATCAGGCCGGTTGCCGTCGCCCGCAGGAAGGCCGCCGCGTAGAGCCGTGTCCGATCGGCGCTAGCGGTCATGGCCGGCGTTTCCATGACCGGGCCTAGGGCTTGACGCGGGGCCGGGGACAGCATAATCTGTATTTACAGACCGATCGGTCTGATATTGGGGAAACGGGCGATGGGCAAAGGCGAGGATACCAAGCGCAGGATCCTGGAGCGGGCGACCCCGCTGCTCAACCGCCACGGCTACCTGAGCGCGCCGCTGTCCGACATCATGCGCGTCACCGGCCTGCAGAAGGGTGGGATCTACAATCACTTCGCCAGCAAGGAGGACCTCGCGCTCGAGGCCTTCGACTACGCCATCGAGGTGATCTCGCGGCGGATCGCACAGTCCCTGGAAGGGAAAACCGGCGCCATCGAGCGCCTGCGCGCCGCGACCGGGGTGTTTCGGAACTACGCGGACGGCGACCCGTTCGTCGGCGGCTGCCCCCTGCTCAACGTCGCGGTCGAGAGCGACGACGCCCACCCGGGGCTGCGCCGGCGCGCGCGCAAGACCATGGATCGCTGGCAGGGGATGTTCGAGCGGATCGTGGCGCGCGGCATCGAGCGCGGCGAGCTGCGCGCCGACGTCGATCCGGCGACGGTCGCCACCGTCATCATCGCCGCCCTGGAGGGCGCGGTCGCCATGACCAATCTCCACAAGGACGGGACGCCGATGCGACGTGTCCTGGCGCACCTCGATCGCTACTTCGACCGCGAGCTGAAGAAATAGGCAGTCTCTTTTTTTCGCCCAATACAGACCGTTCGGTCTGTTTTTGACGGACCTGGAGAACAACATGAACAGAATCAAGATGCCCCCGGGGCTCGTGCCCGCTTTGCTCCTGGCGGCGGCCGCCGCGGCCTGGTTCGCCGGGGTCAAGCCGCGCCCGGCGGCCGATGCCGTGCCGATCCGGGACGCCGCACCGGCATCCACGGTGCCACCGCAGTACCGCGCAGTTCTCACCGCCGAACATGCCGACGCCTGGCAGGCACGGCAGGAGCTTGAGACGCGGCTCGCCATGATCGAGTCGACGGTCGTCCTGCACGGCGGCGCGCTGCGCCGCGGCGATGCCCGGTACCGGCGAGCGCCGGGCGGGTCACGGGACAACCGGCGATATTCGGGGATGGTCATCGAGCAGGAAATCGTCGCAACCGTGCCCACTCCGACCGTCTGGACGCAGTTGCAGCACGATCTCGTGTATCTGGGGAGCGCGACGGTCGACGGATCGACCGGCATTCCTCGAACACGTACGAGTTCGAGGAATGGAGCAAAGCAATAATGACATTATTGCTTTGCGTGGCTGAAAAGTCGCGGACCGACTTTTCAGCGTCCTCATGGCGCGGCCCGGGCATCAGCCCACCAGCGGCTGCAACAGGAATACCCAGGCCATCCCGACCACGCCGCAGCCGAGGATCACCGGGATGACGCCGAGTTTGAATCGCCACAACGCCAGGAATGCGCCGATGCCGACCAGCGCCGCGAACCATTCGAACCCGCCGCCGAACAGCGCCTCGGTCGTGGTCTGCGGCCACAGCACGTGGTAGGCGAAGAACACCGCCAGATTGATGATCACGCCCACGACCGCCGCGGTGATGCCGGTGAGCGGCGCGGTGAAGGCGAGATCGTGCCGCGTGCGTTCCACCGCCGGCGCGCCGAGCAGAATGAACAGGAACGACGGCAGGAAGGTGAAGAAGGTCGCGACCGTCGCGCCGGCCATGCCGGCCAGCACCGGCGACTCGCCACCGAACAGCGCATGGGTCCAGCCGCCGACGAAGCCGACGAAGGCGACCACCATGATGAGCGGCCCCGGCGTGGTCTCGCCCAGCGCCAGACCGTCGATCATCTGGGTGCCGGTGAGCCACTGGTAGTGCTCGACGCCGCCCTGGTACACATAGGGCAGCACCGCGTAGGCGCCGCCAAAGGTCACGAGCGCGGCCTTGGTGAAGAACCAGCCCATTTGCGTGAACGTGCCCTGCCAACCCCACATCGCGAACAGCGCAGCCATCGTGCCGAGCCAGATCGTAAGCCCGATGCCGGCGTAAACCGCCGCGCGCAGCCAGCGGAAGGCGGCATGGTCCGGCGGCGGCGTGTGGTCGTCGATCAAGGCGGCGCCGTAGGACTTTCCGCCGCTGCCGTGGTGCCCACCGGACTTGAATCTGTCCGGCGCAACGCGGCCGCCGATATAGCCGAGCACCCCGGCGCCGATCACGATATAGGGAAACGGGATATCGAACGCGAAGATCGCCACGAACGCGCCGGCTGCCATGGCCCAGAGAACGCCGTTCCTGAGCGCGCGCGAGCCGATGCGATAGGCGGCGTAGACGACGATCGCCGTGACCGCCGGCTTGATGCCGTACAGAATGCCGGCGACGGCCTGGACGTCACCGAAGGCCAGATACACCCAGGTCAGGCCGATCAGAATGAACAGCGAGGGCAGCACGAACAACGTGCCGGCGACGATGCCGCCGCGCGCACCGTGCATCAGCCAGCCGATGTAGGTTGCCAGCTGCTGGGCCTCGGGCCCGGGCAGCACCATGCAATAATTCAGCGCGTGCAGAAAGCGGTGCTCGGAGATCCAGCGGCGCCGCTCGACCAGCTCCTGGTGCATCATGCTGATCTGCCCGGCCGGCCCGCCGAAGCTGATGAAGCCGAGCTTGAGCCAGTACCAGAAGGCCTCGCGCAGCGGCACCGGCGGCGGGGCCTGGATATCGGGTCGGGGGGCGGCACTAGCCATTGCGTCGTTCTCCGTGGTTGATCTCATGTCGGAAGGCGGCGTACAGCGAGTCGAAGACGCTTTCGGCCTCGGCCAGCAGCGCATCGTCGTCGGCGTGGCGCCCGCGCGCGCCGGCCAGCAGGGTCTCGATGCCCACGGCCTCGGGCACCGGCACGCCGCCGACGTCGAGGTAATGCACCAGCGCGGCGATACGCGCCACGGCCGCGTCGCGCTCGAGGCCGAAACTCTCGGCCAGCACCTCGAAGGTCACGCGCCGCCCCAGGTGGGTGAAGCGCGCCCCGTCGAAATCGAAACCCAGCGCCTCGCGCGGACAGTCCGCGGGCCGTTTCAGCCAGCGGATGCGCGCCCCCGCATCGATGAAGCGCCGGATCAGCCAGGCGCTCGCCAGGCGATCGACCCAAGGCCGCGCGCGCGTCGCCCACACCCGCCCCTGGTAATCGGCGATCGTGAGAAGCGGCACCTCGCCATCCGCTGCGCGCGGCTCGTCGGGCGCGAAGCGCAGAGTGATCTGCTGCTCCAGCGTCGCGAGCTCGCCCGCCACCCGTTCGCGTTCCGCACCGGGGAAGAAATCGATCGCCGCCAGCGCGTCGAAATCGCGCCACAGCTGCTTGGCGGCGCGGCGCGCCGCCGGCTCGGCCAGACGCGTCAGGCCACGGCGCAGCGTGTCGACGCCTTCCGACAATGCGGCATAGGCCTCGCCGCGATCGAAGTAATCGCGATAGCGCTGCTGCGCCTCGCCCTCCAACGGCGCCACCCGCAGTACATGCGCCGTGCCACCGGCCGCGCCGACCAGCGCCGCCTGCTCCGCGAAGGCGGCCGCGGCGACGTCGCCGGCAGGCAACAGATAAACCCCGTCGCGCAGCGGCGCGGCCCCCAGCACCTTGATCGCCCGCCACAGACGCATGCGCGGCCCGGCTTGGCTGCCGGGCAGGCTGATGATCAGCACCAGCCAGGCGGAACCGTCTTTCATCATGATGAAATGAATTCTACGTATATGTAGTATTTATGACAAGAATAATTAATATTTATAAACAAGTGGTTATAAACATACCGTCCCAGCGACGGCGCCGCCGCTCATATCGGGAGTGAACGCGCCCGCCCCGCCGAAATCAGAATTGAATGCAAAGGGATCAGACAGCGACGAATCAGCTGCAAAGACGCGCGCCGGCGATCGCAAGTGCCGGCGGCTATAGTTAAATCAACGACGTAACGACGTCACGCGGAGGTGCCGATGAGCCACCACTATCCGACGCCACGGGAAATCGGCCTCAAGATCGCGCCGATACTGCGCGAAGATCGCTTCAACGCCGGATTCGCACACGCCCTCCGGGGCGGCCAACTCAACCGGGTCGAATGCTTCCGGTTGTCGTTCCGCATGGGATTTCGCGCCGCAAAACTGTATCTGCGCGAGGTACGGCGCAGCCAGGGGATTCTGGAATTCCCCTTCAAGGCCAGGTTCCGCTTCCGTCTGATCGCGGACTAGCGGCAAGGAGCCGACCCCCCCGCTGCACTGGCAGGGGGGGGTCAAGCACGACATCAGAATTTGCTGCGGGATTGGAACGCGGAAACCTTCAGGATGTGCTGCGCGGCCGCCGGCGCACCACACCAGCACCCATCAAGCCGGCGATTCCGGATATCAGCAGCCAGGCCGCCGCCGGCACGGGTACCGGCATCACGTTGAACAAACTCCCGAAGGTCACCGAGTCGCCGGCCGACAACGAGAATTGCAGCTGCATCGAGATGTTGCTGGATACGCCGGCGGCATAGCTCAACGAGCCATCGGGCGTGAACGCGTCACCGCCCAGGCCACTCATGTGCTGGCCGGCATCCAGGGTGCATGGCGGCGTCGGCGGCGAGGTGATGCTGCAGCCGATCGACGACGAGAACGCCAGCAGGTTGAGCACGGCCGTGCCGTCGATGCGGCCCGAGTAGATGCCCGCCGAATTGCCGAAACTCAGCGCGCCGTCGCGATTGGCGTCGCTGGCGACCGCCGACACGCTGCCCCCGTAGAAGGCCGGGCTGAAGGCCGGGCTGGTCGACAGCGTCGCCAGCAGCGTGAAAGTCTGGGTGCTGGCGGACAGATTGGTCAGCATCAGGTTGGCGGTGATGAAAGGATCGGTCTTGGCGGTGATGTCCCAGCTGTAGGCCCACAAACCCGACTCGGTGCGGCTGCCGGTGGCATCGAAGCTGCCGTCGGGGTTTTCGGTAATATTGCTCGGGCTCCAGCTGATCGATGTGCTATCAGCGACGACTGTCATATCGATCAACGCCGCCGATGCCGACGACATGCCGGCCGCAGTGATCGCGATGACGAGCCCCAATGCACAAGCCGTCGGCCTGTTGGCTGTTCTTGGCATCACACTCTCCTCCGATCCTTGTGTTTTGTCGTGACGACCCGGCACGGCGCTTGGCCGATAACAGACTCGCCCGACACCACTGTAAGCAGAACCCATGCCAGAAAACTGTTATCAATATATTTCAGGTACTTGCAAGTCTTCTACGGTTATGATCCACTGGAAAGCTCCCAATATGTAAAATCTGCCGACACTGGTCGGTGACTGGTGATTCGAATGCGAATACTAATCCCCTGACAATTAAAACACTTTTCAATAACACCGTATTGTTAAGGTGGCGACCCGGCCGATCAGTCAATACAGGCCAAGACGGTGATCGATTGATTTCCCGCAAATAACCTGCTGTTTCAGCATTTAAAGCTGTCAATTTCCTCGACGCCATGATGTCACGCGCGGGATATCAATATGTCACCGGTGACTTCCATTGATGGCTGTCATAGTGGATCGTCGGAATCGTTTACAGGCCACACCGGTCACCGACTACGATGACTTGCGCCCGATACCGATCTTGATATATTGGCCGCCTGCTCCGTCGCGCCGCTCAGTGCTTCTCATGTACGTATACGTCGTCACCGGCGCGTCAAACGCAATCCGGCATCCGTGAGTCTTCCAGCGGATGTCGTGGTCAGGGAACCGACGACGAACAACAAGCCAGGAGGACACCATAACGTGAGCGTCACCGGGCTGTCGTCGAACGAGACCAACGCCCACATCCACCTCGGCGCCGTCGGCGTGCCGGGCGGCGTGGTGTTCGGCCTTGGTACCGGCAGCCCCAAGATCGGGGAACGCCTGCTGTCCGACACCGAGGTCAACGACCTCTTCAACGAGCGGTGGTACGTCAACATTCATTCCGTCAACTTCCCGGACGGCGAGATCCGCGGACAGATCACCGTGGTTCCCCTGCCCGCCGCCGTCTGGCTGTTGGGCAGCGGAATCCTCGCACTCGGCCTGTACCGGCGGCGCACGACCGGAACCTAGACAAGACCCCGTAGCGGCCGGCGCACGCCGGCC